>JBEQBK010000100.1:0-9342 GCA_041639855.1 Halobacteriaceae archaeon | reverse complement strand
ACGGGCGACACATATCTGAGCCGATTTGGTCATCTCCCAAACACGTTTCCGGAGCGGGGGCGTTGGGCCACCATGGTCGGTGAACGACTTTCCCGGCGCGACGCGCTCCGGCTGTCCGGTGGCGCGTTGTTGGGTTTCGGCGGTTGTTCCGCGCCCGGCGCGGATGCCTCGATGAACCCTGCCCGCGTTACCGGCGTCACGACGGCGTACCCGAGCTTCGGCGCCCGCTACGAGATCGACGCCTCTTCGGTTTCGGAGCCCGAGACGGAACCCGTCGCGTTCGAGGACCTCGCCCGCGAGAGCCGCATCGAGGTCGCAAACGGCATCACGCGGGCGTGGTGTCTGAGTTCGCCGCCGGCGTTCCACGACTCCGAACATTACGGCGCGCCGATACGCTACCGGGGCTCGACGTTCTCCGTTCGGGTCGACGATCGCCAGCCCCTCGGCTACCCCCCCAGACGTGGACCCGACTGGCGAGCCCCGCTCGGGTTCGACGGCCGGGTCGAGGACCGGGCGCTCACCGTCACCGCCACGAACGAACTCGACGCGCCGCTGGATGTCAACCACTACGGCCCGCCGTATTTCGGCGTCCTGACCGCCGTCGGCGACGAACCGGTCCTGCTCCCGCACAACGGCTACGACCCGAACCCCTTCATCGACACGTCCGGCGTCGTCCGGGCCTACCCGGCGTCCGCTATCGACTCACACAACGGATACCGAACCGAGACGCTCGCCCCGGGCGAGTCGCTCCGCGAGACGTACTTGCTCCCCGAGGCGCTCCCCCCGACCTCGACCGTTCGGCTCTCGGTTCCCATGTTCGACCCGACGCCCGAGGTCCTCGGTGACTGGCGAGTCCTCGCCGTCGCGCGTCTCGATATCGAATCGCCCCCGACGGAAGGGTAGGGCGCCCTACCGACTCACGCGCTGTGCCTTCTCGCCGTACTCCGAAATCAGGTCCTCGGCCCACGCGACGGCCTCGGCCCGGTCGTTCCGGACGACGCCCCGGAGGCTGTTCTCGCCGTCGTAGACGGCCAGACAGGCCTCGTCTTCGCCGCCGGAGCCACAGACGAACAGTCCGTAGGGCGTCGTTTCGACGGTTCTGACGACGCCCGCCTCGGTCGCCCGCTGGAGGGCCTCCGATTCGGCCGCCCCCTCGTAGCCGGGCTGCGAGAGCAATACGTCGGCGTCCACGCCGTCGGCGGTGTCCCGGCCGAGAAGGTCGTCCGCGAGCACGTCGTCGTAGGTGTGGGCCAGCGCGCGGACGCGGCCCGCGTCGGCGAGGCGTTCGCGCAGGGCGGCGCCCGGGTCGTCGCCGGCGTCGGCGAAGACGAGTTCCGCGTCCGCCAGCATCGCGTGGCTCATCGGCGCGTCCGCGGGGAGGTGGCTCACGAGTTCGCCCGCCGCGACGACCGACTCCGCGCGGGCGGCGAACTGTTCGTAGGCGTTCAGCGCCAGCCGTCCGGAGAGGGTCAACTCGTAGGCGTCCTCGCCGTACCCGACGAGGTTCAGCGCCTCCAGACGGCGGAGCGCCCGGTCCACGGTCGAGCGGGAGCTGTCGGCTCCCGCGACCAGGGCCGGCTTCGACGCCGCTCCCTCCCGCAACTGGTTCAGTATGGGCTGTCGACGGCTGATGACGGTCAACAGCTCCCCCGTGGCGTCCCCCTCGGACATTCGTATCGGCTTCGACGGTCGACGCTCTTAAAACTGAGCGATGCGGGGCTGACACCTCCCAAAACGTCACCTTCGGGATTCAGCGCCCGAACGAGTGGACCGCCTCGCGGAACCGTTCGGCGCCTGCCCCTTCGAAGCGCAGCGGTCGGCGCCACCACGGCCCCTTCCCGGAGTCCTCGGAGTAGTCCGTGACGAGGCGGTTCGCCTTCGTCCCGTCCCCCAGCGGGACGGCCCGCTCGTACAGCTCGGAGCTCGAATCGCCAACCACGAGCGCCCGGGCGTCCATCGTATCGCGTTTGACGTGGGCGTTCGAGGCGAAGGCCTCCCGCTCGTCGGCGGGTCGTTCGTGGTACTTGTCTCCACTGAGGGGGTCGTGCGCGAGGCGGAACTCCCCGATGACGCAGGCGGTCCACGCGGGCTCGTCCTCGTCGGCGTTCACCCGTTCCAGCGTCGCGTAGAAGTAGAGGTGATCGCCCGCATGGAGGTTGAGTAGGGGCTTCGCCTTCACCCCGTGTGGGTCGCCGTAGGTGTAGGCTTCCCCGTCGGCGTACTCGACGAACGCCGGGTCCAGATGGACCGGCGTGTCCCACACCCGTTCGGGCACGTCGAAGCGCAGGTGTGGGTCCAGGTCGCCGTACGTCGGCACGCTCTCGGCGGGCTCGGTTTCGGGAATCGGGAGGTAGTCGAAGGTTCCGTCCGGGTACAACGGCCCACGGAAGCCGGGCTCGTTGGTGTTCGCGCCGACGTTCAGGGCGAGGGCGCGGGCCATCAGCGCTCCTGGGGCGCGTTTCCGGGCCGCTTGTGCGGTCGGTGTGGCCGCGAGCGTTCGGGCGGACGGCCGAACTCGTCGAAGCGCTCTAGGTCCGCGGGCAGTTCGTAGGGAATCTCGCGCTCGTCCTGGCGGTCCTCGTTGGCCGCTTCGATAGGCACGGTTTGGTCCTCGAAGCCCGGCTTGATTTTCACCGACTTCGCGGGCATCCCGACGGCGATGTGGTGTGGGGGGACGTCGCTCTGGACGACCGCACGGGCGCCGACGACACTGTTCTCGCCGACGACACAGCCCGCGCGGACCATCGCGTCGTAGGTGACGCGGGCGTCGTCCTCGATGACGGTCCGGTAGTTGCGGATCTCCGTCTGGTCGACGACGTCGTGGTCGTGGCTGTAGACGTGTGCGCCGTCGGAGATGGAGACCCTATCGCCGATTTCGAGCTCGCCGCGGTCGTCTAAGTGCACGTCGTCGTGGATGACGACGTTGTCGCCGACCGAGATGTTGTGTCCGTACGAGAAGGTGACGCCCTTGAAGATGCGGAGGTTCTCTCCGGCCTCCTCGAAGAGGTGGCTCGCCAACATTCCCCGAAAGCGCAGCGCGAACTCGACGTTGTCGGCCATCGGCGTCGCGTCGAACTGCCGCCAGAGCCACTGGAGGTGTTTCGAGCGCTCGAAGGCCTCCTCGTCCTTCTCGGCGTAGTACTCGGCTTCGAGTGTCGAGTTACAGGGGTCGTACCCCTGGAGCCGGACGCGCTCGGCGGCCGACACCTCCTTCCCGTTCTGCCACGCCTCGTACGCTTCACGGTCGCCGTGGAGATCGACGAGCGTGTCGGTGACCACCTCGCAGGTGTCCTCCGCCGAGGAGAGCCGCTCGTCCACCTCCGCGATGAACTCGTCCACGCCGTTTTCGGCGTCCGGCGGGAGGGTGACACGTCGCTTCGTCATTTCCCGTCTTTTATCCGGTGGTCCCCATATGGGTTTCCGTCCCGACCATACCCTCCGCCTTCGTGCGAAGGTTGCCGGTAGATTCCCACGCCGCGCGGGTTTCCGCACGCGCTAAGTGCCTCGCACCGTATGTGCGGGTATGGAGCAGCGCGAACTCGGCGACTCCGGCGTAGAGGTCTCGACCGTCGGCTTCGGCGCCTGGGTCGTCGGCACGGACTGGTGGGGCGACCGCACCCGCGAGGACGGGATTCGGATGCTCGAACACGCCATCGACTCGGGTGTGACCTTCATCGACACCGGCGACGTGTACGGCCACGGCGACAGCGAGGAAGTCGTGGGTGAGGCCATCGAGGGGCGCCGCGAGGAAGTCACGCTGGGCACGAAGGTCGGCTACGACTTCTACAACAACCCTCAGGCGGGCCACGGCGAACTCCCCAAGGAGATGTCCCCCGACTACATCGAGGATGCCGTCGAGCGCTCGCTCGACCGGCTGGGCGTCGAGAAACTCGATGTCCTGCAGCTCCACAACGCGAACGTCGAGGAGGTCACGCCCGAACTCGTGAGTGCCCTGGAGAACCTCCGCGACGACGGTCTCGTGGACGCGCTGGGCTGGGCGCTCGGTCCCTCCATCGGCTGGATAGCCGAGGGCGAGCGCGCCATCGAACTCGACGCCTTCGACGCCGTTCAGGTGGTGTACAACCTCTTCGAACAGACGCCCGGCAAGCACTTCGTGGACGAAATCGAGCGCACGAACTCGGACACCTCCGTGCTGGCCCGCGTCCCTCACTCCTCCGGCCTGCTGAACGAGCAGGTAACCCCGGAGACGGAACTCGACGAGGGCGACCACCGCGGGTTCCGCCCCGACGAGTGGTACGAGACGGGCTGGGAGAAAGTGGAGAAAATTCGATTCCTGGAGCGCGAGGGGGAACGGACGATGGGCCAGGCCGCCATCCAGTTCCTCCTCGCGCACGACGCCGTCGCCTCGGTCACCCCCACGTTCCGGACGGAGGCCGACATCGACGAGTGGGCCGCCGCGCCCGAGACGCCGCCGCTCTCCGAGGCGGAGTACGAGCGCGTGCAGGACCTCTACGCCGACAACTTCGGCATCGAGCGCGACGACGGAATGAACCCCGAGGACTTCCGGACCTCCGTGGACGGCGAGGACCTCGAACGCGCCGGCGTGTTGCCCGCGAGCGGCGACTAACCCACCTTTTTGCTCGTTTGGGCGCGGTCTCGTCATCGCGTACCCCCTGTTTCAGGACGAGCAGTTCGGCTGACCCGCGACCGAACCATCGGCAGCTATATCCCCCCTCCCGCTACCCGCCGCCATGTCCTGGTACGTCCTCGCGCTCGCGGGCGTCCTCGAAATCGGCTGGGCCGTCGGTCTCGAATACTCGGAGGGCCTCTCGAAACCGGGACCGACCCTGCTGACTGCGCTCGCGCTCATCGCCAGTATCGTCCTGCTCGGCCGGGCCGTCGAGAACCTCCCCGTCGGCACCGCCTACGCCGTTTGGACCGGTATCGGCGTGGTCGGCACCGCAACGCTGGGCGTCTTCCTCTTCGACGAACCCGTCACGCTCGCGCGGGTTGGATTCATCGGTCTCATCGCCGTCGGTATCGTCGGGCTCCACGGCGTGAGTGGGGCGTAGCGGACGGTTCACACCCCGATACCGACCAGTTCCCGCCGCACTTTCGGGCCGTATTTCGGCATCGGCTTATCCCCCCGTCCGGCGTCAGTTCACTCCGGTGAAAAGCCATGCAACCCACTCGCCGCGGCGTGTTACGTAGTATCGGCACGGCAACCATCGCGATAGCGGGCGTCGGCGCCACAACGGGCGCCGTCGCGGCCACACCGGGCAACGAGACGACGCTGCGCGTCGCCCACGCGGTCCCCGACGCGCCGGCCGTGGACGTGTATCTCGACGACGTGCGGGTCCTCTCGGCCGTCCCCTTCCGAACGATTTCGGAGTTCCTCCCCGTCGACCCGGGAACGTACACCGTCACCATCACGCCGGCGGACGCTCCCGACACGGTCGTCTTCGAGGGCGACGTGACTATCGAGGACGACGTCGATTACACCGTCACCGCGCTCGGCCGACTCGCGGATGACTCCTTCGCCCCGCTCGTCTCCGTGGATGACCGACACCCGAACCCCGACCTCGCGCGGGTCCGGGTCCTCCACGCGGCGCCCGACGCGCCCGCGGTGGACGTGACGGTCAACGGCGGCGCGGCGACGCTGGTCGAGGGGCTCCCGTTCGCTGAGATAACCGGCCACTACGTCGACGTGCCGGCGGGTCAGTACGACGTCGAAATCCGCCCGGCGACGGCGGGCAACGACGGGGACGTCGTGTACGAAACGCCCCTCGCGGTCGAGGCGGACGAGGTCTACACCGTCTTCGCGACGGGTACCCTTGCCGGCGACGAACCCTTCGAACTGGTCGCGACGGTCGATACGGACACGAACTGATAAAGACGGAGTCAGGCGAGGAAGACGTGACGCGGCCGGTCCGCCAGCACCTCACAACCCACCTTTTTCCGCCTCGGGTTCGCCGAAGCGAACCACTCGGCGCAAAAATCTGGACCAAAAAGACGCTCTGCTCGCTCTCGGCGAGGGGTTGGCGTCGTAGTACTACGCTAAGAAGACGTGGCGCGGCCGGTCCGCCAGCACGTCGCGGCCCCACTCGACGGTCTCCGAAAAGGCGTCGGAGCGGAAGAAGGCCATCGCGTTCTCCCGGGAGTCCCACTGGCTGGCGATGAACATGTCGTTGCCGTCCTCGCGGTTGTGCAGGAGCTCCGTCTCGCGGTGGCCCTCCATGTCGGCGAGTAACTCGCCCACTTCCTTGAAGGTCTCTTCGAACTCCTCTCTGTACTCGGGTTTGACGGTGTAGAACATCCCCATCGTGCCCCAACCGTCCTGGTCGTCACCGGCCTTCCGGGTCACGCCCGGCAGGTCGGTGAGGAAGCCCGCCGCGGTGTCGGCGGCGGAGGAGGTCTCCCAGAGGCTCACGACCGCGTGCTCGCTCTCGCCCTCGTACACCGAGGTGCCTTCGTGGGTGTCGTAGTGGTCGAAGCTCTCCGCTAAGTCCATCGCCTCGCTCTCGACCTCTTCGACGTCGGCGTCGGAGTAGACGACGACCGCGAAGGCGTCCTCGCCGTGGGGTTGTCCCGCGTACACGTCGAGGTCGTCGAGTTGCTCGCGGATGTTCTCCTCCTCGTCGTCGGTGTCGCCGTGCTCGTGACCACTGTGGTGTCCCCCTTCGCCGTGCTCGTGGCTGTCCCCCTCACCGGGATGGCTCTCCGCGTGGCCGTGGTGGCCCGCCGATTCGTCCGCGGGCACCGTCTCGGCGTCGAAGAAGGCCGGCAGGTCGCTCGGCGGGAAGCGCCGGCCGACACGGAAGGAGCCGAACTCGCCGTACTTGGAGGTGGCGTCGTCGAAGCGCATCTCGTAGACGAGGTCCTTGATATCCGTCGGGTCGTCGCCGAAGAGGGTGACGCCCCACTCGTAATCGTCCAGCCCCACCGAGGAGGAGATGACCTGTTTGATTTTCCCCGAGTATTTCCGCCCGACGTCGCCGTGTCCCGACATGAGTTCGGCGCGCTCCTCGAAGTCGAGGTCGTACCAGTTGTGCTCCGGGCCGCGGCGCTTCGCCATCGGGTAGAAGGAGACGTAGGTGTCCTCGGGGATGTCCGGAGTGAGTTTCCCCTCGATGTACCGCTTGAGCCCCTCGTCGACGCTCTCTGGGTCCTCGAAGTAGTCGTCGGAGACGTACCCCGACACTTCGGTCACGGAGACGTAGGAGTCGACGCGCTCGGTGAACGCCGCGAGCGCGGTGTTCTCGAACGCCCGCTCGATGCGCTCGATTTCGTCCAGGGAGTCCCGGAAATGCAGACAGAGCAGGTCGGCCTTGTGCCCGACGACGGAGAAGACGGCCGAGTCGCCCGCCGCCTCGTCGTTCTCGCGGGCCGCGAGGAACGACTCGCCCCCTTCGAGGGCGCTTCGCCGTTCGCGTTGTGGCGCGTCGCGCCACGCGTCCCAGTCCACGCGATAAAAGGAGTGGAGTGCGTACCAGCCTTCCTCGGTCTCGGGTGCCTCAGCCATACGTCCCCTTCGGGCCCGCGCCACTCGCTTCTTTCGGAACTCAGTTCAGAATCGAGGGGGCGAACACCATCGTCAGCAGGCTGATGAGCATCAACAGCTGCACCCCCACCGAAATCGCGCTCACGAGCTCCACGCGGTTCTCGACGGGGAGTCTGGCGACGACCGCCTCCGCGCCGGCCCGGAGCAGGTGCCCGCCGTCGAGGACGAACGTGGGCACGCAGTTGAATATCCCGAGGTTGATGTTGATCCACGCGCCCCAGTAGAGGACGTTCGCGAGGAGGAACACCCCGCCGCCCAGCGCCGCGAGCGGCCCGTCGACGGCGTAGAAGTTCGCGATGGGGCCGAAGAAGCCCGCGAAGTTGAAGGGCAACTGCGGGATGAGCCCCGTCAGCCCGATGACCGGGAAGACGAGAACCAGGTAAATCTGGAAGGGGAGTCCGAGCCCGCCGAGCCCGCAGTCCTCGTCGCCGCCGAGGACTTGCAGGTAACAGTCCGCGGGGTACGTTTCGACGCCGAAGTCGGAGACGACTATCCCGCTGGTCCCGTCGTAGATGCGCACGCCGAGGTAGCCGTCGTTCTGGTCCTCCTGTGAGCCGAGTTCGACGGCGAACTCCTCTCGTTCGCCGTCGCGATAGGCGACGACGGACACGGTTTCGCCGGGCGCGGTGGTCCCGAGCGCGGCCGAGAGGTCCTCCCGGGTCACGGTTCGTTCCCCGTCGACGGCGGTGACGACGTGCGTCCCGGCGCGGGCGCCGCCCGACTCGTTGAACGGTCCGCCCTCGACGGCGACGACGTAGGTCCCCATCGGTGCCGTCGTGGTGTTGTTCCGCGTCTGCAGCGTCGCGACGGGCCGCGATTCGAGGGCCGCGAGGAACTCGCGGCGGGTGTCCACGGCCGTGTCGTTCACTCGGGTGATGGTCTCGCCCCGCGTGAGCGCCGTCGGCGTGCCCTCGACGATTCCCGTTATCAGCACCGAGCGGTCAACCGTCGTCTCACGACCGTCCTTCAGCGTCACGGGAACCGTCTCGGCGGAGATGTTCGCCAGCCGGTCGTCGAGCGCGGCGTTCGACTCGATGGACTGGTTCGCGACGCCCGTCACCACGTCCCCCCGCTCGATGCCCGCGTCCGCGGCGGGCGACCCCGGGAGCGACCCCGCGATGGCGGCGCCCGCGACGGGACTCAGCGACCCGACCACCGGGCCGAAGAGGAGGAACAGGAAGACGGCAGTGACGGCGAAGTTGTTTGTGACGCCGGCCGCGAACATCCGTGCACGCCCTCCTCTGTCGGCGTTTCGTTGGCTCTCTTCGTCGGGTTCGACGAACGCGCCCATCGGGATGAAAGAGAGAAAAGCCAGCCCCATCGAATCTACGTCGATGTCCTCGACCCGACAGAGAATGCCGTGGCCCCCCTCGTGGACGACGAGGCCGATGAGAAGCCCGAAAACGATTTCCGGCGCCATTTCGAGCGGAAGGAGGGGGTTCACGCCCGGCACCGCGAGGAAGTAGGAGGGCTGTGCCAGGCGCTCGATGCCCGGCGGGTTCTGGAGAATGATGACTGCCTGCGCGACGAAGTAGGCGACGGCGGTGACCATCACGACCATCGCCACACCGAGGCCGAAGTTACCCCACGCGCGCCAGAACCGCTTGGGCGCCGCGAGGCGGTTCAGTAGCTTCCGACCCCGGACCGTATGGAGCGTCACGAAGGGACCCTGGAAGCGCACCGACTCGGGAAGCAGGCCGCGCGCCCGGAGGGCGTAGAGCGCGAACCAGAAGGCCAGCAAGCCGGTGAGCACCCACGTCAACGTGCTCATTATCGGGACCGAGGGAAGGCAGGCGGAAAACCGTTCGGGGTCGCCGCCG
>JBEQBK010000099.1:0-9560 GCA_041639855.1 Halobacteriaceae archaeon | reverse complement strand
GTCGGGACACGTTTATACGCCGGTGCGTTCTACGTCCGGGTATGAAGGACGCACTCGCGCGCAGACTCGCCCGTGCCCGAACCGCCGCCGTCGGCGCCGCCGTCGGTGCCGCCGTCGGGGGCCTCATCAGTCGGAACGCCGCCAGCACCGGGGGCGCCATCGGCGCGCTCGCCGGCGCGACGCTCTCGGAGACCCGCGACTCGGCGCGCTCGCTGGTCGAGGACGCGAAGAACGCCAAGAACTGATTTTTCTCGGACCCGTCGCTGTTCAGAACATATATTGCCCGGAGCGCCGACAGGCGCCGTATGGACATCGAGTCGTACTTCGACGACTTCGAAAAGCGGGACTGGGAACAGGGGGCGGAGGGGACGGTTCGCTTCGCGATGGTCGGGCTCGGCTGGTGGACGACCGACCGCGCGATGCCCGCCGTCGCGGAGACCGACCACTGCGAGACGACCGTCGTCGTCTCCGGCACGAAGGAGAAGGCCGAGGGCGTCGCCGACGAGGAGGGCCTCGCTGCCGGCATCACCTACGAGGAGTTCCAGAACGGCGCGGCGAGCGACGCCTACGACGCGGTGTACATCTGCACGCCGAACGCCGCCCACCTAGAGAACGCGGTCGCCGCGGCGGAGATGGGGAAGGACGTCCTCTGTGAGAAGCCCATGGAGGGCGGCGTCGAGCGCGCCGCGGAGATGGTCGAGGCGTTCGAGGACGTCGACGCCCAGCTGATGGTCGCCTACCGGATGCACACCGAGCCCTCGGTGCGCCGGATGAAGGACCTCGTCGACGAGGGGTTCGTCGGCGAGCCGCTGGCGGTCCACGGCCACATGTCCCAGTCGCTCCTGGAGATGATTCCGAACCCGGACCAGTGGCGCCTGAACCCGGAGCTCGCCGGGCGCGGGGCTTCGGTTACGGACCTCGGCATCTATCCCATCAACACCACACGCTTCGTTCTCGGCGCCGACCCCGTGTCGGCGACCGCACAGATGGTCTCCGAGGACGAGGCCTTCGACGACGTCCCCGACGAGCGCGCGACCATCACTATCGACTACGAGGGCGTCACCGCCTCCATCTCCGCGTCGCAGAACATGTACAGTACCGGCCACCTCAAAATCATCGGCAGCGAGGGCGAGCTCACCCTCGAACCCTGCTTCGGCAACCGGACGGCGCGGACGCTCGAACTCCGGCGGAACAACATCGAGACGACGACCGTCACGCCCCAGCCAAACCAGATGCTGGAGGAGTTCGCCTACTTCGCGGACCGGGTGCTCAACGACGAGCCCGTCCACCCCGACGGCGAGCACGGCCTCCACGACATGCGGACGCTCGAAGCCGTCTACGACGCGGCGGAAACGGGCGAGCGCCAGGATATATAGGTTTACGGACCGTTTTTCGGCGTATGCAACGCCGGAGCTTTCTCGCGGCGGCGGGCGCGGCGCTGAGCGTCGGCGCCGTCGGGTCGGCCGCCGGGCAGTCGGACGTCACGGTGGGCCTCGAAGCGGTCGCCGACGGGTTCGCCGCGCCGCTGGACGTCACAGCTAGGGAGGGGGCGCTGTACGTCGCAGACCAGAGGGGAACCGTCGGCCGAATCGGAGAGGAGGGCACGGAGACCGTCCTCGATTTGCGCGACCGGATGGTGTCGCTCAATTCGGGCTACGACGAGCGCGGACTGTTGGGCGCGGCGTTTCACCCCGACGGCGAGCGGCTGTTCGTCCGCTACAGCGCACCCTTACGCGAGGGAATGCCCGGCGAGTACAGCCACACGTTCGTCCTCTCCACCTTCGACGCATCGGGGGAGGGTGTCGACGCGGACAGCGAGACCGTCCTCCTCGAAATTCCCGAACCGCAGGCGAACCACAACGCCGGCTCCGTGGCGTTCGGTCCTGATGGGTACCTCTACGTCGGCGTCGGCGACGGCGGCGGCGCGAACGACCAAGGCACCGGTCACGTCGAGGACTGGTACGACGCGAACCCCGGCGGGAACGGACAGGATACGGACTCCAATCTGCTCGGGAGTATCCTCCGCCTCGACGTGGATTCAGGGGAGCCGTACGCGATACCGGAGGGGAATCCACTCTCGGATTCCGACTATCCCGAACAGTTCGCGTGGGGCTTTCGCAACCCGTGGCGTTTCTCCTTCGACGGCGAGGACTTCCTCGTCGCCGACGTAGGGCAGGGCGCGTGGGAGGAGGTCTCGCTGGTGGAGGCGGGCGGCAACTACGGCTGGAACGTCAAGGAGGGCGCCCACTGCTTCGGCGCCGATTCGTGTCCGAGCGAGACGCCCGACGGCGAGCCCCTGAGAGACCCGGTCGTCGAGTACCCCCACGGCGGCGCGCCGGTGAGCGGGATTTCGGTCATCGGCGGGCACGTCTATCGGGGGGAGCGGGTTCCCTCCTTGCAGGGGCGCTATCTCTTCGCGGACTGGAACGCCGGCGGGGAGCTCTTCGTCGCTGACCCCACAGAGGAGGGCCTCTGGGAGACGAGCGTCCTCGAAACCACGGGCGAGTTCGCCCATGTGCTCGGCTTCGGCCAGTTCCAGGGGGAGACGTACGTTCTCACGACCGAGTCGTCCGGGCCGAGCGGGGAGTCAGGGGCGCTTCACCGGCTGGTGGCGGGCGAGGGTGGCGGTGGAGGAAGCAACGGTGGCGGAAACGGCACCACGACGAGCTCGCCGGGCACGCCCGGGTTCGGCATCGGCGCCGGGCTGGCCGCGCTCGGTGCGGGTTGGGCGCTCGGGAGACGGTAGGCGAAACGGGTCGGGCGAAAGCCGTCGCTCGGGGATGTAGAGCGACGGGGTAGGTCAGTCAGCGGCAACCGACGCGGCAGAGCCGCGCGGGTTGAAAGGTAGCTGCCTGACCGTGCCGTCTCGTTCATCTCTCCGGCGCCGACGTAAAGGGCCTCCGAAAGTCGTCTACCGCAGCGACTCGGCCTTCCGCACGCCCGGACTGCCGAAGTCCAGCCGGTCGCCGACCTGCACGCGCTCAACGACATGGGGATACTCGAAGCTCGTCGCGTGGTCGTGGAGGACCTTCGGGTCGGCGTCCATCCCGCGCCACATGTCGTAGTGGGTGGGAACCAACCTATCGAGGCCGAGCATGTTGGCACACTCGATGACGTCGTTCTCGTTCATGTACCACTGGGTGCGGCTGGTTTCGCCCTCGTCGGGGTCGTGGATGTTGCCGACCGAGCCGAAAGCCACCGCGCCGAGGTCGATGTCGAACTCCTCGCCGATGGCCTCGAATGCCGCGCTCGGGCGGGCGTCGCCGCCGTGGAAGAACGTCCCCGAATCGTGCTCGACGACGAAGGAGACGTCGCCCTCGGCGTCGGGGTCCTCGGCGTCGCGGACGTGGACGTCGAAGTCCCCGATTGCGAGGGTTTCGCCCATCCCGATTTCCCGTTGGCGCTCGTCCGCGACCGTGACGTCGCCGTCGTACTCCTCGCGACCGTCCCAGCACGCGGACGTGCCGTAGGCCGACGTGTCACAGCCCTCGACGAGCGGGCCGTACGAGGGCGGGTTGGCGTGGTCGACGTGCTCGTGGCTGATGAGCACGCCGTCGCATTCGGTGGCGTCGGCGGGGTCCAGCGGCACCGGAATCATCCGGACGACTCGCGGCGGGTCCCCGTCCTGGAAGTACGGGTCGATGTAGAGGGTCGCCTCCGCGGAGCGGAGGACGAAGCCGTTACAGCCCAGATACCAACAGGACGCACCCTCGGGGTCGGCGGCCTCCACCTCGTCGCGGACGAACCACTCGCCCCACGTCGAATGTACCATACGCCCGCGTGGACCGGGACGGGTTATAAACCCCGGCAGTCGTGGTCCGGCGCAGGTACTCGTCCACGAGCGTCCCGGGCGACCGGAGGAAATCGGTTATTCAGCCTCTGAGTCGAACGTACGCTCGGTTTGCCGGCAGTTGATTCGGGGAAAATCCGGCTCGGGGTGAGTGCGTCCGCAACCGAAAAGGGGGTAAACCTCGCAATTGACGGATGAACTGATGCCCGAGACATACAAGAACTACATCGACGGCGAATGGGTCGCCTCGGAGACGGGCGAGACCTTCGAAGTCACCAACCCCGCCGCGACCGACGAGGTCGTCGGCGAGTTCCAGGCCTCCTCGACGGCCGACGCCGAGGACGCCATCGAAGCCGCCGACGCCGCGGCCGACGACTGGGCGGACACGCCCGGTCCCGCGCGCGGCGAGATTCTGCGCGAGACGGCGAAGAACCTCGAAGCGCGCAAAGAGGAGCTGGCGAAGACGCTCACCGAGGAGGAGGGCAAGCCTCTCTCCTCGGCGACCGGCGAGGTCCAGCGTGCCATCGACATCTTCTACTATTACGCCGGGAAGGCCGTGGACTATCGCGGCACCGTGAAGAACGCCTCCGGCGAGAACAAGAAGCTCCGCACCGTCCGGGAGCCGGTCGGTGTCGCCGGGCTCATCACGCCGTGGAACTACCCCATCGCCATCCCCGCGTGGAAGATCGCACCCGCACTGGCGACGGGTAACACTATCGCGTGGAAGCCGGCCTCCGCCGCGCCGAACGTCGCGCGCAAGCTGACCGAGTGCCTCGAGGACGCGGGCCTCCCCGACGGTGTGCTGAACTACGTCACGGGCTCGGGCTCCGAGGTGGGTAGCCCAATCAACTCCCACGAGCTCATCGACCTCGTCTCCTTCACCGGCTCCTCCGAGGTCGGCCACATGGTCTACGACGCCGCGACGGACGACATGAAGCGCGTCCAGACGGAGATGGGTGGGAAGAACCCGACCGTCGTTTCGGACTCCGCGGACGTCGAGGAAGCCGCGGAAATCTGCGCCAACGGCGCCTTCGGCGGCACGGGACAGGCCTGTACGGCTTGCTCCCGCGCCATCGTCCACGAGGACCTCTACGACGAGTTCGTCGAGGCCGTCGTCGAAGAAGCGGAGTCCATCGAGCTCGGTCCCGGGCTGGAGGACGCCGGCATGGCGCCCCACGTCACGGAGAGCGAGCTGGAGGGCACCCTCGACTACATCGAGGTCGCCGAGAACGAGGGCGCGAACCTCGTCGCCGGCGGCTCCACGCCCGAGGGCGAGGAGTACGAGGACGGCTACTACGTCGAGCCGACCGTCTTCGCGGACGTCGAGCCCGACATGCGCATCGCACAGGAGGAAGTCTTCGGTCCGGTGCTCGCCGTCATCCCCGTCAGCGACTTCGATGAGGGCGTCGAGGTCGCCAACGACGTCGACTACGGTCTTTCGGCGTCGGTCGTGACGGACGACCTCAGCGAGGCCAACGAGTTCATCGACAACTCCGAGTCCGGCGTCGTGAAGGTCAACGAGAAGACCACCGGCCTGGAGTACAACGTTCCCTTCGGCGGCTTCAAGGACTCCTCCTCGGAGACCTGGCGCGAACAGGGCGACGAGGGCCTGGAGTTCTACACCATCTCGCGGACCATCTACGTCAACTACTGAGGTTTCCCGAGAGGGCTTTTTTCGCGGCGCGCGGAGCAGCGCTAGTCTCTCCGTCGCTCGTTTCTCCGTTTTCGAGTGACCGAACGTCCGGACGGAAATACGCCTATGGAGAGAAACGTTCACACGGCGTTTTCGCCCCGCCCTCGCCGGGTCGGGTCCCCGGTAGCGCCGGATTTAAGCGTGGACCCGACGAACACGGTCGTATGTCATCAATCGAGCTCACGCCCAGCCAGCAAACCATTCTGACGGCGCTGGTCAACCTCTACTCCACGGAGGAGGAGGCGGTGAAAGGCGAGGAGATAGCCGAGGAGGTCGACCGCAATCCGGGCACCATCCGGAACCAGATGCAGAGCCTGAAGGCCCTCCAGCTGGTCGAGGGCGTCCCCGGTCCGAAGGGCGGCTACAAGCCCACGACGAACGCCTACGAGGCCCTGGACATCCAGGAGCTCGACTCCGCCGCCGAGGTCCCGCTCCTCCGGAACGGCGAGGACGTCGAAGGCGCCAACGTCGTCGGCATCAACCTCACGAGCGTCCACCACCCCGACCTGTGTCGCGCCGAAATCGACGTGCGCGGCTCGGTCCGTGACTTCCACGAGGGCGACGACGTGACGGTCGGCCCGACGCCGATGTCCAAGCTCCAAGTGACCGGCGAGGTCGACGGGAAGGACGAGGCCAACAACACGCTCATCCTGAAGATCAAGTCGATGAAAGCGCCCGCCGAAGAGCCCGAGCACTAGTTTCACACGTCGCGGGGTCCCGCGCCCGTGGGATTCGGTGTTCCGTCGGCGAAAGAGTCGAAGCCTTTGTGTACGAGGCTTTCGGAATGAGGTGTATGTCTCAGGAAATCGTCGTTCTCGGCTCCGGCTACGCGGGCGCCGGCGCCATCAAATCCCTCGAAGACGAACTCGACGACGCCGACATTACGTGGGTCTCCGACCAGGACTACCACCTCGTGCTCCACGAGTCCCACCGCGTTATCCGGGACCCGAGCGTTCAGGACAAGATCACCATCCCGGTCGGCGACATCAAGTCCGCCAGCACGGACTTCGTCAAGGGCACCGTCACCGGCGTCGACAACGACGAGCGGGAGGTCGAACTCGAAGGCGGCGACACCGTCTCCTACGACTACCTCGTCGTCGCGCTCGGCTCCTCGACGGCCTACTACGGTATCCCCGGTCTGGAGGAGAACGCGCTCACGCTGAAGAGCCTCGACGACGCCTTGGAGATTCACGAGCAGGTCCAGACCGCCGCGCGAGCCGCCTCGCGCGACGACCCCGCACAGGTCGTCGTCGGCGGCGCCGGCCTCTCGGGTATCCAATCGGCGGGCGAAATCGCGGAGTTCCGCGACCGCCACAACGCCCCCATCGAGGTCTACCTCGTCGAGGCACTCGAGGAGATCTTCCCGCCCGGCGACGCCGAAGTGCAGGGCGCCATCCGCCACCAGCTAGAGAAGCGCGATGTCAACATCCTCACGGACGACCCCATCACCGAGGCCGACGAGGACGCCATCCACTTCGACGAGCGCGACGCCCTCGAATACGACGTCTTCGAGTGGGCCGGCGGCATCGCGGGCCGCGAGGCGCTCGCCGATTCGGAGATCGAGAACGAGCACGCCCGTCTGAACGCCGGCGCGGACTTCCAGACCTCCGACGAGCGCGTCTTCGCCATCGGCGATTCGGCAGTCATCGACCAGGGTGGCGAGCGCCCCGCCCCCCCGACCGCCCACGCCGCGTGGGACGCCGCCGAGCTCGTCGGCGAGAACGTCCGTCGCGCCGTCGAGGGCCAAACCTTGAGAGAATGGCACTACGAGGACGCCGGGACGCTCGTCTCCGTCGGGGACGCGGCCATCGCCCACCAAGTGAAGATCGGCGGTAACGAGCTCCCCATCCGGACGTTCAACTCCATGCCCGCGGAGATGCTGAAGAAGGGCGCCGCGGCGCGCTGGATCGCCTCCGTCTCCTCCTGGGACCGCGCGCTCGAAGCCTGGTCCGTCCTCTAATCGGGCGCCAGATTCGGGGTCCGTCACCGAACACCGTCTCGTTTGCTGGTTTCGTTCCCTACACCTATTACGGGGCCGTCCCATCGACCAGTATGGACACGAACAGCGCCGAGCGAAGACTGCTCGAACGGGTGCTCGTCCCCATCGCTGACGAGGCGGACGCGCGCGCCACCTGCGAGGCGCTCGCGCCCTACGACCCCGGAACAGTCCTTCTCCTCCACGTCGTCGAGAAGGGCGAGGGCGTCCCCGACAAGACACCCGTCGAACAGAGCAAGGAGATAGCGGCCGAGGCGTTCGCCGCCGGCCACGAAACGTTCCCCGACGCGGAGACGCACACCGCCTACGGCCGGGATATCGTCGCCGCCGTCCTCGAAACCGCCCGCGAGGTCGACGCGAGCGCGGTCGTGTTCCGGCCCCGCGAGAGCGGTCGGCTGGCCAGCATTCTGGGCGGCGACCGGACCTACCGGCTGGTGACGGGGGCGGACCGGCCGGTGTTGACGCTCCCTGACCCCGAGACGCTCGCCCCGTCAGGGGGTGAGGGCGAGTGAGCGGCGACGAGGAGCTCGCCAAGGACCTCGGCCCCCTAGCGGCCCTCACCATCGGCGTCGGGACGATGATCGGGGCCGGCATTTTCGTTCTCCCACGACAGGCCATCACTGACGCCGGGTCGCTCGCGGTCGTCTCCTTCGCGCTCGGCGGCGTTATCGCCCTGCTAACGGCCTTCTCCGCCTCCGAGCTGGGGACGGCGATGCCCAAATCGGGGGGTGCGTACTACTACGTCAACCGCGCGCTCGGCCCGCTCTTCGGGTCGGTCGCGGGATGGGCCAACTGGATGGGCCTCGCTTTCGCGTCGGCCTTCTACATGGTGGGCTTCGGGCGCTACGTCTCAAACATCGTCGGCGGGTCGATTACGCTCCCCGTCATCGACGTCGTTCTGCCGGCGAACGTGAAGGTAATCGCCCTGTTCGGGGCCGGGCTCTTCGTGCTCGTGAACTACGTCGGGGCCAAGGAGACGGGGCGACTGCAGAACATCATCGTCGTCCTCCTCGTCGCGATTCTGGCGGTGTTCACCGTCTGGGGGACGACGCGGGCCGACCCCGCGAACCTCCCCGACCCCGTGGGGCTGATACCGATGGTCGAAACGACGGGGCTCATCTTCGTCTCCTATCTCGGGTTCGTGCAGATCACGAGCGTCGCCGAGGAGATACAGGAGCCCGGCAAGAACCTCCCGCGGGCGGTCATCGGCTCGGTGTTGCTCGTGACCGTCATCTACGCCCTCGTGTTGTTGGTGATGAGCGCGGCCGTCGAACCCGGCTTCATCGCGGGGCTCACCGGCGACCAGATCGCCATCGTCGAGGTCGGGTCGATGCTCTACCCGCTTCTCGGCGGCGCCCTCCTCTTCGGCGGGCTGCTCGCGACCGCGTCCTCGGCGAACGCCTCCATCCTCGCGTCCTCGCGCATCAACTTCGCGATGGGCCGTGACAAGATCGTCTCGCCCGACCTCAACGAGGTCCACCCCAACTACGGCACGCCGTACAAGTCCATCGCCATCACGGGGGGGCTCATCCTCCTCTTCATCGTCGTGGCGAACGTCGAGACGCTCTCGAACATCGCCTCGGTGCTCCATCTGATTATCTACGCGCTGTTGAACGTCGCGCTCATCGTGATGCGCGAGGCTGACGTGCCCGAGTACAACCCCTCCTACCGCGTGCCGCTGTACCCGGTAACACCCATCGTCGGCGCGGTCGTCTCGCTGGCGCTCATCGCCTTCATCAACTTCGAGGTGATCCTCATCGGCGCCGCGTTCGTCGTCTTCGCCGTCCTCTGGTATCTCGGCTACGCACGCACCAGAACCGAGAGCGCGGGCGTCCTCACCGAGTACATCCGCAACCGCTCCGACGAAATGCCCGAACCGGCGGTGTCGGCGGCCGAGAGCGTCTCGCCCGACGGCGGCCGCTTCCGGGTGATGGTCGCGCTGGCGAACCCTGAACACGAGCGCGAGCTCATCACCCTCGCCAGCGCCGTCGCCAAACAGCGCGGCGGTGTGGTCGACGCCGTCCACATCGTCACCGTCCCCGACCAGGTGCCGACGGGCTACGCGGCCGAACACCCCGACG
>JBEQBK010000098.1:0-9746 GCA_041639855.1 Halobacteriaceae archaeon | reverse complement strand
CGCGTCACCGGGCCCTTAGAGGAGAAGGGCTACCTCGCCGTCATCGAGCGGGGGACGCGACGGTATCTCGAACTCACGCCCGAAGGGAAACAGACACTGCGGGCCTTCAGACAGCGCGCAGAGGGAATCATCTCGAACCTGGAGGACCGCCCCGACGTCGACTTCGAGCTCGACAACCCCGTCGAATCGCTCCGGGACGAGCGCTGAGTTACGCCCCGTGCTCGACTGGTTCCGCGGGAACGCCCGCGACCGTCTCGCCGGGCGGCACGTCGTCGACGACCAGGGAGTTCGCGGCCACCTGTGCGCCGGCGCCGATTTCCACGCCCGGCAACACGACGGCGCCCGCGCCCACCATCGCGCGCTCGCCGACGACCACATCGCCCAGGCGGTACTCCTGCTGAAGGAACTCGTGGCACAGCAGCGTCGCGTCGTAGCCGACGATGCAGTCGGCTTCCAGGGTGATGCGCTCGGGCCAGAACACGTCCGGCGTCGCCTCCAGCCCCCACGCGGCGCCCGCCTCGACCGTCACCCCCAGCCGGCGCAGCGCCCAGTTCTTCACTCGGAGGGAGGGCGCGAGGCGCGCGACGACCACGAGGAGGTAGTTGAACACGATGGTGAGGAGGGACTTCTCGTCGGGCCACGACCACAGGGAGTTGCGCGGCCCGGGGGTGGCGTGACGCTCCAAGCGGTCGTATCGGGATGGGCGGTCGTCACCGGGTTCGCTCACAAACAGGGTTGGCGCGAGACCGGCTTAGCCGTTTGGGAGGACGCGGAGGGTCTCCCCTTCGCGGAGGTCGAAGCCCGGCGGGTCCCCCTCGCCGTCGACCAAGTCACCGTCGACGGCGAACGACGGGGTTCCCTCGGCGCGCACCCGACAGACGCCGTCGTCCAGCGCCGTTATCGACGCGTCGTCGAGGGTGCCGTCGCTCCACTCGATGGCGACCTCGAAGCCGCCGCGGGCGCGCAGGCCCTCGACCGACCCCTCCTCCCACGCGTCGGGGAGCGCCGGCAGGAGTTCGACGGCGCCGTCGTGGCTCTGAAGCAGCGCCTCGGCGATGCCCGCCGTCCCGCCGAAGTTGCCGTCGACCTGAAACGGTGGGTGGAGGTCGAAGAGGTTCGGCGCCGTCGACTCCGTGAGGAGCTTCGCGACGTGCGCTCCCACCCCTTCGCCGTCGCCGAGGCGGGCGAACTGGTTGACCAGCCACGCGGCGCTCCAGCCCGTGTGGCCGCCGCCGTGGTCGAGGCGCCGTTCGAGCGACGTTCGCACGGCGTCGGCGAGTTCCGGGTCGTCGTGCCGGCTGATGGCGTCCCCGGGGTGGAGCCCGTAGAGATGGGAGATGTGGCGGTGGCCCGGGTCGGGCTCGTCGTAGTCCGCGACCCACTCTTGGAGCTGGCCGTGCTCCCCTATCTGTCGGGGTGGCAGGCGCTCGCGGGCGGCGACGAGCTCGTCGTGGAACGCCGCCCGAACACCTAGTTCCTCGGCGGCGGCGACGCAGTTCCCGAAGAGGTCGTGGACCAACTCGACGTCCATCGTCGGGGCGTACGTGACGGTGGCGACCTGCCCGTCGTCGGTCCGGTACTCGTTCTCCGGCGACATCGAGGGAGCCGTCACGAGCCAGTCCTCCTCGGGGTGCTCGACGAGGAAGTCCAGCAGGAACGCCGAGGCCTCCCGGAGGACGGGGTATATCTGCTCGCGCAGCAGTTCGGTGTCGCCGGTGAAGCGGTAGTAATCGAAGCAGTTGCGCGCGAGCCACGCCGCGCCGGTCGGCCAGAGCCCCCAGCGCGCGCCGTCGACGGGCGCCGTGTTGCGCCAGAGGTCGGTGTTGTGGTGGACGGCGACCCCGTCACAGCCGTAGTGGGTGTCCGCCGTTTCGCGGCCCGATGCGCGCAGGGAGTCGACGAAGTCGAGGTAGGGTTCGGCGCACTCCGCGAGGTTCGTGACCGCCGCGGGCCAGTAGTTCATCTCCAGATTGACGTTGAGCGTGTAGCCGCTGTTCCACGGCGGTTCGTACTCGTCGTTCCAGATCCCTTGGAGGTTGGCCGGCAGGGTGCCGGGGCGCGAACTCGCGGCGAGCAGGTAGCGCCCGTACTGGAAGTAAAGCGCCGCGAGCGCCGGGTCGTCGCCGACGGCCTCGAAGTCGGCGAGGCGCTCGTCGGTCGGCTTTCCGACTTCCTCGCCCAAATCGAGGGCGACCCGCTCCATCAGTTCGCGGTGGTCGGCGACGTGCGCCGCGCGGAGGTCCCGATACGAACGCATCCGGGCCGTTTCGAGGACGTCCGCACAGGCCGCCGTCGGGTCCGTCCCGCCGTGGGAGGTGAACCCGGTGAGTACGACCGTGAGCGCGTCCGCGCCCTCGACGGAGACGGCGGCGGTTCCGGGGGCCTCGTCCGGAACGGCGGGTGTGTCGCCCTCGAAGGGGACGACGTCGCCGCCCGCCGCGCGAACGGCGGCCCGCGCCTCGAAGCGGAGCCCCCAGCCCCCGTCGTCGCGGCCACCGTCGGAGGGCGGGTCGACGACCTGCCCGCGGAGGGCGAGTTCGGCGGTCGGCTGTTCTGTCCCGTCGGCTTCTTGCCCGTCCGCCCGGGGAACACCCGCTGCCGCGTTCCGCTCCCGCCCGAGCGCGACCGTCGCGTCGATTCCCCCGGGACCGTCGGCTTCGATTCGCACGACGACGGCGTCGTCCGGTTCCGAGACGAAGTACTCGCGGGTGTAGTCGGTTGCCCCCACTCGATACGTGGCCCGTGCGACGCCCGCTTCGAGGTCCAGCTCGCGGCGGTACGCCTCGTACCCCTCGTGGTCGGCGATAATCGAAAGGTCGCCGAAGGTTCGGTACGGCCGGAGCGTGACGGGGTCGCCCATCATCTCTTCCGCCAGCGCCTGTGCCGATTCGACCTCGCCCTCGAAGAGCAGCCCGCGGATGTCGTCCAGATGCTCGCGCGCGACCGGGTTCCGGCTCTCCGTGTGCCCGCCGGCCCACAGGCGCTCCTCGTTGAACTGCACGCGGTCGGCGCCCGGGCGGCAGAAAGCCATCGCGCCGAGGCGGCCGTTGCCGAGCGGGAGGGCTTCGAGCCACTCGGTCGCGGGCTCGTCGTACCACATCATACGGGCGAATCGTCCCAATCTGTCATATAGCCCGCGTCTACTCCTCGGCCTCCACCCGCGAGAGGCGCATCGCGTTGCCGGTGACGCCGACCGTCATGCCGGCGTCGCCGGCGAGCACCGCAAGCCAGATGGGGACGTAGCCGAAGGGGACTGCCAGCGCGAGCCCCGCCTTCACGAGGAGGCTCGCGCCGATGTTCTGCCTGATGACGCCGTTGGCCTTCGCCGCGAGCTCGTAGAGGTAGGGCAGCTTGGCGAGGTCGTCGCCCATCAGCGCCACGTCCGCCGTTTCGAGGGCGGTGTCCGTGCCCGCCGCGCCCATCGCGACGCCCACGGTCGCCGTCGCCATCGCCGGTGCGTCGTTGATGCCGTCGCCGACCATCGCGACGTCGCCGTGCTCGTCGACCAGTTGCTCGACGGCCTCGACCTTCTCCTCGGGGAGCAGCTCCGCGCGGTAGTCGTCGACGCCCACCTGCTCGGCGATGACTCCCGCCGTGCGCTCGTTGTCGCCGGTGAGCATCACCGTGTGGCCGACGCCGAGCTCTTTCAGCCGCTGTATCGTCCGTTTCGCCTCGGGACGGACCTCGTCGGCAACGGCGATGACGCCCTCCAATTCGGCCTCCGTGCCGACGAGCACGACGGTTTTGCCCTCCGACTGGAGTTCGGGCACCGTCCCGGAGAGCAGGTCCAGACAGTCGTGGCGCTCGCAGAGCTGTTGGCTGGTGCGCGTGACGACGCCTCCGTCCGTCGTGGCGTGGACGTGCGAGAGGTCGAAGCCGAGTTCCTCGAAGAGCCCGGGCTTGCCCGCGTAGTGTTTGGTGCCGTCGACCTCGGCGCGCACGCCTTTGCCGGTGATGCTCTCGAAGTCCCCCACGTCGCGCTCCGGCAGGCCCTCCCTGTCGGCGCGCTCGACGATGGCCTCGCCGATTGGGTGTTCGCTGCGCTTCTCCAACCCCCGCGCACACCGGAGCACGTCGTCCTCGGTGTTCCCGTTCAGGGGGACGACGTCGGTGACGGCGAGCTCGCCCTTCGTGAGCGTGCCCGTCTTGTCGAATGCCACCGCTTCGACCGCGCCGGTCGCCTCCAGGTACTTGCCGCCCTTGATGAGCACGCCGTTCTTCGCGGCGCTCGTCACGCCCGACACCACCGAGACGGGCGTCGAGATGACGAACGCACAGGGGCAGGCGAGCACCAACAGCGTGAGCCCGTGGACGACGGCGTCGGGCCACGTCGCGCCCAACAGAGAGGGACTCACCAGGGTAACGAGAACCGCGAAGGCGACGACGACGGGCGTGTAGTACGCCGCGAAGCGCTCCACGAACTGCTCGCGTTCGGTCTGTTCGGACTGGGCGTCCTCGATCATCGAGACGATGCGCGAGAGGGTGTTCTCGCCCGCGTCGGCGGTGACCTCGATTTCGAGATACCCTTCCTCGTTTATCGTGCCCGCGTACACCTCGTCGTCGACGGTCTTGTCGACCGGGACGCTCTCGCCGGTGATGGGCGCCTGGTTGACCGCGCTTCCCCCGTCGACCACGACGCCGTCCATCGGTATCTTCTCGCCGGGTTTCACCACGACCACGTCGCCGACGCTCACCTCGTCGACGGGGACCGTCTCGGTGTCCGCGCCGCGCTTGACGGTGGCCTCGTCGGGCGAGAGGTCCATCAGCTCTTGGAGGGAGTCGCGCGCCCGGTCCATCGACGCCCGCTCCAGGAGTTCGGCGACGCTGAACAGCGTCGCGAGGGTCGCGGCCTCGAAGTACAGCGCCTCGCCGAACGCCAGACTCGCGGCGAGAGCGCCGAGGATGGCGACGCTCATCAGGAAGTCGATGTCGAGGTTCAGGCTCTTCGTGGAGTAGTATCCGTTCCGGAGAATGGCCTGGCCGCCGACCGCGACGGAGACGAGAAAGAGGACGTCCGCGAGGTGGAGGGGCTCGCCGAGGACGCTCGCGACCTGCGCGTTCGCCCCGCCGAGAACGAACTCGAAGAGGAGGCCGAGCGCGAGCACGAGCGCGCTGGCGCCCGTCTTGTACGCCCGGGCGCTCCGCCAGACATCGCCCTCGTCGCCGTGGTCGTGACCGGCCTCGCTTTCGCTTCCTTCGCCGCCCTCGACGCCGACGACCTCGTAGCCCGCCGCCTCGATAGCCGAGACGACGCTCGACTCGTCGCTCCCGTCGGCGTCGTAGGTGACCACCGCGGTCCCCGTCGTGGGGTGGGTCTCGTAGTCGAGGATACCTCCGACGCGCTCCAGCCCGTTCTCGACCTTGCCCGCACAGGACGCACAGTCCATGTCCGGGACCGAGAGGCGAAGCGTCACGGTCCCCGTGTCGTGTTCGCCGTGCTCCCCCCCGGGCCCGGCGTCGGTGTCGGCGGAACTCATTATCGGGCTCTAGGCGACAACTTCCTATTAATGTAGCTGCTACTTTTGCCGCAAAACGTAGTAATCATTATTATTAGAACAGAGTTTAGTTAATAACTCCTCCCGCTACCCGTCGGAGCGAGTGCGGACCGTCATCACCGGAACGGGGGACTCGCGGACGACGCGTTCGGCGACGCTACCGACGAGGCTCCGCCGGACACCCTCCCGTCCGTGGGTACCCATCACGACGAGGTCGACATCCGCCTCGTCGGCGTAGGCGAGTATCTCGTCGCCCGGGCTCCCCTCGCGCATCTCGGTGACGAGGGGCACGTCGTACCCCGCCGCGAGCTGCTCGACGGCGGCGAGGGCCTCGCCGCCCGCGTCTTCCCCGGCCTCGCGGAGCGCCGAGCGCACGTCCGCCTTCGAGACGGTCAACCAGCTCGTCTCCGTGTCGACGACGTAGAGCGCGTGGACCGTCGCGCCGTACGTCTCGGCGAGGCCGAACGCGTGGCGCGCCGCCGCCATCGCGTGCTCGCTCCGGTCCATCGGCACTAGGATGCGTTCGTACATCTACCCGACCACCCCGAAGCCGAACTGCGCGAAGGGCCAGAAGTGGTACAGCGCGACCCCGACGATGATCGCCGGCACCGTCGTGTAGATGGAGGCGACGATGGCGGCCTTCAGGTCGATGGCCATCAGCGGGAACAAGGCATCCCCGTCCTGGCTGATGGCGTTCGCCGTCAGGGCCGAGAAGGGGATGGCCTCCTCGACCGCGTACAGCTGGGCGAACACGATGTGCGCCGCACAGCCAGGAATCAGGCCCAGGAGAGCCCCACCGATGGGTGCGAGCACCCCCGCGGCCCCCGCAAGCGCCTGGATGTCGAGGCCCGTCAGAACGATACCGTACTCGTAGACGAGGTAGCCAGCGATGACCCAGACCGTGACCATCGTAGTCTCCATAGCGGCGTGCTGGAACGTCGTGTAGAGGCTCTCGAAGGAGTCCCGGACGCGGCCGGCCTCCCCCTCGCCGATGTAGTGGCGCCCGACGAAGTAGAGGTAAAAGGAGAGCGTCGTTCCCAGGAGGCCGGCGACAGTAAAGAGGCCGTCGTAGGTGGCGGCGAGCTCCCAGGCGGGCTCGGCAGCGCCCCGCGCGAGGTAGATCACACCGGCAAGGAGCGCGCCCGCGAGGACGACCCACCACGCAATATGGACGGCGTGGCTCACCCGCTCCATCAAACGCGATTCGGGGAGGTAGCGGGGCATCCGCCCGCCGTGGTCGTGGCCCTCGGGGCGGTCGTACTCGGGGACGCTCGGCCCGCCCTCCGCGACACTCGTCGTCTCGAAGCCGCCGTCCGTCATCGGCCGGCTGAGACGGCTCACCGCGCGGTCGACGTGCCCGACGCCGAGCCCCCAGAGGTCGATGGCGTAGCCGAACAGCACCGCGGCGACGAACGCCATCCCGTAGGCGTAGAGGGCTGCCTCGGGCGCCAGCGCGAGGATAATGAAGGCGGAGTCGCCGGCGGTCGCTGCGAGCGCCGCGACGACCGTTCCGAAGGAGACCGTCCCGCGGATGTACAGCGGCATGGCGATGATGGCCCCCCCACAGCCCGGCGTCAGGCCCAGCAGCGCGCCGACGAGCGGCTGTGCGCGCTCGTTCTCCTCCAAGAGTTCGGTGAGCCGGCCGTCGAACTTGTACTGGACGAGGCTGAACAGAAGAATCGTTGCGCCGACGAAGCCGGAGACCTGCACGAACCCCTCACGCCAGGAACCGATGAGGATGTTGAGCGCCTCCTGCACGACGGGCCCGAACGTCTCGGGAGGGAGCTGTAACGGCGTCATCGCGCGTCCCCGCCGGGGGATTCGAAGCGCGGAATGGGTCCGCTGGGGAGCGGCGCCCGCTGGGGCCGCCCACCGCTGACTGCGTCGGTTGTGCCCGCCCGCTGACGGGCAGCGATGTCCGTCGTCATGTTGTAATCGTGTGTCGATGACACACCGAAATATAAAACAGTTTCCATCGAAACCTAAATTTAGACGTGTCTAAATCATCACCGGTGCCCGGCACGACGGCGGGAAACGTATCGACACGACACCGCCGGTGTCCGACTCGCCGTCGAGGGAGAGATAAGTACCCCACCGGCGATGTACCCGGTATGTTTCGCCTGAGCGGGTTCGCGGACGAGATCGCCGCCGACCTGGAGACACAGTTGGGTGTCCTCGACGAACTCGGCATCGAACACGTCGACCTCCGGTCCGTCGACGGGACGAACGTCGTCGACTTCACCGATGACGACGTCGACCGAATTCGCTCGACGCTCGACGACCGCGGCGTCTCCGTGGCCGCCATCGGCTCCCCCATCGGAAAAATCGACGTCACGGCGGACTTCGAACCGCACAAGCGGGACTTCGAGCGTGTGCTCGAACTCGCTGCCGCCTTCGACGCGGACTACGTCCGGCTGTTCTCCTACTGGATTCCGGACGGGGACGACCCCGAGGACCACCGCGAGGAAGTGCTCCGGCGGATGCGATGGAAGGTCCAGCGGGCCGAAGCCGCGGGTATCCCCGTCTATCACGAAAACGAGAAGGATATCTACGGGGACACGCCGGAGCGGTGTCTCGACCTCATCGAGGCTGTCGATTCCGACGCGTTCGGGCTGATATTCGACCCGGCGAACTTCCTCGAAATCGGCGTCCGACCCTACCCCGACGCCCTGGACCGCCTCGGCGAGCACGTCGACGCGCTCCACGTCAAGGACGCCAAGCGGGGCGTCCGCGGCGAAATCAGGCCCGCCGGCGAAGGCGACGGACGGATTCCGGAGGTCGTCGCCTCGCTGGCCGAGCGCGGGTTCGACGGGTACGCGGCGCTCGAACCGCACCTCGCGAGCGGCGACGAGATGGGGGGCTACTCCGGCCCCGAAGCGTTCGAAGTCGCGGCCGACGCGTTCACCGACGTGCTGGAGCGCGAGGGCGTGGCCTACGAGTGAGCCGGAAGGCCGGTCGGGAAGCGCGGCCTCACTCCCGGTCCTCGGCGCGCACCTGCGGTCCACCCACGGAGCCGTCCCGGACGTCCCGCGGACTGACGGGTTCGCCCCGCTCGGCGGCCGCGTAGGCCGCCAGAATCAGGTCGACCGCCTGTCTGGCCTCGCGGCCGGTGACGGCCGGCTCCCGCCCCTCGCGGACCGCGTCGACGAAGTCCTGCACCGCCGCGTCGTGGTTGTCGCCCCAGTCGACGTCGTCGGTCTCGACCGGTTGGGTCTCCGTCTCGGCGTGGTGATGTGCTTCCTCTCCCGTCCCGACCTCGAAGCGCGAGAGCCCGCTGTCGTCGACGGTGAGCGAGCCGTCGGTGCCGTTGACCTCCGTCGCCGTCCGCCCGCCTTTCACGGCGGTCGTTCCCTCTATCGTCCCGAGCGCGCCGCTCTCGAAGCGAAGCGCCAGCGCCGCGGTGTCCTCACACTCCAGCACTCTGTCGACATTATCGAGGGGGCCCCACACCTCCTTGACGTCACCCGCGAACCACAGCAGCCGGTCAATCATGTGGATGGCCTGGTTCATCAACACGCCGCCGTCCATATCCCGGGTCCCGCGCCACTCGCCGGAGTCGTAGTACGGCTGTGAACGGAACCACTTCACCTGCGTGTCGGCGAGGGCGACGTCGCCGAGCGCGCCGTCGTCGAGCGCCTCCTTCGCTCGCCGGGCGGCCGGGTCGAAGCGCTTCTGGAAGACGCCGGCGAGCGTCACGCCGGCCTCGTCACAGGCCTCGATCATCGTGTCCATCCGGTCAGCGTACACGTCCAGGGGCTTCTCGCAGAGGACGTTCGCGCCCGCCTCGGCGACCTCTGTGACGACGTCCGCGTGCGTCCCGCTCGGCGTGCAGACGCTAACCGCGTCGATATCCGCGTCGTCGACCATCTCGGCCGCGTCCGTGTAGGCCGCACAGCCGAACTCGTCGGCGAACGCCCGCGCGTTCTCCTCGACGAGGTCGGCACAGGCGACCAGTTCGGCCCCGTCGGCGGCGCTGACGGCTTCCCCGTGTGTCTGTCCGATTCCGATACAACCGACAACGCCGTATCGTACCCGGTCGGTCATCTACCGTCACGCCTCGGCAAAGGTACGTTAATCTTGCCCACAGCGCGTCGTCGGGCTCGCGGCCGTCATCGGAGAACCGGCCGGCGGTCACTCGACTCGGACCGACTCGTTTCGGGCGGCGGACTCGTACATCGCCTCGATTATCTCGACCGCTTTGCGGGCCTCGCCCGCGTCGAGCAGATACGGGTCCCCGCTCGCGCGGGCGTC
>JBEQBK010000097.1:0-9767 GCA_041639855.1 Halobacteriaceae archaeon | reverse complement strand
TGCCGTTCGCGGCGCCCAGATAGAGCACCCCGTCGTCCGCTTCGAGGCCGGTGTCGAGCCCCGACTCGATCATCGCGCCCACCTTCGAGCGGTGGGGGTCCCATAGCCGCCACTCTCCGTCGTGGGGCTCTCCGTACACCGGCTCGCCCTGGGTGGCAAGGCCTTCCTCGCCGTCGACCGTCCGGCGTTCGACGCCGGCCGGGAGTTCAGTCATCGTCACCCCGCGAGCGGATGCGCTCGATGCGTTCGTCGAGTTCGGCTCCGATTTCGGGCTTTCGCTCGCCGGAGTAGTGGTCCACGCGGGCGGCGATGACGAGCTTCCCGGCGAGCGCCCGGGCGGCCGACCCCCGCTCCTCGGGTCGGGTGTTCCGGACGTAATCGTGAGTGTAGATGACGCCGTGTTTCGGGGAGGGCGCGTTCCCTCGGAGGTGGGCGAAGAGGGCCTCCTCGGCGCCGAGCACCTGTACGGTGCCGCTCGGTTTCTTTGCCAGCGATTCGAGCCCCCCCGCCAGCGCGATGAGGCGCGCGGCGAGCAGGGGCCCGGCCATCGCGGCGAGGTTCGGAGCGGCTGCGCCGGCGCTTCGCTCCACGAACCCGCGAAGCGCCTCGCGCTCGTCGGCGAGCCCGCTGACGCGCTGGGCGAGGGAGACGACACGTTCCTCGATTGGCCCTTCGGGCGTCCTGTCGGCGACGTCGCGGGCGTAGTCGACGCCCCCGCCGGACTCGCCGTACACGCTCCCCGCCCACTCCGCGAGGCGCTCGGCGAGTTCGTTCGCGGTTCGGTCCGCGTCGTCCATGGCCCTCACAGCGTGCTTTAATTGTTGGTCGTCCGCCCGTTCGCGTTCCTCGGTGGCCTCGCGCGCGGCGTGGAGCGTGGCCTCGTGGAGCGTGTCGTAGTAGTCGGCTTCGTCCGCTGCGAAGCCGGATTCGACGGCGTGGGCGGGCCAATCGTCGGGGGATTCTGCGCTCCCGTTTTCGATGGCCTCGCGCGCGCCCTTCGGGTTGTCGGGCGGGACGGAAGCGAACCAGCCCGCTGTGTCCTCGGTCATATGCGGAGCACTGCCCGAAATCGTATATGCGTCCCGGTCGGCCCGAACGGTTAATTCCCGGAGCCCACAAACGCGTCTAATGAGCGGGCACGCACCGACGGCGACCGTCGAGGTCGTCGCCGTGGTCGTCGCGTTCGCGCTGGCGGCGGTTCACCTCCTCGGCCGGCGCCTCCGCTTTCTCGACCGCCTCCCGCGGAGTCGCTGGCTCTCGCTGTCGGGGGGCGTCTCGGTCGCGTACGTGTTCGTCCATGTGTTGCCCGAAATCGGTCGCGCGGCGTCCCACGTCGGGGAGGAGCCGCTCGGAATCGGGTTTCTGGAACGGCACGTCTATCTGGTCGCGCTCGCGGGGTTCCTCGCGTACTACGGCGTCGAGCGGGCGGCCAAGCGCGGAACCCCGGGCGAGGATGCCGACGCGAACGGGGACCGGGAGAGTAACGACGAGTGGAGTCCGGGCGTGTTCCGGATGCACGTCGTCGCGTTCGGCTTTTATAATCTCTTGGTGGGGTATCTCCTGTTACACCGCGAGGAACCGGGCGTTGTGAGCCTGCTGCTGTTCGGCGTCGCGATGGCGCTCCACTTCCTCGTTAACGACTGGGGGCTTCGCCACCACCACGGCGACGCGTACCACGACTACGGGCGGTGGGTGCTGGCCGGTTCGGTACTCCTCGGCGCCGCGGCCGGGTTCGTCGTCCCGATGGACCGGGCCGCGCTCGCGGTTCTGTTCGCCTTCCTCGGCGGCGGCGTCATTCTCAACGTTATCAAGGAGGAGGTGCCCGCCGAGCGCGAGAGCGACTTTTCGGGGTTCGCGCTCGGGGCCGTCGGTTACACCGTGGTTCTCCTGCTGGCGTAGCGGACAGGGCAACCGTTAACCCGCCCGGCGCGGTGGAATCGGTATGGCGCCGGCGGAGGAGGACCCCGACATCGGGGACCTCGTCGACGAGTTGGAGGCCATCGGGGAGCGTGCCGACGACCCGGAGCTCACAGAACAGGTCCGAGACGCCATCGACCTCGCGGTCGAGGTCCAGGGAGAGACCGCGGTGTTCGGCCGTGTCATCCACGGGTACGACCGCGCGGACGCCGCGGAGTCGTTTCTGGGCGCGCTGGTGTTCGGCATTCCGATGTTCGTCGAGGGAGGGACACAGGAGGTCGGGACCTTCGTCGCGACCCACCCCCTCTACCTGCTCGCCACGTTCGTCGGCGCGCTCCTCCTCTCCGTCGGTATCCTCTACGTCGCGGAGATTCAGGACGTGCGCGTCAAGGACCCGTTCTTCGGGGTGATTCCCCGGCGGCTGGCCGGCGTACTCCTCATCCCGTTGCTGACGGCCGCCCTCGTCATGACCGTCTGGGGACGGGTGGGGTGGGCCGACCCGTGGGTCGCGCTCTGTCAGGTCGCGGTCGCCTTCGTTCCGATGGTCATCGGCGCGGCGCTGGGCGACATTTTACCGGGGTCGTAACCGACACCCACGGAAGCGGTCGTTCGGCGCCCCGATACGGGATTGGCAACGGTTAAAAGTCGGCGCCCAGTAGCGGGGAGTATGAGCGACACTGACTCCACACAGGGGTCCCGACGGTGCGTCTCCTGTGGCATCAACATCTCCGGCAACAACGCCGCCAGATTCGACTGTCCGGACTGCGGACAGACCATCTACCGCTGCGCGAAGTGCCGCAAGCAGAGCAACCTCTACGAGTGCCCCGACTGCGGGTTCCGGGGGCCGTAACGATGGGTGACGTTGCCGCGAAGATGAAGGTCATGCCGCAGAACCCCGAAATCGACCTCGACGACCTCCAGGAGCGCCTCGAAGCCTCGCTCCCCGAGGGCGCCCGCATCCGTGGCGTCGAACGCGACGACGTCGCGTTCGGTCTGATCGCCCTCCTGCCGACGGTCATCGTCCCCGACGACGCGGGCGGCACGGAAGCCGTCGAGGAGTCCTTCCAGGGCGTCGATGGCGTTGAGTCCGTCTCCGTCGAGTCGGTCGGCCGCCTCTGAGCGCCGGGAACGCACGAACGGAACGCACGTTTTATTACGGCGACGCGGTTACCCCGTCGCATGCCGAACTCTAACGGTCCGTTTACCGGAACGCGGAACAAGCTGAAGAACCGGCCCCGCGAGCGTGGCACCTCCCCACCCCAGCGCGCGATTCAGGAGTTCGACGAGGGCGACACGGTCCACCTCAAACTCGACCCGAGCGTGAACGACGGCACCTTCCACCACCGCTTCAGCGGGCGCACCGGCACGGTCGTCGGCGAGCAGGGGGCCGCCTACAAGGTCGAGGTGGCTGACAAGGACGCCACGAAGACCATCATCGCCAAGCCCGCGCACCTGAAGCTCCAGGAGTAGATGTCGATCTTCAAGGAGAAGCTCGACGAGGAGTACCTCACGCTCGCGGCCGCCAAGGACCTGCTCGCCGATGTGGAGGCCGAGCGGGCGGCGGACGACCGGGAGCTCCGCTACGAGCTGGCGCGCGCCATCGACCACGTCAACCGCTTCGCAATCCTCGACCCCGCCGAGTCCGAGGAGTTGATCGCGGAGCTGTTGGAGCTCGAAAAAGTCGACGAGGAGACGGCCTACCGCATCGCCAACCTCCTCCCGCAGAGTCGGACCGAGCTCCGGGCCCTGTACGCCCAGGAGCGCTACGCCCTCGACGGCGACGAACTCGACGCCGTCCTCGACGTCGTCGCGAAGTACGCGTAGTCCCCCGACTTTTTAAGTTCGCGCTAAGCGTATCAGTAGTATGAGCGAGAGCGACGAAGCCGCCGGGACGGTGGTGCTGGATTTCCTTGCACGCGGGCGCTCCGACGACGACCGGCCGCGCCACCAGCGCACGCCGATTGCCTACGCGGTCAACGGGAAGGATTTCACGCTCTACGAGCTCGAACTCGCGGACGACGCGGATATCTCCATCGGCGACCGCATCGACATCAACGACGCTGCGGGCGTCGAGCGCGTCCGGACCGTCGAGTACGAGGACCTTTCCGGGGGGGCTCAGTCCGAGTTAGAGTACGTCATCGAGGACATGGTCGAGGCCGAAGAGGAGCGCTTCGTCGACGTCTACAACGACGCGGGGCCGATCACCCTCCGGCTCCATCAGCTGAACCTGTTGCCGGGTATCGGGAAAAAACTCAGAAACAATATCCTGGACGCGCGCAAGCGCAGCCCCTTCGAGAGCTACGAAGACCTCTCCGAGCGGGTCTCCGGGCTCCACGACCCACAGGAGGTCCTCGTCGAGCGCATCCTCGAAGAGATACGGGGAGACGACCTGAAGTACCGCATCTTCGTCGGCGCCGAGGAGTAACACGCCTGATGGGTCGCGGAACTCGCCCTCGTAAGGTGTTAGAACCCGGGGTGCGAACCATCGGTAATGAGTAGCCGCGACCCCGACGCGCTCATCGCCCGTGCGGGCCGCGGGAACCCCGATTTCGACCAGCATTTCCTCGTGGACGACCGCGTGCTCGACCGGATACCCACCTACTTGGAGGGCGAGCACGACCAGCTCCTCGAAATCGGTGCCGGTACGGGGGCGCTCACGGACCGCCTCCTCGCGCGCGCCGAGCGAGTGACCGCCATCGAGCGAGACCCGAAGCTCGCGTCCTTCCTGCGCGGGGAGTTCGCCGACGAAATCGAGTCGGGAGAGCTGGAACTCGTCCAGGGCGACGCCCTCGACGTCGAACTCCCCGCCTTCGACGCTTGCGTTTCGAACTTGCCCTACAGCGCGTCCTCAGAGCTCGCCTTCCGCCTCCTCCCCGAGAAGAAGCCCCTTGTCCTGATGTTCCAACTGGAGTTCGCCCAGCGGATGGTCGCCGACCCCGGAACGAGCGAGTACGGCCGTCTCTCGGTAACGACGGGCCACTACGCCGACGCCGAGCTGGTCGAGGAAGTTCCCAGGGAGGCGTTCGACCCGCAACCGCGCGTCGAGAGTGCCATCGTTCGGTTGACGCCCCGTGACCCCGACTACGAGGTCTCCGACGAGGCGTTCTTCCTCGACTTCGTGAAGGCACTGTTCACCCAGCGGCGGAAAACCGTCCGCAACGCCATCCGCAACACGGCCCACATCTCCGGTATTGAGAACCCGGAGGCGGTCGTTGAGGCCGTCGACGAGGCGCTCCTGGCCAAGCGCCCCGGTAAGCTCGCGCCCGAGCGGTTCGCGGAGCTCGCGGAGATCGCCGCCGAACACGGTGGTTGAGATGCCGCGGCAAACGGGCGGCGTGACGACGACCGCGAGCGGTTCCGAGACGAAGGCTACGACGACGGAGGCCGCCAGCACGACCGCCGGCGGCTCCGACGCGTCGGGGTTGGACAACGCCACCAGCGCGACGGAGACGGCGAACCAGCTGTTCCCGTGGCTGGACCGCTTCGACACCGCGGGCGAGCAGTTGGCAGTGACCGTGGTCAGCGTGCTGGCGCTCGCGGCGCTCCTCCTTCTCGTCCGGCGCGCGGCCGACCGCCTCGGCGAGGCGTACGACACCCGCTGGGGGGAGGTCGGTGCGGGTGTCATCAGCATCTGTCTCGCGCTCGCCGCCGGGGCCATCCTCGTGTGGGTCTGGGAGGTAACCGGAACCGTCGAGGACGCGGTGTTCAGCATCGGCAACCCCTACGAAGTGGCGGCCCGGGTGGTCATCACTGTCGCGCTGTTCGTCGGGCTCTACGTTCTCACCGGCGTCATCCGGCAGGCCGTCGACGAGCTCGCGGAGTCGCGGCGGGGTGTGAGCCGCCACGAATCGGAGATCGTCTACCGGCTCGCGCAGGTCGCCGTCTACGCTTTCGGCGCCATCGTCGCGCTCGCCACCTGGGAGGTGGACCTGAGCGGCTTCCTCGTCGGGGCCGGCTTCTTGGGTATCGTCCTCGGGATGGCCGCGCGCCAGACGCTGGGCGCCCTGCTCGCGGGCTTCGTGTTGATGTTCTCGCGGCCCTTCGAAATCGGCGATTGGGTCCAAATCGGCGACAAGCAGGGCATCGTTACGGACATCACCATCGTGAACACCCGCCTCCAGACGTTCGACGGCGAGTACGTCATGTTACCGAACGACGTGGTGTCCTCGAACGACATCGTCAACAGGACCCGGAAGGGCCGCCTGCGCCTGCACGTCGAGGTCGGCGTGGATTACGAGACGGACGTCGAGAAAGCGACTGACGTGGCCGCGGACGCGATGAAGGACCTGGAAGAGGTGCTCTCCGTGCCACGACCCCGGGTCGTCCTGAAGGAGTTCGACGACTCGGCGGTGACGCTGGACCTTCGCTTCTGGATCGACAAACCGTCGGCGCGCCGGAAGTGGCGGGCCCAAACCGCCGTCATCACCGCGGTCAAGGGGGCCTTCGAGGAGGCCGGCGTGAAGATACCGTACCCGCAGCGTGAGGTCTCGGGGCGCGCCGAACGCGGCGGCTTCGAAATCGCGGATACGCCTCCCACCGAGGTCCGGGCGGACGCCGACCGGGGGGATACCAACGGGGCGGACGGCTCCGACGGGACGGAAGACCCCAACGGGACGGACGACCCCGACGGGTCGGAGGACGCGGACGAACGAGGAGAGGCCGAACACATCGACGGGCGCTCGTCGGAGGGTGCTGACGATGACTGACCTCGCGGAGCGCCGGGGCGTCGAAACCGACGTGTACCAGCCGGCCGAGGACTCGGGGCTCCTCGCGGAAGCGGCGGTCGCCGAACTCGGCCCCGGCGAGCGGGTCCTCGAAGTGGGCTGTGGCTCGGGCTACGTCGCCGCGAAAGCCGCCGAAGCGGGCGCCGACGTGGTCGCCTCCGACCTGAACCCACACGCCTGCCGCCAGGCGAGAGAACGGGGCCTCCAGGCGGTACGTGCGGACCTCGTCTCCCCCTTCCGGGATTCGGCTTTCGACGCGGTCCTGTTCAACCCGCCCTACCTCCCAGCGGAACCCGACGCCGAGCGCAGCGACTGGATGGAGCTCGCGCTGACGGGCGGGGAGAGCGGGCGGGCCGTTATTGACCCGTTCCTCGATTCGGTGGGCCGTGTGCTCGCTCCCGACGGGCGAGTGTTCCTCCTCGTGAGCAGTCTCACTGGCGTCGAGGAAGTGATGGAGAAAGCGGGCGCGAACGGGTTCAGCGCGGCCGTCCGCGCCGAGGAGTCGTTCCCCTTCGAGACGCTGACCGTCCTCGAACTCTGGCGCTGATGCGCGCGGCGAAAGCTCGCGCCTCGAAAGATGCACAGCGCGCATAAACACGGAAAGGAACTATTAAGCGGCGTCATTTCCAACCGACGGTATGGAGCGCATCGCAACGACGCCGGGGCTCTATCCGCTCCCCGACGACGCGAAGGAGACGCTGAGTGACCTCAAAGGGCACCAGCGCGACGACCTCATCAGCGGCGACGAGGGCGAGGACATCGTCGCGGCGTACGACGACGCCCGGCGCCGCGTCATCGACGACCAGCAGGAAGCCGGCCTCGATCTGGTTACGGAGGGGCAGCTCCGCTGGGACGACATGCTGGCCCACCCGCTCACCGTCCACGAGAACGTGAGCGCCGAGGGCATCGTCCGCTACTACGACAACAACAACTTCTACCGCGAGCCGGTCGTGGAGGACGAACTCACGTTCAGCGGCGACGTGGCCGGCGAACTCGAAGCGGCCGCGGCGCAGACGGACTCCCTGCAGGCGGTCCTGCCCGGTCCGTACACCCTGGCCGAGCTCGCCACCGACGAGCACTACGGCGACGAGGCCGCGTTTTTGGATGCGGTCGCCGACTTCTTGGAAGGCGAGACGGCGGCCTTCCCGGAGCACGAGACACTGTTCCTGCTCGAACCCTCCCTGGTCACCGACTCGCCCGGCGACGGGATGGACGAGCGCGCCAGCGAGGCCATCGATACGGTCGCAAAGGCGACGGACGCCGACGTGGTCGTCCAGACCTACTGGGGCTCGCTGACCGAGAAGGTCCACGCCCACCTCCTCGACGCGGACATCGACGCCGTGGGCTACGACCTCGTGAGCGACCACGAGCAGAACATCGAGAACATCGCGGAGTACGGCACCAAAGACGACGTGTCGCTGGGCATCGTCGACGGCCAGACCACGCTCGTCGAGTCCGCCGAGACCGTCGCGGAGCGCGTCGAGTGGTTCTGCGCCGAGACCCCGGACCCCATCACCTTCGACGACATCTACATGACGACGAACACCGAGCTGTTCTACCTTCCCGTTTCGAAGTACCGCGAGAAGCTGGGCGTCCTCGGCGAGGCCGCCGAGCTCGTGGAGGTGGCACAATGAACAACAGAGAGCAGTTCCGCCCCGAAAACCACCCTAATGAGCATTTCCTGCTCACCACCGTCGTGGGCTCCTACCCCAAGCCGAAGTGGGTCGACCGCACCCGCGAGCTCCACGAACGCGGCGAGGAACCCGATGTCGAGTTGCAGGTCGACGACGACGCTTGGAGTGAGGCCAAAGACGATGCCTCCCGGCTCATCACCGAGGAGCACGAGCACAGCGGGCTCGATGTGGTGACGGACGGCGAGATGCGGCGCAACGAGATGACCGAGTACTTCGCTCACCGCATCTCGGGCTACGAGTTCTACGGCCCGGTCAAAGTGTGGGGGCACAACTACTTCGACAAGCCCTCGGTCACGGACGAGGTCGAGTACGACGAGCAGTGGCTCGTCGAGGAGTTCGAGTTCACGGACGGCGTCGCCGAGCGGCCGGTCAAGGTTCCCATCACGGGGCCCTACACGCTCGCGTCGTGGTCCTTCAACGAGGCCTACGACACCGAGGAGGAGCTCGCACACGCCCTCGCGGACCTCGTGAACGAGGAAATCGAGGCGCTCGTCGACGCCGGCGCGCGTTACATCCAGATCGACGAGCCCGCGCTCGCGACGACGCCCGACGACACCGCAATCGTCGGCGATTGCCTGGAGCGTATCGTCGCGGGTATCCCCGACGACGTGCGCGTGGGCCTCCACGTCTGCTACGGCGATTACTCCCGCATCTACCCCGAAGTGCTGGAGTACCCCGTGGACGAGCTCGACCTCGAACTCGCCAACGGCGACTACGAGCAACTGGACGTGTTCAAGGAGCCCGCCTTCACGAAGGACCTCGCGCTCGGCGTCACGGACATCCACGACGCCGAGGTCGAATCGGTCGAGGAAATCAAGGAGAACATTTTGAAAGGCCTCGAACTCGTGCCGCCCGAGCGACTCACGGTGTCGCCGGACTGTGGGCTCAAGCTTCTGCCCCGCGACGCCGCGTATGCGAAGATGGAGAACATGGTGCAGGCGGCGCGGGAAGTCGAAGCGGAGCTCGATTCGGGCGAGATTGACGTGACGGCGCCCGAGCCGGCGGACGACTGACGGCGGTCCTTCCCCTTCTACGCCTGCGGACTGTCGAGAACTACGGGCTGACTCGCGTTAGTCGTCGTCCGCCTTCTCCGCGGCTTCCTTGACGCCGGAGGTTCCGACCCGTTCGACGACGAGCGCCACTACGCCCGCCAGCGAGATGAGCGCGAACTTCGTCCGAATCGCCGTGACGTACCACTCGCTCGCTTCGAGGTCCTCGGGGTTCTCGTAGCCCGCCAGGGCGGCTCGCGTGACTGGGTCGATGACTCGCTCGGGGAACAGGGCGCCGAAGGCGCCGCCCACGACCGCGAAGGCCGAAAGGAGTGTGTTCAGCATACGCTACGGAAGGTCGCGAACGGTGAAAAGGGAGTCGGCCGACTAGTGGTCGTCGGCGTCCTCGTACACCCACTGCGAGCTCTGCTGCTCCCAGTCGA
>JBEQBK010000096.1:0-9976 GCA_041639855.1 Halobacteriaceae archaeon | reverse complement strand
GGACGCTCGTCGGGCGACATCCCGAACGCCGCCGCAGGCTGGGCGCGGGCCGCTTTCTCGCGCCGGCCGTGGCCGTCGCGCTCTACTGGGAGTCGACGGTCCCACCACAGGTCATCGGCGTCGTCGGTGCCGCCCTGACTGCCGCGCCGCCGCTGCTCTACGCCCGACTGGACCGGCAGGCGGCGCGCTCGGGGACGGACCACGCACGGCGCGGCGCACTCCGGCGGGCGGCAGCGGGGGTCGGCGCCGTCGGGCTGCTCGGCGGGGCCGCCGCCGGCGGGAAGGCCGCCGGCTACGGCGTCGACGCCGAGCGCGCGAACCAGCCGCTTCCCAACGCCAAAGAACGGACCGGTCGGACCGTCGGGACGCCGAACACGGGCGACAGCGTCGCCGAAGAAACCGAGGACGAGTTCGGCTTCGGCTTCGGCGGCGTGCCGCCCCGCGTGGAGCCCATCGAGGACCACTACGTCGTCGACATCAACACCCAAGACCCGACCGTCGACACGGAGAACTGGTCGCTGTCGGTGACGGGCGCCGTCGGAAACGAGTACGACCTCTCCTTCGACGAGCTGTTGAACCATCCGGACGCCGTCACCAACCCGATAACGATGCTCTGCATCTCGAACGCCGTCGGTGGCGATTTGATTTCGACGACGACGTGGCGCGGCGTCCCCATCGACGCCCTGCTGGACCGGGCGGGTGTCGAAGACGACGCGGTGGACGTCGTCACCCACGCGGTCGACGGCTACAGCGAGGCCGTGCCGGTCGAGGTGGCCCGGGAGCAGGACATGTTCCTGATGTTCGGCGCGGACGGCGACACGCTCTCCGCGTCGCACGGCTTCCCGGCGCGGCTGCTGATTCCGGGGCGCTACGGCATGAAATCGACCAAGTGGGTCGAAGGAATCGAACTCTCCACCGAGTCACACACCGCCTACTGGGAGCGCCGGACGTGGGACGAGAAGGCGGTCGTGAACACCATCAGCTACGCCCGTGGGGCCGCGGTGCGCGGGGACGCGGCCGCCGTCGGGGGCATCGCTTACGCCGGGAACCGCGGGATTCAGCGGGTGGAAGTGAGCCTCGACGGCGGCGAGACGTGGGGCGACGCCGAACTGGAGGCGCCCGCCTCCGAGTACACATGGCGGCGCTGGCGCTACGTCTTCGAGCGCGAGGGCCGCGAGGAAGCCACGGTGACAGTTCGGGCGACCGACGGCACCGGAACCGTACAGAAGGAGGAGCGGACGTCGAACTACCCGGACGGGTCGACCGGGTGGCACGAGGAGACCTTTCAGTTATAGGGCGCGGGCGGCGGATTTATACGCGACGCGTGTCCACGCGGAAACGTGACGTTCCACACCCGTCGTCGCGCTCGCACTATGCGTACGCACACTAACGGGTAGCGGAACGACCCCGCCGAACGCCGCTCATACCGGTGCGGCGGGTGCGATGGGGGCACCACGGCCGTCGCACGCCTCGCCCCCGAAACTGCCCTTCTCGCGCATCGCTTTCGACCACCGAAGAGACGACCATGACACGAACGTATCGGCGGGTTTTAGACCCGCACCGACCGGAGGATAGCGTATGACCGGCGAGTTCCCCACAGATGACCCCGCGGTGGTGACGTGCGGGTTGCCGTACGCGAACGGCGACCTCCACGTCGGGCACCTGCGGACGTACGTCGCGGGCGACGCCTACAGCCGCGCGCTCGAAACCCTGGGCCAGGAGACGGCCTTTGTCTGCGGCTCGGACATGCACGGTACGCCCATCGCGGTGAACGCCGCGAAGGAAGGCGTCTCCCCCGAGGATTTCGCGCTCGACTACCACGAGGAGTACGAGGAGACTTTCCCGCAGTTCAACGTCGAGTTCGATAACTACGGGCACACCCACGACGAGACGAACACCGAACTCACGCGGGAGTTCGTGGAGGCATGGGAGGCGGGCGACCACGTCCACGAGAAGGAAATCGAGGTCGCGTGGGACACCGAGGACGACCAGCCCCTCCCCGACCGGTTCGTGGAAGGCACCTGTCCCTACTGCGGGGAGAAGGCCCGCGGCGACGAGTGCGACGAGGGCTGTCAGCGACACTTGGAGCCCGGCGAGATAGAAGAGCCGGTATCGGTGATTACGGGCAATCCCGCGGAGTACCGCACCCGCCCACACAAGTTCCTCAAACTCGACGACTTCCAGGAGTATCTGAACGGCTTCATCAATCGCTTGGAGGGCACCGACAACGCCCGCAACCAACCGAGAGAGTGGATCGAAGGGGAGCTGGAGGACCTCTGTATCTCTCGGGACATCGACTGGGGTATCGACTACCCCGGTGACGAGGAAGACCTCGTGCTCTACGTCTGGGTCGACGCGCCCATCGAGTACGTCGCGTCCACGAAGCAGTACTCCGAGCGCGTCGGCGCCGACGAGTTCGACTGGCAGGAGGCCTGGCAAATCGAGGCGAAGGAGGGGGAAACGCCGGACCCCAACCCAGAATCGCCGCCGAAGGCCGGCGAAATCGTCCACATCATCGGTCACGACATCATCCAGCACCACACCGTCTTCTGGCCGGCCATGCTCCGGGGCGCGGGCTACGCCGAACCGCGCTCGGTGCTGGCGTGTGGCTTCGTCAACCTCGACGGGAACGCCTTCTCAACCTCCAGAAACAGAGCCGTCTGGGCCGACGACTACCTGAAGGAGGGGCTCGACCCGGACCTCTATCGCTACCACATCGTCGTCGGCTCGGCCTTCGAGGCCGACGTGGACTTCTCGTGGGACGGCCTGCGCGAGCGGGTCAACGGCGATTTGGTGGGTGCGCTCGGCAACTTCTGCTATCGCTCCCAGCTGTTCGCCCACCGGAACTTCGGCGGCACACCCGACGCCGACGTCAGCGACGAGGTCGAGCGCGAAATCGGCGAGGCCATCGACGACTTCGAGGCCGCGGTACGGGAGTACGAGATTCGCGGGTTGGGACAGGTCCCCCTCAAACTCGCGCGCTTCGGCAACGAGTACATCCAGCGCCACGAGCCCTGGAAGTTAGAGGAGGAGGCGGCCGCGCCGGTCATCCGCGACTGCGTCCAGATAACGAAGGCGTTGGCCGTGCTGATGGAGCCCGTCCTCCCCGGGAAGGCCCAGGAGCTCTGGGCCCAGCTCGGCGAGGAGGGAGCGGTCGGCGACGCCCCCCTCGAAGCGGCGCTCGAAGCGCCACCCGAGGCGTTCGACGAGCCCGACGAGCTCTTCGACAAAATCGAGGAGGAGCGGGTCGAACGGCTGAACGAGGAGTTAGCGGAGCGCATCGAGGAGGCCGAGGGCGGGAGCGAAAGCGCCGGTGACGAGCCCGCCGACGTCGAACTCGAACCGGTCGCAGAGGAGCGCATCGGCTTCGATGCGTTCCAGGACCTCGACCTGCGCGTCGGCGAAATCGTCGCCGCCGAACCTATCGAGGGCGCCGACGACCTCGCCAAGCTCGAAGTCGATATCGGCGTCGAAGTGAGACAGATAGTCGCGGGCATCAAACAGCTCCACGACCTCGATTCGCTGCCCGGCGAGCGGGTCGTCATCGTCGCCAACCTCGAAAAGGCCGAGCTGTTCGGCGTCGAATCCAACGGGATGATACTCGCCGCGGGTGAGGAGGCCGACCTCCTGACTACGCACGGCGACTCCGTCCCGGGAACCAAAATCCGGTAGCGAACGGAACCGGACAGCGATTGCGGACGAGCGGGGCTTTTTAACTGGGCCGCTCCACCCTCTCGATATATGCGGAACGCGAAGATCGTCTGTACGCTCGGCCCGGCGACCGAGAGCAGGGACGCCGTCCGCGGGTTGGCCGACGCGGGGATGAGTGTGGCGCGCATCAACGCCAGCCACGGCGACCCCGAGGACCGAGCCGAGCTCATCGATACGGCGCGGGCGGTGGACAACGCTACCGAACAGCCCGTCGCCGTGATGCTGGACACCCAAGGCCCCGAGGTGCGGACCGCCCCCATCGAGGAGCCCATCGAGCTGGAGACGGGCTCGACCGTCCGCTTCGTCGTCGGCGAGGACGCCACGCCCGAGGAAGTGGGACTGAGCACCTCGATTTCGGCCGCGGGCGTGGGTGACCGGGTCCTGCTCGACGACGGGCGCATCGAAACCACCGTCCAGGCCGTCGAGGGCGAGACCGTCACCGCGCGCGTCGACAGCGGCGGGGAGCTCGGCGCGCGCAAGGGTGTTAACGTCCCCGGCGTGGATTTGGACGTGAGCGTCGTCACCGAGAAGGACCGCCGGGACCTCAAACTCGCCGCCGAGAAGGGCGTCGACTTCGTCGCGGCGAGCTTCGTCCGCGACCGCTCGGACGTGCTCGCGGTGAGCGCCGTCCTCGAAGAGCACGGCGCTGACATCCCGGTTATCGCGAAAATCGAGCGCTCGGGCGCCGTCGACAACTTGGAGGAGATTATCGACGCCGCCTACGGCGTGATGGTCGCGCGCGGCGATTTGGGCGTGGAGTGCCCGATGGAGGACGTGCCGATGATACAGAAACGCATCATCCGGCGGTGTCAGAACGCGGGCGTGCCCGTCATCACCGCGACGGAGATGCTCGACTCGATGGTCGAGGCGCCCCGGCCGACCCGGGCGGAGGCCTCCGACGTGGCGAACGCCGTCCTCGACGGCACGGACGGCGTGATGCTCTCCGCTGAAACCGCGGTGGGCGACCACCCGACGCGGGTCGTGGAGGCGATGGACCGTATCGTCCGCGAGGTCGAGGGCAGCGAGGAGTACGACGAGCTGCGCGAACAGCGGGTGCCCGTCGCGGGCGAGAACCGGACCGACGCGCTGGCCCGCTCCGCGCGCTATCTGGCACGGGACGTGGACGCGAGCGCGGTCGTCGTCGCCTCCGAGTCGGGCTACACCGCCCTCAAAACCGCGAAGTTCCGCCCCGGCGTGCCCGTCGTCGCGGCCACGCCGAGCGACAAGGTGCGCCGGCAGCTGGCGCTCTCGTGGGGCGTCGCCGCCCAGTACGCGACACACGAGGCGTCCGCGACGAAAGTCATCGACAACGCCGTCGACGTGGCGATGGACGCCGGCGTCGTCGAGAGCGGCGACACCGTCGTCGTCGTCACCGGGATGATGACCGACCTGGAGGGTGCGAACACCGCGAACGCGCTGAAGGTCCACGTCGCCGCCGAATCGCTGGGCGTGGGCCGCGTCGTCGTGGAGGGTCGCGCAACGGGGCCCGCCTACCCGACCGCGGACGGCGACCTCACGGACGCGCCAGCGGGCGCCATCGCCGTCGTCCCCGAGGGCTTCGACGGCGAGTTCGAGGGCGACCTCTCGACGCTCGGGGGCATCGCCGACGCCGCCGAGGGGATGACCGGCTACACCGCGATGGTCGCGCGGGAGCTGGGAATCCCGATGGTCGGCGGCGTCAGCATCGACGTGCCGCGGGGCCGGACGATTACCGTGGACGGGGAGCGCGGCGTCGTCTACGACGGGGAGGTGCAGCGCCGATGAGCCGGGACGAGCGGGAGGGGGCGAACGAGGAGCACGACGACGCGGACGAGGAGTGGGAGTTCGGCGTCGAGGACGTGAGCCCCGACCCCGGCGGGGACCCGCACGACCCAGGACCCATCGAGGCCGGCGACCCGACCCCGGAGAACGTGCTCTTCTTCGTGCTCGGCACGCTGGCGGCGCTGTTCGCTTTCTACGCGTTCCTGTTTTAGGGCAACGGTAAAGTTCCTCACAGCCCGAGTTCGTGTATGGCCCTCTCCGATCAGACGCTCCCGCTCGTGTTGACCGTCGGCGGGGTGGCGCTGTGCATCGCCGAGGCGATAGCGCCCGGCGCACACTTCATCGTCCTCGGCGTCGCCCTCCTGCTGGCGGGGCTGTTCGGCCTCGCGTTCCCCGCGCTGGCGGGCCCGCTCGCCCTCGCGGCCCTCGTGGGCGTCATCGGCGCCGTCACGCTCTACGGCTACCGGCGCTTCGATTTCTACGGCGGCGACAGCGACGCGACGACGAAGGACTCCCACGACTTGGAAGGCAAGGAGGGAGTCGTCACGGAAGCCGTCACGCCGAGCTCGGGACAGGTCCGCCTCCACGACGGCGGGTTCGACCCGACCTACTCCGCGCGGACGGTCGATGGCGAGATACCCGAGGGGAGCGAAATCATGGTCGTCGACGCGGGCGGCGGGAGCGTCCTCACCGTCGAGTCCGTCGACGGCATAGACGAGATAGACAGGGAGCTGGCGGCCGGGCGGCGCGCGGCGGAAAGCGACGAGGAGTCCGAACCCGCCTGATTCACCACAAACCTTTATTCGGGTTTCGTCCGAAGCGTGAGGTATGGTATTGAGTGCCCTCCCCGCCCAGACGCTGGGCGGCGGCGTCTTCACGACGGTCGGCCTGCTCGTGTTGTTGCTCGTCCTGGTGGCGGTCTGGCAGGCCGTCGTCATCGTGGACGCCTACGAGAAGAAAGCCCTGACCGTCTTCGGCGAGTATCGGAGCCTGCTGGAGCCGGGGATCAACTTCGTCCCGCCGTTCGTCTCGCGGACGTACCCCTTCGACATGCGCACCCAGACCTTAGACGTGCCCCGTCAGGAGGCCATCACGCGGGACAACTCCCCCGTCACCGCGGACGCCGTGGTCTACATCCGCGTGATGAACGCCAAGAAGGCGTTTCTCGAAGTCGATGACTACAAAACCGCGGTATCGAACCTCGCGCAGACCACTCTACGTGCGGTGCTGGGCGACATGGAACTCGACGACACGCTCAACAAGCGCCAGGAAATCAACGCGCGCATCCGCCGCGAGCTGGACGAGCCCACCGACGAGTGGGGAATTAGGGTGGAGAGCGTCGAAGTGCGGGAAGTGAACCCCTCGAAGGACGTCCAGCAGGCGATGGAGCAACAGACCTCCGCCGAGCGCCGCCGCCGTGCGATGATTCTCGAAGCGCAGGGGGAGCGCCAGAGCGCCATCGAGACCGCCCAGGGGGAGAAGCAGTCGAACATCATCCGCGCCCAGGGTGAGAAGCAGAGCCAGATACTCGAAGCGCAGGGTGACGCCATCTCCACGGTCCTGCGCGCGCGCTCCGCCGAGTCGATGGGCGAGCGCGCGGTCATCGACAAGGGTCTCGAAACGCTGGCCGATATCGGCCAGTCCGAGTCCACGACGTACGTCCTGCCCCAGGAGCTCACCTCGTTGGTGGGCCGCTACGGCAAACACCTCACCGGCTCGGACGTGGGCGACGGGGGGAGCGAACTCGACGCCCTGGAGTTCGACGAGGAGACCCGCGAACTGCTGGGCCTGGACAACATCGAGTCCATCCTCGGCCAACTCGAAAACAACGTCGAGGGGATGGAGAGCGGCGAGCCCGACATCCAGTCACCCGAAGAAATCCTCGACGAGATGGACGCCGAGATGGAGGAGGTCGTGGAGAACACCGACATCGACGCCGGCGACGTGGACGTGTCCATCGACGGCGAGGACGCGACCGGCTTCAACGCGGACGATGGAGGTTCGACCGGCGCGGGCGCGGCGGGCGGCGACGACGGTGCGACCGGCGCGGGCGCGGCGGACGACGGTACGGACGTGACCGACACGGACGACACGCCGGATTCGTCCGACGACTCCGGCGCGAAGTAGCACCGAACGAAGGGGTTTTCCTCCGGCCTCGCCTACGGTCGTGTGAATGGCTGACGAGGGAGTCGACAGGGAAAAGCGGACGACGCTCCGGCGGTTCGCCGCGCTGGGCGCCGTCGGGCCGCTGGCGGGGCTCGCCAAGGAAGAGGAGTCCCTGCCCCGCGAGGCGATTACCGGCTACCTCTCCGCGACCCCGGGCGCACACTTCTCGAAGCTCCGCGACGACCTCAAGCTCGGTACCGGCGAGGCCCAACACCACCTGCGCTCGCTCGCCGGGAAGGGCGCCGTCGAGAGCGTGAAGGACGGCGACTACAAGCGTTTCTTCCCGACCGGCGAGTTCGACGCCTTCGAGAAAATCGCGCTGGGCTACCTGCGCCGCGATACGCCCCGCGGGATGGTCGTCGAACTCCTCCGGAACCCCGACGCGACGGGCGCCGAACTCGCGGCCGAACTGGACGTCTCGCGGGCGACCATCAGCAACTACGCCGCCGAGTTAGAGGAGAAAGGGTTGCTCTCCCGCGAGGACGGCTACGCCGTCGAGCGACCCGAAACCGTGCTGTTGTTGCTCGTCCGGTACGCCGACTCCTTCGGTCCCGAAACCCGTGCGCTGGCCCGCGAAGCGGACGACCTGCTCAGCTACCGGTGACCATCCACGTCGTCGAGGAGGAGTAGCCCCAGCGCTCCACGTCGAGGTCGAAGTTCCCCTCGGCGATGGCCGTCATGTTCGCCCCGACCTCCTTCGCCGACAGTCCGAGTTCCTCACCGATGAGCCGCGATTTGAAGTACGTCTGCCCGTCGGCGCGCTCCCTGAGATAGCTCAGGATACGCTGTTGTTTCTCGCTCAAGTCGGCTCCGACGGCGACGGTCGCGCTCATACTGGTAGGTAGTCCGTATCACACATAGTGGGTTTGGTACGCCCGGTTAACCCGATTCCGTCGTGCGTTTTTTCGGGCCGGGACGGCTCGCAGACGGCCCCGACAGCCGCCGAGTGGTACGGCCGACTAACGGCGCCGGAGTCCAGAAGGTACTTACGAAACGGGGGCCGACGGTCGAATAATGAGCGGGGTGTCCGTGAGCGTCGTCCTCCCGGCGTACAACGAGGAGGACACCATCGAGGACACCGTTCGAACGACCCTCGACACGCTGAACGGCTTTCTCCCGGCGGGGAGCTTCGAGGTCGTCGTCGCCGAGGACGGCTGTGAGGACCGGACGCCCGAGATAGCCGCGCAGCTGGCCGAAACGGACGACCGCGTGGAACACGTCCACAGCGACGAACGGCTGGGCCGTGGGGGGGCACTGGACTACGCTTTCCGGCGCGCGGCCGGCGACACCCTGGTTTATTTCGATACGGACCTCGCGACGGACATGCGCCACCTAGAGGAACTCGTCGAGAGCGTCCGCTCCGACGAGTTCGACGTGGCGACGGGGTCGCGCTGGATGCCCGGTAACGAGGCCGAACGGCCCGCCAAGCGCGGCGTCCCGTCGAAGGGGTTCAACGGACTCGTGCGGGCGCTACTGGGCTCCGACGTGCGGGACCACCAGTGTGGCTTCAAGGCCGTCTCCCGCGAGGCGTATCTGGAGCTCGCCGACGACATCGGCGACGACCACTGGTTCTGGGACACCGAGTTACTGGTTCGGGCCCAGCACGCCGGGCTGCGGGTAAAGGAGTTCCCCGTCGAGTGGACCGCAAGGGGCGACTCGAAGGTCGACCTGGTGCGGGACGTGTTCGGGATGGGTTCCCAGGTGCTCAGGTGTTGGTGGGAGTTCACCGTCGCGCCGCGGGTGAACCGCACGACGGGCGTCGTCGTCGGCTTCCTGCTCGCGCTCGTGGCGGTGGCGCTGATGTTCGTCTACCTCCCCGTCGGTGAGGTGGTGGCCGCCATCGGGAGCGCCGACCCCGTGCTCATCGCCGTCGCGAGCGTCGTCTATCTCCTCTCGTGGCCGCTCCGGGGCGTGCGCTACAAGGACATCCTCGGCGAGCTAGGATACCCCTCGGAAACGGGGTTTCTGACGGGGGCCATCTTCATCAGCCAGACCGGAAACCTCGTTATTCCCGCCCGCGCGGGTGACGCGGTCCGGGCGTACGTGATGAAGGCCCGCCGAAAGGTGCCCTACGCGACGGGCTTTGCCTCCTTGGCCGTGGAGCGCGTCTTCGACCTGCTCACCATCACCGTCCTCGCCGGAACGGTCCTCCTGGGCCTGGTGGTCGCCGCGCCCGAAACCGTGGGGCAACTCGCCGGGGCCGCCGGGGCCGAGGGGCTAAGCGCCGAGCGGAGCGCGGCCGTCCGGCGCGCGGTCGTCGTCGCGAGCGCCGTCGGCGCCGCCGCCGTCGGCGCCGTCGTCGCCGTCGTCGCGACCGCGCGCTCGGAGACGAACTACG
>JBEQBK010000095.1:0-10109 GCA_041639855.1 Halobacteriaceae archaeon | reverse complement strand
ATCTCCTCGGCGGGCTCGCCGTTATGCTTGATGTAACCGCGGTTGAACTTCTCGATGCGCGAGCGCGCACCGGTCAGTTTGCCCGCGAGGACAATCTGCGCGCCGAGCGCGCCGGCGTCCATGATGCGGTCGATGGTCGTGTGGCCGGCCTTTCGGAAGTACCAACCTCGCTCTAGGGCATTCGCCAGCCGGTCGGCGACGATACGCGCGTTGAGGTCCGGCTCGTCGACTTCCTGCACGTCGACCTGCGGGTCCTCGAGGTCGAATCGCTCCTCGAGCTGGGTGGTGATCTTGCGGATGTTCTTGCCACCCTTTCCGATGACCATACCGGGCTTCTCGGCCTTCAGGACGATCTGGGTCCCCATCGGCGTGTGGGCGACGTCCATGCCGCCGTAGCCGGCGCGGCCCAACTCGTCCTCGAAGAACTCGTCTATCTGCGAGCGCTGCAGACCGTCCTCGATGAACTCGTGTTCGTCCGCCATTAGCTATCCTCCTCCGTTTCGAGTACCAGTTCGATGTCCACGATGGGCGTGTTCCACGGCGACGCGCGGCCGCGGGCGCGGGGCTTGCGCCCCTCCTGTTCGTCCACCTTGTGCGCCGCGAGGTGGGCGATGGTCATCGACTCCGCCTCGAAGCCGCCCTGTTCGGCGTTGTTCTCGGCGTTGTCGAAGAGGTCGAGGAAGGCCTCGCTGGCCTTCTTCGGGTAGCGACCCGCGTCCCAACCCTCGATGTCGTTTCGGTGGCCGACACCGGAGTTGTGCTGCTTGAACGGGACGGAGCGCTCCTCCTCGATTACGGCTTCGAGGTACTCGCGGGCGTCCGCGAGGGTCTCGCCCTTGACGGCGCGCGAGATGGCCTTGCTGTGCTTCAGGCTGACGGGCCGCTCCCGGAGCATCGCTTTCGCGTTCACGTCCGGGTCGGTTTCGACGCTGTAACTGATTCCCATATTATTTGAGCGGAACGAACTTCGAGGAACGGGTCGCCCCGATACCCGCCTGCCCGTGCTCGACCGACGAGCGGGTGAGGTGGAACTCGCCCAGTACGTGGCCGATCATCTCGGGCTCGATGTCCACCCGGTCGAACTCCTGACCGTTGTACACCTCGATGGTCTTGTCGACCATCTCGGGGAACACCGGCATGTCGCGCAGGTGCGTCCGGATGGGGTCGTTACGGGTCTCCTCGGGGTCGGCCTCGGCGGCCTCCTCCAGGAGGTCCTCGTGTGCGGGGCTGAGCCCGCGTTCGATGGTTCGCCGCTGTCGGGCGGGAAGCAGTTCCGCGACTTCCTCGACGCTCATTGCCTGCAGCTCGTCGAGCGTATGACCGCGGTAGGTGAACTCACCTTCGCGGCCGGTTCGGTATTCCGTGCTCATTATTCTCGACCCGCCTTGCCACCGCGGCCGGTCCGTCGGGACGCGATGTCACCGACCTTCCGTCCGGGGGGCGCGTCGCGGGAGACGCTTTTCGGTTTGCCCGGGTGCTGGCGACCACCGCCACCGAAGGGGTGGTCAACGGCGTTCATCGCGACGCCACGCACGTTCGGCCACTTCGTGCCGCGGGCCTTCATCTTGTGATACTTGTTGCCGGCCTTGACGAAGGGCTTCTCCGTCCGCCCACCGCCTGCGACGACGCCGATGGTGGCGCGGCAGTCGGGGTCGAGACGGCGGACCTGCCCGCTGGGCAGTTGCACGACGGTGACGTCGCGCTCGTGGGTGACCAGCGTGGCGTTCACGCCGGTCGCGCGGGCGAAGGTGCCACCCTCGCCGGGCTGGCTCTCTACGTTACACACCGGAACGCCCTCGGGAATCTCCCGGAGGGGCAGGCTGTTCCCCGGCTCGATGGCCGCGGAGATGCCTGTCTCGACGGTGTCGCCCACGGTGATTCCCTCGGGGGCGAGGACGAACCGCTCCTCGCCGTCGTCGAAGGAGACGCGGGCGACCGGCGCCGAGCGTGCGGGGTCGTGTTCGATGTCCACGACCTCGCCCGTCACGACGTCGGAGTCCTCCGTTTCCTTGTGGCTCAGTTCCGCCTTGTAGCGGTGCGAGGGGGCCCGGAACGTCGGGCCGCCGCGACCGCGTCGTTGTCCCTGAATTCGTCGTCCCATTTCAGAACACCCCGATGCGGCTAGCGATTTCCTCGGCCGCGTCCTCCTCTTCGAGGGCGACAACGGCCTTCTTCTTGCCCTTGGGCGTGACCTGCGTGTTCACGCTCGCGACGGTGAACTCGTAGCGGGCCTCGATCTCGTCCGCGATGTCGCCCTTGGTAGCGTCGAGCGAGACAACGAACTGGATGGCGTTGTCGAAGTCCATCGCGTTCATCGCCTTCTCGGTGACGAGCGGGTACTCGATGACGGACTCACCACTAGCACTCATCGCTCGTTCACCTCCTCGAGGGCGCTCTCGGTCCACACCGTGAGCCGACCGACGTCGGCGCCCGGCGCGAGGTCCTCGGCGTTCACTTCCTTGGCGGTCGTCACGTCGGCGCCCGCGAGGTTGCGGGCCGCCTTCGACGGACCGGCCTCCTCGCTCGTGACGAAGAGAATCGAGGACGGCTGGGTGTACTTCCGGCCGCGCAGTGTACCCTGCCCGGCGCGGACCGTTTTCCCCTCCTCGGAGCGCTCGATGTCGGCGTCGAGGCCGACGGCTTCGAGGAAGGAGACGACCTCCTTGGTCTTCACCAGGTCCTCGAAGTCGTCGTCGACGACGACCGGCAGTTCGAGGTCCCCGTCGAACTCGTGGCCGCGCTCGGCGACGGTGTCGGCGTCGGCCGTGGCGGCGACGGCGGAGCGTACGGCCTGCTTGCGCTCCTTGTCGTTCAGGTCGAGGCCCTGGTCCTTCTCCTCCTTCGGCGGGTGAGCCTTGCGGCCACCCACGGCCTGCGGGACCCGTCGAGCCTCGCCGTTCTGGCGGGGCACGTGGGCCATGCCGCGGCCGGAGCCGGGCGACTCCGCGGGGGTTCGCATCCCGGCGTAGTCGTCGGCGCCGTAGGGCTGTTTCCGGTTGGCCTGCGCGGCGAGCACCGCCTTCCGGACGAGGTCCGGGCGGACGGTCTCATCGAAGACGCCGGGCAACTCGGTGTCGCCGGCTTCCTCGCCGTCAGTGCCGTAAATGGTAGCGTTCATGTTATCCCTGCTTGGACTCCGTGCTCACGTAGCGCACCTCGGGGTCGAGGCGCGGCGACTCGTTCGGCCGGACGGCCGGACGGAAGCGCACGAGTCGCTGGTTCGGTCCGGGAAGCGACCCCTTGACGAGCGTGTAGTTGCCCGACACTTCGCCGTAGTTGACGAAGCCGCCGTCGGCGTTGACGCCGTTCTCCTGGGCGTCGTCGAGGGCGATGAGGCGCTTGTTCAGTTCGGTACGCTGGTGGTAACCGGTCTGGCCCTGTTGGGGAACCGTCGAACGGACGCGACTGGGGTTCCACGGGCCGAGGTTACCGATGCGTCGCCGCCAGCCCTGACGGGCGTGCTTGCCTTTCCGCTTCTGCACGCCCCAGCGCTTGACGGGACCCTGCGTTCCTTTCCCCTTCGTGACGCCCGCCGCGTCGGCGAACTCGCCGGCGCGGAAGACGTCGTTTGCCTCGTGCTCGCCGCCGTCGGCGACGAGGTCGAAGGCGAACTCCAGACGGTCCTCGATAGAGCCGCCGCCGACGCGAGTTTCCATCACGTCGGGGACGGTCTTTGGGACGCTCTCGATCCCGCCGGGGAGCGTGTGCGTCAGCACACGAACGTCGGCGAGGTCGCCGTCGGCCGCGGCGGCCTCGATGGCCTCCTTGGCGCCGTCGAAGTCGTGGTTTTCGGGGGGCGATACTCGACGGTCGAGGTCCTCGTGGACCTCGTCCGTCCATGCTTCGGTCAGCGGCTTCTTACCGTAGGGGGTGTCCTCGTACGCGCGGACGGCGACAGCTCGCATCGGGGGCGTTTCGACGATGGTCACCGGGACCGTCGTCTCCATGCCCGCCGTGGGCGAGTTCGACTTGTCGTCGACCAACACGACGTGGGTCATACCGGCCTTGTAGCCGGCGAAACCCTGCAGTGCTGGCTGGCCGTCAGCGTCGGGCCACGATTTGAATCGCGGCACCTCGCTGGCCGCACGCTTGCGGGGACTGAACCCCATCGAGCCTTTGCGTGGTCTGGATGGTTGTGGCATCGTATCACCGTAGGTTGAGACAGCCGAGGGCGGCGAACATCGCCTCTTCAGTTCGCACGACCTCGCTGCCTTGTGCCGGAACCGTATTGAGCCAGACGTCGAACCCGCCGGGGGATTCGGATTCACGGACCGCTTCCTCGGAGAGCCCGAGCATCGGGGGAAGCCCCCGTGTCGGAGCGCCGAAGGCGACGGTGAGCCCGTCGCGCTCGAAGCGGCCGGTGAGTTCGGCGAGTCGCGACACGGAGAGGGTCTCCCCGTGTCGTGATGTGGCGACGCGAACGCCCGCGTCCTCTCGGGCGAGGGCGGTCGCGAGGTCCGTGCGTTCCACCTGAAACCCCGGAATGGGGTCGTCGGTGATTTTCGCACGGACCGGGCGTCTCGAAGATACCCTGACGGAGACGCGCTCCCCCTCTGAGAGCGCCATCGACGGCGGCTCTCTGAGAGAGATCGGGTGTTGCAGTCCGCAATTGACCCGAACGCGCCCTTCAGGTCCGACCTGGGTCACGATTCCTTCTCGCAACGACCCCGAATCGTTCGACTCGGAGCCGGTCCATGACGGAACGCGGAGCGGGGGCAGGACGCCGACGTACTCTAGTTCGCTACGCCGCCCGAACGCCTCCTTTCGGAGGTAGGGTGGCGTGGATGCGTATTGCAGCACCGTTTCGACGAACCCGCCGCCCCATTTCCGCTCGCCGTCGGCGTCGTCGAAGACGCCGAGGCGGTCGGCCCGGAAGACCGTCGCCGCGCGGGCGACGTAGCCGAGCTTGCGAGTTGCCTCGCGTTTGTCCTCGGCTTCCCGGACGAGGGACGTCGGGACGAGTACTGTGGTCGTCATGCCCGAACGCGTCCATGCTCCGTCACGAGACTGTACCCGCGATACAAAGTCCGACGGTAAAAGGGTGGCGTTCCCGATTCCGGAGTGTGACAGCGTGACAACGCCTCTCGCGGGCGTTCCGTGTGAAAGAGTTACACAAGCCGGACGTGGTTCGCAACCCTTAACTCCTTCCTGCGGTTTGGTGTGGGTACGAAGCGCGCTGGTAGTGTAGTGGTATCACGTGACCTTGCCATGGTCACAACCTGGGTTCAAATCCCAGCCAGCGCATCTTTCTGCCGACGCAAACCGACGAGCGAAGCGAGTCGCGTTTCGAGGCGAAGTTACGGCCGGGATTTGAGCCAGAAAGTCGCAGCGCGAACGCAGTGAGCGACCGTCTTTCCATGTTCAAATCCCAGCCAGCGTATACTTCTCCGTGCTGCCAACTGCTAAGGGCTGAGATTTATCCCGTCCCGGAGAGCTACAGAATATCCGGCAGCAACCGGGGATCGCCTACTCGACCCGCTCCCACTCGCTCGATTCCACGCCCTCGGGTACCGACTCCGTCAGCAACTCGTAATGGCGTTCCCGCCCAGCGGGCGAGCGCAGGACCGCGACGACCGTCTCGTCCGTCGCCTCGTACACTTCGCACATGCGCGCGGAGCGCGCGTGCGAGAGTGAGAACAGGAGCGGGGCACCCTCGACCGCGCGGCGACCCAGTTTCCAGCTGAGCGGGTTCCCGGCCGCGAGCGGCAGAGCGGGTGGCGCGTGGGACGCCGACCCGTCCGCCCGCGGGTCCTGTGAAGACATACCACGAGTCAATCGGTCCCACGACAAAAACCGTGCTGTTTCCGGGCGACCCCAAACGCTGATACTACCCCACCAGTAACGGGGCGTATGGCCGAGATAGAGGTGGATATATCCACGCAACTGGACATGCAGATCGAACAGATGGTCGAGGAGGGGGACTTCCTTACCCGCGAGGAGGCCATCGAGGAGCTCCTCTCCTCGGGCCTGCGCACCTATCAGACCAACACCGGCGACGAGGAGGAGGGCGACCTCGACTTCGCCGACGAGATGCGCAACCCCGGCGACGAGCCGATGGGCCCCGCGGCGGACGATGAGCGCGACCAAGGCGGCGACGAGTACACCTTCTGAATGCGCTCCGAGAGCGAGATCCACGAGCGGCTCGCCGAGCTGGAGGAGGCGTACGACGCCCAGGACCCACCGTCCTCGTCGCTAGAAGATGAAACCGAAGTCGCCCTGCTGCGCGCCATCGAGGAACTGGAGTGGGTCCTCGGCGAGCACGAGGGCGAGGATTTCACGTACTGAATGGCCGAACTGGACGACACCGACCTCGAAATCCTCGACGCGCTGATGGCCGACGCTCGCCGACCGTTCAGCGACATCGGCGAGTCGGTCGGCCTCTCGGGGCCGGCCGTCTCCGCGCGCGTCGAGCGCCTACAGGAGGCCGGCGTCGTCCGCGGGTTCACCCTCGATATCGACCGTTCGACCCTCGATTCCGGGGTGCCGGTACTCGTCGAACTCGACCCGGCGGACCGCGAAGCGGCCCGCAAAACCGCACGGGAGAGCGACGCCGTGGAGGGTGTTCTGGCCGCGGCGGACGGAACGCTCCGGCTGCTGGTCCGCGTCGAGTCCGGGCGCGTCAACGCGTGGCTACGCGAGCGCTTCGCGGGGTCGTTCTCCGTCACGCTCCTTGACGACGCCGAGTGGACGCCGGCACTCGCGGCCGACGGCTTCACGCTGACCTGTGCGGAGTGTGAGAACACCGTCGGGCCGGAGGGCGAAGCCGTCACGCTCGACGGCGAGCGCTATCGCTTCTGTTGTTCCTCCTGTCGGGAACGCTTCGTCGATCGCTACGAGCGCTTCGAGGAGGAGGCGTAGTGCGCTCCGTCCGCCGGCTCCTGCGGGTCGCCGTTGCCTTTCTCCCCTTCGCGCTGGCGTACCTCCGGGACCGGCGACGCTTCCTCCTCGTCGGTGGGCCACGGAACGTGTCGCAGGCGACGAGCCGACGGCGCGCCGAGCGCCTGCGGGAGACGTTCGTCGGACTGGGCCCGGCGTTCGTCAAACTCGGGCAGATACTCTCGACGCGTCCGGACGCCCTCCCACCCGCATACGTCGATGCGTTCGCCGAACTGCAAGACGATGTCCTGCCCGCGCCGTGGGCGGAGGCGAAGGAAGTCATCGAGGCCGACCTCGGCCCCGTCCCGGAGGTTTTCGACGAGTTCGACACCGACGCCATCTCGGGGGCCAGTCTGGGGCAGGTGTACGAGGCGCACGCCGGCGGCCAGCGCGTCGCGGTGAAGGTCCGCCGCCCGGGCGTCGAGGAGCGCGTCGAGCGGGACCTCCGGGCCATCGAGACCCTCCTCCCGCCGGTGCTGTGGGCCGCCCCGGACAGCCAGGCGGACACCCTCGAAACGCTCACCGGGGAGTTCGCCGACACGGTCAGAGAGGAGATGGACTACGAGCGCGAAGCGCGGATGGCCCGCGACATCGGCGCGAACCTCGCCGCCCGCGAGAAGGTCCGCGTGCCCGTCGTGGACGACGAGCGCTCGACCGAGCGCGTGCTGACGATGGAGTACGTCGAGGGGGTGAAAATAGACGATGGCGAGCGCCTCGACGCGATGGGCATCGACCGCGAGGCGCTCGTGCGCCGGCTGGAGGAGGCGTATATCGGGATGATAGCCGAGGACGGGCTCTTTCACGCTGACCCTCACCCCGGGAACCTGGCGGTGCAGGCGGACGGAACGGTCGTCTTCTACGACTTCGGGATGACCGGCGAGCTGTCCGAGCGCACCCGCGAACAACTCTTCGAGTTCTACGGCGCTGTCGCCGCCGAGGACACCGACGCCCTCATCGACGCGTTCGTCGCGATGGACGCCCTGCCGCCCGACGCCGACCGAGAGCTGTTCGGGCGGGCCTTCGAGCTCGCGCTGGAAGGCTTTCGCGGCGGCGAGATAGCGGAACCGGAGGTCTCGGAGCTCATCGCGGACTTCGAGGCACAACTCTACGAGTTCCCCCTCAGGCTGCCCCGCGAGTTGGCGCTCGTGGTGCGCGTGACGACCGTGCTGGAGGGCGTCTGTCGCAGCCTGGCCCCGGAGTTCGACTTTCTCGAAGTCGTCTCGACGTACGTCGCCGAGAACGTCGACGAGTCCCCCGGCGAGCGAATCGCCGCGAACGTCCGGGAGAACCTCGCCGAGAGCGCGCGCGCGGCGCCCCGCGTGCCCCCGAAAGTCGAGCGCGCGCTCGACCGGGCCGACCGCGACGACGCGTACGCCCGTATCGCCGTCGGCGGGGACGCCGACGACTTCGCGCGCCGGGCCGTGCTCGGGTTGACCGGGAGCTCGCTCTCGCTCACCGCGGCACTCCTCTACACCGCCGGCGAGACGGCGCTCGCGGGGGGCGCCGCGCTCGGCGTCGTCGGGTGTGGGTTCCTCGCGTTCCGCTCGCTGCGTTCGCGCGAGGGAGCCGCCCGGGCCGCGGCGGGCGCCGCGGGCCAACAACTGGGACGCCGACAGCGGGAGTAGCGGAACAGGAGGAGTCTTTTGACTCCGGGCCCGACCTCCGGTATGCCCGACCGGAGACGGTTCATCGGCGCGCTCGGCGCAGTAGTCGGCCTCGCGGGGTGTTCCTCCGGCGGGGGAATACAGCCACAACCCCGGGACGTCGTCTACGAAACCGACACCGCACCCGCCGGGGAGTACCTCTCCTGGCGGTTCTCGACGGAACAGGCGCGCTTCCTGACCGTGACGTTCGCCGTCCGGAGCGGACCCGACGTGGACGTGTTCGTGATGAGCGCCGACGCGTTCGCCCGATACGAGGCCGGGGAGTCCTTCGAGGCGTACGCCACGGCGGCGTCGGCGGGCGAGGAGTTCTCCCTGAACCCCCCGGTAGGGGAGCACGTCGCCGTCGTCGACAACACGGAACGGGGGTCGGTGTCGCCCGGGGGCGAGGCTGTGGAAGTGGAAATCAACGTAACCGTACAGTAACCGAAACGTCGGGAAAGCGGAGCGCTCGTCGTCGAAGTTCCTCGCAGGAGTGGGTCAGCACGGGTAAGTAGTCCCGGGGTGGTGGCATGACGCTCCGTTGCGAGTGCGGCGGGATGCTCGAAATCACGGGGCAGAACTACGGCAAGACAGACGCCCTCGAAGAGTACGAGTGCGTTGACTGCGGTCGCACGGGGACGTACTCGTTCGGGGATGGCCCCGAGCGGATGACCGGGTGCGTGACGTCGAGTCCCGATACGGGGGTGCTCCGATGAGCGCGACTCCGGCCGACCCGGACGCGCTGGCGCTGCTCGACAGGCAGGACTTCTTGCTCGAACGCGACGACGAAACGGGTAGCTGGCGCCGTGCCGACCCGATGGCCGCCCTCATCGAGCGCGTCTCCGCCTACGGTTGGAAGGTGCTACTGCCGGAGGGAGAGGACGCTCACCGCGTCGCGCTGGCCTACGACGCCGACAAGAACCAGTACGTCGGCCGATGCGACTGCGACGGCTACGAGTACCACGAAGGGCCGTGCGCTCACCTGTGTACGCTCCGGAAGGCCGACGTGCTCGAAGGCGAGATACGGGACGCATCGGGCGACTCCGTCCGCATCGAGCGCGTCATACCCGAGGACGAACGACAGGCCCGGGAGCGGTCGGAGAAGACACGGGCGGCCGGCCGGCACGAGGTGGCCCGATGAGTACCGACGGCGAGCAGGTGAAGGCGAATATCACCGACCCCGACCTCGTCGAGGTGGTGCGGTCACTCAAAGAGTCGAAGGGGTCGAAGGCGGCAGTCGTGCGGGAGGGCATCGCGTCGCTCGCGCAGGAGACGCACGACCTCCCCGACGACCTCAGCGAGGACCAGCGCCAAGCGTACCGCTGGCTGCTCGACCGGACCGACGGCGGAGGCTCGACGGTCGCCCTCGAAGCGGCGGAGTCGAAGCTCGCGCAGCTAACGGGCATCGGGCAGGGGCCACCACTCCGGAACGCAGTGCTCTCGCCGCTCGACGCGGAGGGGTACATCTCCGTGGTCCCGCGGCAGAACAGCGTTCGCGTCTCGGTCCATCCGCCGGAGGCGGTACGTGCATGAGCGATACCGAACGCGAGGAGCCGCTCATTTACCACCTGTTCGCCGACGAGGGTGTCG
>JBEQBK010000094.1:0-10130 GCA_041639855.1 Halobacteriaceae archaeon | reverse complement strand
CCGTTTTCCTCGGGCCCGACATCCACCCGAACCCGGAGCGGTGCCTCGGACTCGACGGTTTCGTGCCCCACGAAGCAGCAGTCGAACTCCCACGGCGGTGTTTCCCGCGGGTCCATTTCGCGTCGGGCGAGCAGTCGCAGGACTTCGGCGTCCTGTAGGGCGCACAGCCCCACGGGCACGGCGTACTCGACGCCGCAGAAATCGCAGCGCGCGCGGAAGAGCACGCCTTCGTCGGTGGCCTCGACTTCGCCGTCGACGGGGCAGCGACAGGCGGCACAGCTCCCCCGGAGCGCGCGGCCGACCGTGGCGTACAGTTCGGTCGCGACGAGCGTGGCGAGTTCGGACTCGGTCCGCTCCGTCACAGCCTCCGGGGGGAGCCGGGCGACGTACGTCCGGTGGCCGTTCGGGCATTCGAGTACCGATGTGCCCCGCTCGAAGACGGCGTCGGTCGGGGAGTCACAGCGCAGACACCGACCGAACGATTCGATGCGCTCCGCGCTCCCCTCCTCGCCGTACGCCCCGGCTGCGAGCGCGATACCGGCTTCGAAGCCACGCTCCGACAGGCGGTATCTCCCGTCTTCCTTCTCGACGTACAGCCCGGCCAGCCGGTCGAGGTGGTAGTTGAAGTTCCCACTGTCCTCGGCCTCGACGGCCGCGCGGAGTTCGGAGAAACGCATCCCGGAACCGTTCTCCCGGTTGGCCTCGAAGAGCGCCCGCAGGACGCCCATCCGTATCGGGTGCGCGAGCGCCTCGAATCCCTCGCTGGCCTCCATGGGGGTACGCTCGCCCGCGAGCGTAAAAGCGCGGCGCTCCAAAATAGACAGAAGATTTACTGTAATACGGAACGGCTCACTAGCTCGATGACGGGTGAAACGGCTCCCGTACGTCCTTTTTCGCTCCCCTATTCGACCCTTCGGCGTACTGTATTGCTGGGAACACTTTACTGCCACTCTCCCCTCGACCCCGACGATGACGGACTTCGCGCTCCGCGTCGAGAACCTGCGGAAGACCTTCGGCGAAGGTGAGGACGCGACGACCGCGGTGGACGACCTCTCCTTCGCCGTCGAACCGGGCGAACTCGTCGGGCTGCTCGGCCCGAACGGCGCCGGGAAGACGACGACCATCAAATCGATTCTCGGCCTCGTCCTTCCCGACTCGGGCACGGTCGAAATCGCCGGTGTGGACGCCGGCGAACACCCGCGACGGGCCCACGCGAAGACCGCGGCGACGATGGAGGGCGCCAGAAACCAGTACTGGCGGCTCACCGTCCGCGAGAACCTGGAGTACTTCACGGCCGTCGCGGGCGAGAACCCCGACGCAGTCCGCGAGCGCCACGACCGGCTGCTGGAGGCCTTCGGGCTCGCCGCACACGCCGACGAGCAGGTCCGCACGCTCTCACGGGGGATGAAACAGAAAGCCTCGCTCGCGGGCGTCCTCGCGCGGGACGCGGAGGTCGTCTTCCTCGACGAGCCCACGCTGGGGCTCGACGTGGAGAGCGCCGTCGAACTCCGTTCGCAGCTCCGCGCCGTCGCCGAGGAGCGCGGGCTGACGGTCCTCCTCTCCAGTCACGACATGGACACCGTCGAGGCGGTCTGCGAGCGCGCGATCATCGTCGAGGACGGCAGCATCGTCGTCGACGACACCATCGACGACTTACTGGCCGGGTTCGCCACCAGGGGGTATCGGCTCACGCTCCAGGACACCGACGCCGAGACCGTCGCGTCGCTCCCCGGCGTCGAAGCGGTCGAACCGCTCGATACCGGTGGCGTTCGTCTCGACGCGACGGCGGACAGCGACGCGTTCTATCGGTTGGTCGGCGAGCTCGACGGGCTCGGCGCCCGCATCGAGGGCGTCGAAACCCGCGAGCCGGACCTCGAAGCCGCGTTCGTGGACGCCACGGGTGAAGCATGAGCGCCGCCGGCTACGCCCGATTGGCCCGGGTCGTCGCCAAGCGTGAACTCACGCTGTTCGTCCGCTACCCCTTCGAGGCCGTGGGCTCCGTGGTCACGCTCACTGCCCTCTTCAGCCTGCTCTTTTTCGGCGGCTCCACGCTCGCGCCGCAGGCGATGGCCGACTCGACCGAGGGACTGGTCGTCGGCTTCTTCCTCTGGGTGATGGCGATGGGAAGCTATCAGGACACGACGGGCGACGTGATGGCCGAGGCGGGGTGGGGGACCCTCGAACGGCACTACCTGACGCCCTTCGGCTTCGGGACCGTTCTGTTGACCAAATCGCTCGCCAAACTCCTCGTCCACTTCCTGTACGCCGGCATCGTGCTCGCCGCGATGCTCCTCCTCACGGGCACCACCCTCCGAATCGACCTGCTCACTATCGTCCCGGTCGCCGCGCTCACGCTCGCGTCGTCGTTCGGCGTCGGAATCGCGCTCGGCGGCATCACCGTCCTCTACAAGAACGTCACGAGCTGGCTGGAGATGGTCGGGTTCTTCATGGCGGGACTCATCGCCGTCCCGGCGTTCGGCGGCGGCCCTCTGTTCGCCCTGCCGTTGGCGCAAGGGAGCGCCCTCCTCCAGCGCGCGATGCGCGACGGCGTTCGCCTCTGGGAGTTCGCTCCGGGCTCACTGGGCGTCTTGGTCGCCACGGGCGTCGGGTATCTGCTCCTGGGGTACGGCGTGTTCTACCTGTGTCAGCGCCGCGCGCGCCGGCTCGGGGTGTTGGGCGACTACTGAGTCCGAGGAACGCCGGCGCGACGCGAGCCGACGCCGTTCTCGGGCGGAACAGTTATTCCCGGATAGAACGATTCTACAGCAGTCTATGGAATTCGGACCGCGGCATACTGATTCTCTCGACGCGTGGGCACGGACCGTCCGTGCGGAGCCTGCCGGCGAATACTACGATTTCACAGCGCCGACCCGAACGACGAAGCTCCAGGACGCCGTCGAAGACTTCCTGGCGTTCCCCCGGGAGGAGTCGTTCGCGGACGTCTGGTCCCGCGACGTGCTTCGCAACGCGGTCTACGGCGGACCGAGCGTCGTGCTCAACAACTGGGACCGCTCGGTCGAGGCCATCGCGCATCTGGTCGCGAAAATGGAGCGCGCGGACGCCTACGACCCCGAGTGGACGGAGGGGTTCTCCCCGCTCGTCAGGCGCGGCTTCTGGGAGCTGTACGGCCGACTCGACCCCGTCGAGCGGCCGATACTCAACAACTGGGTGCGCCAGTCGTTCTCGCGGTTCGGCCTCTCCACGCCCGACACCTACGCGGAGTGTGCGGCCCACGCCGTGGAGCTGCGGGAGGCCTACGAAGCGACGGTTGGCCATGTGACCGCCGACACCGCCTACGAGGTGCCGGTGTACGAGGAGCTCGAACAGTTCTGCTTCGCCCTCGAAACCGTGCCGGAGGGGGAGTTCGAGTCGACGTTCGCGGTGGACGCCTCGGTGAACGAGTAACTACCGCGTCCCCTCGAAAATCACTGTTTCGGGGAGCTTCGCCAACAGTTCGGGCGTCTTCTCGCCCCACGGGCCCGCCTCGTAGTCGTCGGGGTCGTCGGAGCCGGGCTCGTGCATTCCCTCGACAGTGAGGCCGGCGCCGACGAGCGCGTTGTAGAGTTCGCTGACGGTGTGGTCGTAGAGCACCATGTCGTGTTCTAACTCCTCCTGTTCGACGACCCGCCGCCCGGTGTCGAAGTAGCTCCCGCTGACAGTGCCCGTTTCGGGGTCGAGCATGTCGTAGAACGGGTGCGGAACGGCGAAGACGAAGCGGCCCCCTGAGCGCAGCACCCGGGCGACCTCCGCGAAACAGGCGTCCAGGTCATCGACCCACTGGAAGACGTAGGAGTTGAACACCGTATCGAAGGACCCGCCCGCGAACGCCGAGAGGTCGGTCACGTCGGCTTGCACGAACTCGACGTCGGCGTCGTGTTCGGCGGCGAGGTCACGGGCGTAGGCGAGTTGGGTCTCCGAGATGTCTATCCCCACCACGTTCGCGCCGCGCTTCGCCAGCGCGACCGAGCACTGCCCGCCGCCACACCCCAGCTCGAGCACGTCCTCGCCCGCAACGTCGGGGAGAAGCGTCAGGTCACCGCGCCAGTTCATGGTCCAGTCGACACCCACATCGAGGTCGATGTCCGCCTGGAACCACTCGCCGGTGAGGTCCCACCAGCGCTTGACTTCCTCGGTCATGACAACTGTTTACATATATTGATGTCCCGAAAGTTTATAACCTACACCATAATCCATCGGAGTATGACGTCCGCTATCCACGGAGGGCCGATGCACTGGCCGGTGTTCGGGATAGCGGACAGTGTCGCGGCGTAACGCGGTCGAGCCTCACTCGCCGATTGCGCCGGGGCGCTCCCTCGCTCCCTCGCTCGGATCGCCGTTCGACTGACTCCCCACAGCGAGACGAATGTCGACACACACAGCACCGCTCGCACCGCTCGGCGCCGGTCCTTCCGGCCCGAACCACCACGCGCAGGTGAGCCGATGAACACGAGCGAGAACCCGCTCGTTGACCTCCTCCGGGAGTACGCTCGCTCGCAGGCCGCGAACTTCGGGCTCGGGCTCGTCGCGCTGCTACTCGCGCGCATCCCGCAGCGCGCCCCGGCGTTCGTCATCGGCGTCGCCTTCGACGCCGTCCTGCTGAGCGACCGGGCGTACAGCCTGCCGCTCGTCCCCGGAGCATGGATTCCCGACGGGCAGGTCGCCCAGCTCTGGCTCACCGTCGGGGTTCTCACTGCCGCCTTCCTCGCGCAGAACGGCCTCGATTGGCTCTCCTCGTGGTTCCAGAACCGCGGGCTGGTCGCGATGAGCCACGACCTGCGCACCGACGCCTACGACGCCGCGACGGACCTGCGGATGCGCTACTACGACGACTCGCAGAGCGGCGACGCGATGAGCATCGTTCACAACGACACCGAGAACTTCGGCGGCATCGTCGGCGCCGTCTACAACGCGACGAGCCACGTCTCGGAGGTCGTCGTCGCGTTCGCGCTGATGGCCCTGCTGAACTGGCAGCTGGCGCTCGTGCTCGCCGCCATCCCGCTGTTCGTGGCGCTCGTCAGCCGCGTCTACGCGCAGCGTCTCGGCCCGCGTCACGAGGCCGTCCGCGAGACCGTCGGCGAGTTGAACGCCCGCCTTCAGGACTCGCTGAACGGCGTTCGCACGGTCAAAGCGTTCACTCGCGAAGGGTTCGAGCGCGAGCGCGTCGCCGACACCTCCGAGAAATATCGGAAGACCAACTGGGAGACCATCCGCCTGCGCCTGGGCTTCGATTTGGTGACCTGGATGTCGAACAACGTCCTCGAAAAGGTCATCTTCCTCCTCGGGGGGTACTGGGTCGTCGCCGGCCCGCCCGCCTTCTTCTCGGGGACGTTCACCGCCGGCGCCCTCCTGACCTTCATGCTGTACGCCCGGGGGTTCCTCGAACCCGTGAAGGACCTCGCGGTCGACACCATCGACGCCTACGAGGACGCGCTCGCGTCGAGCAAGCGCGTCGAGAGCCTCCTCTCGCACCCCGAGCGCCGCGTCGACCCGGAGGCGGGCGAGGAACTGGACGTCTCGGAGGGTCGCATCGAGTTCGACGACGTTACGTTCGCCTACGAAGGCGCCGCGGAGCCCACCATCGAGAACGTTTCCTTTACCGCCGAGCCGGGCGAACTCGTCGGCGTCGTCGGCTCCACCGGGGCGGGGAAATCGACGCTCGTCAAGCTCCTCTTCCGATTCTACGAGCCCGACAGCGGCGAAATCCGGATCGACGGCCAGAACATCCAGGATGTGAGCCTGCGGAGCCTCCGCCGACAGCTTGGCTACGTCTCGCAGGACCCCCAACTGTTCGACGGGACGATAGCCGAGAACATCGCGTACGGGCTCGACCGGCGGGAGCGCCCGGAACCGGCGAGCAGGGAGCGCGAGGCGAGCCGACCCGCGAGCGACGCCACCGAGGAGCGCTTCGACGCGGACGAACCCGCCGCGGAAATCGTCCGCGCGGCGAAGCTCGCAGGCGCCCACGAGTTCATCGAACAGCTCCCGGCGGGCTACGACACCCAGGTGGGTGAACGCGGCGTGAAGCTTTCAGGCGGCCAGCGTCAGCGCGTCGCCATCGCGCGGGCCCTGTTGCGCGACCCGAAGGTCCTCGTGTTGGACGAGGCCACCTCCCACGTCGACAACGAGACGGAGGTCCACATCCAGCGCTCGCTCGACGCGATGGCCGGCGAGCGGACGACGTTCGCCATCGCGCACCGCCTTTCGACTGTTCGGGACGCCGACCGAATTCTCGTCGTCGACGACGGCACGCTCGCCGCGGAGGGCACCCACGAGGAACTCCTCGAACGGGACAGATTGTACGCCGACCTCTGGCGGGTGCAGGTCGGGGAAATCGACGCGGTTTCGGACTCCTTCGTGGAGGTGAACCGATGAGCGAAAACGAGCGGGACCTCGCGGCGGAGTCCGACGTGACCTACCCGTTCTTCTACGTCGTCAGACACGCCGGGCGCGACCATCTGGGGTGGCTCGCCGCGGCCGTCCTGGTGACGATAGTCGCGGCGATAAACAGCAACCTCTCGGTGTACGTCATCGGCGTCGGCTTCGACAGCGTGTTCAGCTCCCGGCCGCTGACCGTGCCGCTCGTGCCCGAGGCGTGGGTGCCGACGCGAACCGAGGGCCAACTCTGGTTCGTCGGCGGCTTCCTCGTCGCCAGCGGCACCGCGGGCGTCTGCATGTCCATCGGCCGGAACTTCCTCTGGGAGGTGTTTGGCCAGCGCGTTATCGACGACGTCCGCGTCGAGACGTTCGACTCCGCACAGCGCCAGGAGCTCTCGTTCTTCGACGCCCACCAGACGGGCGACGTGATGAGCGCGCTCAACGACGACGTGAACACCCTGGAGTTCAGCCTCGCGAAGAGCGCGCGCTGGTCCGTGGAGACGACCGTCACCCTGGGCAGCGCCCTGGCCTTCATGGCCTATCTGAACTGGCAGCTCACGGCCGTCGTGTTCCTGCTGGTGCCGATGCTGGTGGCCATCAACGTCCACTTCTCGCGGGCGCTGAGCGAGCTCTACCCGCCCATCCAGCGCGCGGCCGGCCAGCTCAACGCCCGAATGGAGGCAACCCTCGGTGGGATGGACGTCGTGAAGGCGAACGCCGCCGAGCGCGCCGAGCGGGGGCGCTTCGGCGAGCGCTCCGCGGACCTCCGCGAGAAGTCCTGGACCGGCGCGCGCAAGCAGATTCAACAGACGCCGCTCGTCCAGGGCGTCACCGGGCTCGTCCTCGTCACCGTGATGATACTCGGCGGGCTGTGGGTCATCGACGGCCCACCCCTCTTCTTCACGGGGGTGCTCACCGCCGGCCAACTCGTCTCCTTCCTCTTCTACATGCGGAACATGGAGGGCGGCATCGAGTTCCTCTCGGCGCTCGTCGGCATCTACCAGCGGGCGAACGCCGCCGCGGCGCGCATCGTCGGCGTGCGCAACGCCGACCACCGCGTCGCCGACGACGCCGGCGCGGACCCCGTCGGTTCCGTCGCTGGGGACGTGGCGTACGAGGACGTGAGCTTCTCCTATCCCGGGAGCGACGAGCGCGTCATCGACGCGGTCTCCTTCGACGTCGAACCGGGCGAGACCGTCGGCGTCGTCGGCTCCACCGGCGCCGGCAAGTCGACCCTCGTCAAGCTCCTGTTGCGCTTCTACGAGCCCGACGAGGGGACGATTCGCCTCGACGGGCGCGACATCACGGAACTCTCCCGGCAGGACCTCCGCGCCGCGGTCGGGTACGTCGACCAAGAGTCCTTCCTCTTCGACGGCACCGTCGCGGAAAACATCGCATACGGCGCCGAAAACGCCGACAGCGAGGAGGTCGTCGCCGCCGCGACGGAGGCCGGCGCCCACGAATTCGTGACGGAACTCGACGATGGCTACGACACCCACGTCGGCCAGCGCGGCGTCAAGCTCTCGGGCGGGCAGCGCCAGCGCGTCGCCATCGCGCGGGCTCTCGTTCGGGACCCGTCGGTGCTCGTGTTCGACGAGGCCACCAGCCACGTCGACAACGAGACGGAAGTCCTCATCCGGCAGAACCTGGACGAGGTCACGGCGGACCGAACGACGTTCGTCATCGCCCACCGCCTTTCGACGGTGCGTGACGCGGACCGCATCCTCGTGTTGGACGACGGGGAAGTCGTCGAGGAGGGGACCCACGACGAGTTGCTCGAACGGGACGGCGCGTACGCGGACCTCTGGCGCGTGCAGGTGGGTGCCGTGGACGAACTGCCCGACGAGTTCCTCGAACGGGTCGGGGGTGAGGACTGAACCCGCCCGCTATCGCTCGTTCGGGTCCTTCTCGTAGGCCCGCAGGCGCTCGTACTCCGCGCTCGTGATGGGGAGAATCGTGCCGTGTTTGAAGCCGTAGGGGAAGGAGAACGACTCGTCGGCGCGGACGAACTCGTCCTCCAGGGAGTCCGCGACGAACGGGACGTACCCCTGGGTTTCCGCGCTCCCGCCGAAGTAATCGAGGAACAGACACCACCGGCCGTCGTCGAGTCGGACCGCCGTGGGCGCTTCGTAGCGTTCGCCCTCCAGCCCGTCCATCGTCCGGTCGAACGCGTCGACGCGCTCGAATGGGCCAGTCGGCCGCTCGCCCTTCACGAGGATGATACCGGTCGGGTTCGCGTCGCTCTTGAGGAAGCAGTAGTATTCCCCCTCCTCCTCGTACATCGCGGAGTCGATGACGCCGCCCTCGGGGTTCCGGTAGAGGAGTTCGGGCTCGGAGAACGTCTCGAAGTCGTCGGTTCGCGCGCAGTAAATGGCCATCTCCCCGTCCGGATGGGGGGAGGACCAGTGGACGACGTAGCCGCCTTTCTCCTTGTCGCGGGTGATATCCGGCGCCCAGAGGCAGCCGAAGTCCCCGTCGGGCTCGACCATCCGCTGGTCGGACCACTCGACGAGGTCCTCGGACTCCCAGCAGACCAGCGCGTCGCTCCCGTTGCTGGTAATTTCCTCCCACGAGCCGTCGTACTGGTTCGGCATCCCGTACGCGAGGCTCAAATCCGTGCCCAAGATGACGAACTTTCCCGCATCGGTCCGCGTAATCGTGCAGTCCCGAACGCCTTTGTCGCCCTTGTAGCTCCAGAGCACCGGGTCCCCGCCGTTTACGGGCTCCCAGTCGAAGCCGTCCTCGCTGACCCCGAAGTACACTTGCTCGCCGTCCGGCGTCCGCTTCTCCCTGAAGTGAACGAACAGGTACGCGTCCATACCCGGAGTTGTCAGGACGGGGCCGTATCCGTTTCCCTTCGGCGGAACGCGGCGCTCTCGGGGAGGGCTGACCTCGACCGTCCGGCCCGCCGTTCGTTTTTTAGTGGTGACCGTCTCGAAGTGGGGCTGAAAGCGCCATTCTCTACCGATGGACTACGGTCCCGGACTGGTCCCGAATCACGATGTCGGACTGCGTGGGATACGTTCCCTTGATAACTTTCCACAGAGTCATCATACTGGCAATATGCCGTTCCCCGTCCTCGTTCGGGGTCCCCTCGATACGGGCGTCGTAGTGGAACGTCGAGTCGGAAACGCGTGCGTTCTCCCCGACCAGTTTTTCCTCGCCCGACACGACCGCGGAAACGACGGAAATGAACGACTCCGAGTAGTCCAACGCGCCCCAGTCATCAGCAGGGCGGTATTCGGGCTCGCTGAATCGGCTCCGTTCCTCCTCGGCGCTCGTGATGAGTTCCCCGTTGTACAGACGGTCGCTGCCGACGGCCGGCCCGGACTCCAGGGGGGCCTCGTTCATATCCGCGTACCTATCGACGGGAGCGGTCAGGTCGTCGCTAGCGAGCGTGCGCAAGTGGCCCTCGACGGCCCGAATCCCGCCGACTGCGGCCACCACGCCGCCACCCGTGGCGAGGAGCTTTCGGCGGTTCATATCTCGTTCGTCCTGCCACAAACTGATATGTCTTGTTACATTTTCGGGGAGCCGGCGCCTTCGGGTGCCCGCTGATCGAAAAGACCCGTGTGTTCGCTGGGGAACACGCCGGACCGACTCCTTATACTCCCGCAGCGAGAACCTGTTCCGTACTGATGGCCGCCGACGAGTCCCTGGACCTGCTCACGCTCCCGGCGACGGCGTTGGGCCGCGCGTCGCCGCCTGCGGTCCGGGACGCGGTGGACTACTTCGACCCCGAAATCGCCGTCGTG
>JBEQBK010000093.1:0-10350 GCA_041639855.1 Halobacteriaceae archaeon | reverse complement strand
TCGCGGGGTTCGGGGCAGTAGCGTCGATGTCATTTGCTGGCTGTAGTGGCGTGCTTCCAGGGAGCGACAGTGGGGGAGGCGACCAAGCCGGTGAAGTCGTCGTCGAGAACAGGACGGATTCCGAGGCGGAGATAGCCGTCCGCGTGGTCGGGCGCGAAGACGAACCGCTCTTCAGTCGGGTGTTTGTCCTCGAAGGCGGGAAGACGATGTCGCGTGGTACAGTCGAGACCACGCCCACGAGAGTACACGCCTTCACCGCGACTGGGGTCGCCCGGACGTGGCGGTACGACCCCGATTTGTCGGTCGAATTCGACTGTAAACCGAAAGATATCGGGCTCACACTCCACCGAGACAATACGATCAAACCGTGGTATAGCTGCTAATCGCCGTTTCTACCTGTAACGACGATTCCCGAGCGGAACGAACAGAACGCTTCGCCGTACTGGGGCCACAGCCACCGCGGTGTGCTCGCGGAACACGCCCCGGCGGCGCCGAAAGCCCTCCCCCCGTTCGGAATCTGCAGGGTAAGCGCGAGCGATTGCTACAGTACCCGTTTCCCGAACGCCGACGCCACCAACTCGACCGCCAACTCCGCGGTTCTGTTGTGCTCGTCGAGAATCGGATTTACCTCAACGACGTCCATCGAGCGGAGACATTCGCGTTCGGCGACCGCCTCCATCGCCGCGTGGGCCTCCCGATACGTCGCGCCGCCTTTCACCGGTGTCCCGACGCCGGGCGCCTCGTTCGGGTCCAAGAAATCCAAATCGAGACTGACGTGGACCGACTCGCCCGCGATGTCGAGCGCCTCGTCGACGATTTCGTCCATCCCGCGCTCGTCGATGTCCGACATGGAGTACGCCGTCGCATCGCTCTCCCGGATGGCGTCCCGCTCCGCCGAATCGACATCGCGCAGGCCCACCCAGACGACGCGCTCTTCCTCGATACCCGGCGCGTTCGCCCACTCGCGCTCCGCGAAGGAACCCCGCCCGAGCGCCGCGGCGAGACTCATACCGTGGACGTTGCCGGAAGGGGTGGTTTCGGGCGTGTTGAAGTCACCGTGGGCGTCGAACCAAATCACTCCGGAGGCGTCCGTGCCCGCGAGCGAGCCGATGCTCACCGAGTGGTCGCCGCCGAGCGTGAGCGGTACGCGCCCGGCGAGGCGGCTCTCGCGGACGGTCGCCCGAAGCCGGGTGCAGAGGTCCTCGATTTGGTCGAGAAAGCGCGCGTTGCTCCCGGGCTCGGGGACGGCTTCGGTACGAGTCACGTTCAGGTCGCCGCTCTCAGTGACACCCGTCCCGACCGCGTCGAGCGCCTCGGCGAGGCCGGCGTAGCGAATCGCGGAGGGGCCCATATCGACGCCGCGCCTGCTCGCGCCGTAGTCGGTGGGTGCCCCGATGAGTTCGACGTCCATGCGAGGGTTTCGACGCCCCGACGGGAAAAAGCGCGGTTAGCTCAGAGCTCGACCCACTCGCCGCGCTCGTCGGACTCCTCGATGGCCGCCAGCAGTTCCTGCACTTGGAAGGCGTCCTCGAAGGAGGGGTGATACTCCTCGCCGGCGGCAATCGAGGAGAGGAACTCGTAGTTCTCGTGGACGAAGGTGTGCTCCCAGCCGATGATGTGGCCGGCGGGCCACCAGTTCTCGATGTACGGGTCCTCGGGGTCGGTCACGAGGACACGCTCGAAGCCGCGGTTGTCGCCCGTCAGGACCTCCAGTTCGTCTAAGCGTTCGAGGTCGAACTTGATGGACCCTTTCGAGCCGTTGATTTCGATGGTGTTGGCGTTGGCGTGCCCCGTCGCGAAGCGGGAGGCCTCGAAGGCGCCCATCGCGCCGTTCTCGAACTCGGCCTGCGCGGTGTAGGCGTCGTCGACAGTGACCTCGCGGGTTTCGGTGCTCTCCGAGCCCGCCGAGTCGAGGGCGTCGCCCGCCTCGCCCGGCAGGGGTCGCTCGTCGACGAACGTCTTGAGGTGGCCCGAAAGGCGGGAGACCTCCTCGCCCAAGAGGTACTGCGCGAGGTCGAGGGAGTGGGCGCCCAAATCGCCCAAGGAACCGGATCCCGCCATCTCCTCGTCGAGGCGCCAGCTCCACGGCGATTCGGGGTCGACCAGCCAGTCCTGGAGGTAGTTCGCGCGGACGTGATGGATTTCGCCGAGTTCGCCCGCCTCGATGAGGTTCTTCGCGTACTGGATGGCCGGGACGTACCGATAATTGAACGCGCAAGCGGCGGTAGCCTCCGATTTCTCCGCGGCCTCGACCATCCGGTCGGCGCCCTCCAAGGAGTTGGCGAGGGGCTTCTCACAGAGGACGTGGACGTCGTTTTCGAGCGCCCGAACGGAGGGCTCGACGTGGAGGAAGTTCGGCGCGAGGTTGTAGAGGACGTCTATCTCGTCGTTCTCCACCACTTCCTCCCAGTCCGTACTGGTTTGCTCGAAGCCGAGCTGTTCGGCCGACTCCTTCAAATCGGCTTCGTCCTGGCCGATGAGCGTGTGGCGGTTGGTTGCCGGTGCGTCGGGGAAGAACATGGGCAGGCGCGCCAGCGCGTTGGCGTGGGCCCGACCCATGAAGCGATAGCCGAGGAACGCGACGTTGAGTGCCATTTTTGGTTCCTCTTAGGCCCAGTAGGCGTCGCCGGGTTGCGTCTCGAAGACGGCGCGGTCGAGGATGTCCACAGCCTTTTCGAGGCCTTCGCGGCCCGAGGTCAGGGAATCCTCGTGCTCGATGGAGAGCGCGCCCTCGTAGCCGACCATCCGCAGGGTCGAGACCACGTCCTTCCAGTGTTGCTCGCCGTGGCCGTAGCCGATAGAGCGGAACAGCCACGAGCGGTCGGGCTCGTTCGTGTAGGGCTCGGTGTCGAGATACCCCTTGATCTTCGCGTTCTCCTCGTAGAGGCCGGTGTCCTTGGCGTGGAAGTGGTGGATGGCGCCCTCCTCGCCCAAAAAGCGGATGGCCTCTGTGACATCGATGCCCTGCCAGTAGAGATGGGAGGGGTCGAAGTTCGCGCCGACGTACTCGTTGGTGGCCTCGCGGAGCATCATCATCGAGGTGGGCTCGTAGACGAGCATGTTCGGGTGCATCTCGATGCCGATGTTCACGTCGTGGTCGGCAGCGTGCTCCGCGAGGTCGGTCCAGACCTCCTCCGCGACGTCCCACTGATAGCCCAGCGCCTCCTCGTGTTCGGGGGGCCACGGCGCCGTGATCCAGTTCGGGACGGTGGCATCCTCGTTCCCGCCGGGCAACCCGGAGAAGGTGTTCACGCAGTCGACGCCGAGCTGGTCGGCGAGCTCGATTGCCTCCTTGATTTCCGTCTGTGCGCGCTCGGCGCGCTCGGGCTCCGGGTGGAGGGGGTTGTTGTGCGTCGACAGTGCGGAGATGTCGAGGTCGCGCTCGGCGACCGCATCGAGCAGCTCCTGTTGTGCTTCCTCGTCGTCGAGGTACTCCTCGCGTGGGAGGTGGTCGTCGCCGACGAAGCCGCCACAGCCCAGTTCGACCGCGCCGACTCCGAGCTCGTCGCCGAGGTAGTCCAGCGCGTCGTCGAGCGGTTCGCCGCCGAGGACCACCGTGAGAACGCCGATTTGCATACGTTGATTGTGTCATTCACGGCAGCCTTAAAAGTATCTGAGGCGGAAAGCCGTCGGACCACAAGCTTGAGGGCGCGGGGAGGGGACCCGAGGGTATGGACGACCAGCTGCGGGCGCGACTCGACGCGTATCTCGACGACGAGGGGCTCGAAAGCGTCTGGTTCGGGGAGCCGTCGAACTTCGCCCGCCTGACCGGGGGCGGCGACAACGTCGTGGACCACCACTCGCCGGTCGGCTGTGCGCTCGCCGGCTACGACGGGGAGCGCCTGCACGTCGTCACGGACAACATCGAGGCGCCGCGCCTCGCGGCCGAGGAGGTCCCGGACGCCGACTACCACACCTCCGAGTGGTACGAGGGCAGCCTGGCCGAAACGGTCGCCGACGTGGCGCCCGAGCCGGCCGGTGCGGACATCGGCGTTCCTGGGTTCGCGGACGCGACGGACGCGATAGTGGGACCGCTCACGCCCGCCGAGCGCGACCGATACAGGGAACTCGCGGTGGACACGACGGCTGCGCTCGAAGCGACGGCGCAGGCCGTCGACCCGGCCACCACCGAGGAGGAGGCGGCGGGAGCCCTCAAGGAGGCGTGTCGCGCGCGGAGCGTCGAGGCGCCGGTCGCTCTCGTCGGCGGCGAGGAGCGCGCGCCGAAGTATCGTCACTACACGCCCAAACAGACCGAAATCGGCGACTACTGTCTGATTTCGGTGACGGGCTATCGCGGCGGCCAGTACGTTTCGGCGACTAGAACGGTGGCGTTCGACGAACCGGCGTGGCTCGAAGAGCGCTGGGAAGTCGCCGCCCGGGTGGAGACGACGGCGCTCGCGGCGACCCGCGAGGTCGGAGCGGGAGGCGGAACGGCGGCCGAGGTCTTCGAGGCGCTCGCGGACGCCTACGCGGAACTCGGCTGGGCCGAGGAGTGGCGCAACCACCACCAGGGCGGCGCGACCGGGTTCGCCGGCCGGGAATGGAAGGGGACGCCCGACGCGGACGACGCCGTCGAAACGCCCCACGCCTACGCCTGGAACCCCACCGTCGAGGGCGCCAAAAGCGAGGGGACGTGGCTCGTCGGCGAGTCGGTCGACCCGCTCACGGTCGGCGACGGAGCGACGCGGAGCTTCGAGGCGGTCGGGTACGACCTCGAACTCGCGCACCCGGAAATCGTCCGCCGAGACTGAGCGGGGACGGCGCGATTCCGAGACCCGCGTGAACACGCCCCGTGAGAGTTATTTTCACGGTGTTGGGCGGCCAAAATTCACTTCAAGGTGGGAGCCCTCCATATTGAGGATGCCTTCTCAAACAACCTCCAGTATCGGCATGGTCGCCCTCGTCGTGGGGATGGCCGTGTTCGGCACGGCCGCGTTCGCGGGTTCCGCCGCGGCGGCCTCGAACGGTTCTATCAGCGCGGACCCGGCCGACCCGGGCGCGACCAGTACGCACACCGTCACTCTCACCGCGGGGTCAGCCACGGCGGGTTCGTGGAACGGCCTTGAAATCGACTACAGCGGGGCTGACGCCACCTTCGACGCGAGCAACGTCGAGATGGAAAACCTCGAGCTCATCCGTATCGACCGAGCGGACGACCAGCCCGGCACGAACGGCGACGTCGACGTTCGCGAGGACGTCTCGTCGATAACGACCAGCAACAACGGCGAGACGCTGCGGGTTGCGCTGGGCGGCTCCTTCGAGCTCAACGCGGGCGACGAGGTCCTCCTCGTCGTTGACAACGTCGTCAACGCCGACGCCGGGGGGCAGTACGAGGTCGGCCTCGATATCAACCCGCAGTCCAGCGGTGGGGAAGGGACGGCGATGCTGACCATCGGCGACGCGGCGAACGAGGACTCCACGACGGCCGCGGAGGACTCCACGACGGCTGCCGACGATGAGTCCACTACTGAGGACACGGAATCCACGACGGCCGCCGAGGATAACGAGTCCACCACCAGCGAGTCCGGCGGTACGCCTGGCTTCGGCGTCGGCGCCGCGCTCGCCGCGCTGCTCGCTGCGGGTGCCCTGCTGGCCCGTCGCGACTAACCGGCCGCTACTTCTTGTAGCTCACGGCGATACCCTCACCCAGCGGCAGCAGCGTGCTCTCGAAATCCGGGTCGTCGCGCACGGTTTCGAGGTACGCGGCGACGCCCGCAACGTGGTCGCTCGCCGGCTCCTTTCCGTCGAGGGCGTCCCGGACAGTCTCCGGTTCAACGGGCCCGGCGAGCATGTTGTCGGCGACGACCACGCCTCCGGGGGCGAGTTCGGGCTTCGCGGTTTCCAGCGCGTCGACGTATTTCTCCTTTTGGTGGTCGATGAGCACGGCGTCGAAGGGTCCCTCGTAGCGCTCGAAGGTCGCCATCGCGTCGCCCGCCTCGTACTGTACCTGTGGCGCCCAGTTCGCACGCTCGAAGAACTCCCGGGCTTCCGCGAGGTTCTCCGACTCGAAGTCCGTCAACACGAGTTCGCCGGATTCGGGCAGGGCGCCGGCCCACCACGCGCCCGAGTAGCCGAAGCCGGAGCCGAACTCGAAGACCCGTTCGGCGTCGACGGCGCGGGCGAGAAGACGGAGCGTCCGGCCGACAGCGGGGCCGACGACGGGGAAGTCCCGGTCGTCGCCGTGGGATTCCATCTCCCGCAGAACGGGCTCCGGTTCGGCGCCGGCGAGTTCGATGACGTCCGCGACGGCCGCGGGGAGTACGTCGCTCATGGGCGCAGGACGGCCCGTTGGGGGCAAAGGCCTACCGCTACCGGTTGCGGCTCACCGGGAACGCCACCCGCTCCGGATGGTCGGTGAACGAGTCGAGGATTCGCCGATACAGTTCGTTTTTCACCCGCTGGCCGCCGGTCGGCTCCACCACGTAGCGCACCCTGAGCTCGACCCACGACTCGGCCTGCCGGACGTTCACCGTCGGGCGTTCGGCGACTTCACGCTCGACCTCCGTCTCGGTGAGCAACTCGTGGAACTGCCCGACTGCGCGCTCCATCTCGTCGCCCAGGTAGTCGTCGGCCGCTTCCCGGGCGAGCGCCGAGGCGAACTCGAGGTCGGTCTCGTAGGCGACCTGTATCGCCACCTCGTTCCAGATGTAGGGGAAGGCCGAATCGGAGTAGTTCACAACGTGCGCGGAGAGGACCGCGCTGTTTGGGACCGTGATGAGCCGCCCCGAGGGCTGATGGCTGGTGACGAGTTCCCCGTTGACCTCCCGCAGCGTCGTCGTGAGGAAGTCGATTTCGAGCACGTCGCCCTTCGAGTCCTCGATAGCGATGCGGTCGCCGACGCCGTAGGGCGATTTCGCGGCGATGTACACCCAGCCCAGGAGGTTGAGCAGGGGTTGTTGGAGCGCCAGCGAGACGGCGATGCCCACCACGCCCAGGGAGACGAGGGCCCCCATCCACTGTTCGGTGGCGGTCCCGAGCACCGCGACCGCCCCGAGCAGGCCGAAGCCGATTCTGAGCGCGCCCGCGAGGGTCTCCCGCCGGCGTCGGGACATCTCCCCACCGAGCACGGCCCCGCTGGTGAGCGTGTAGGCGCCGTACACCGCGAGCGCCGCGGCGAGCGCCCGAACCCCCCGAACGGCGGGGTCGACGAGCGCGGGGGCGAAGCCCGCGCCGAGCGCCGCCGCTCCGAGCGGGGCGGCGAGGAACCCGGCGGCGACGGCACAGAACAGGGCGAGCGGGCCGCGCGATTGCACGCCCGGAACTGGGACGTGCGGTACAAAAGCCTTCCCCGGCTCAGGGCATCCCGGCCTTCCACTTCACCGAACAGCCCCGCGAGGGGAGAAACTCCTTGTCGACGTCCTCGCCCGCGAGTACCGATTCGACGGCCTCGCGCATGTCGTGTTGCGTCGGTTCGTCGTCGGGGTTGAGCGCGTCGTCCAGGCGGCCCTGCCACGCGAGTTCGTAGCCCGACTCGTTGTTCTCGCTTCGCCGCAGGAGGAACGGGTCCGGCGTACACTCGGCGCCGTACGCGGCCGCTACCTCCTGTGTCTCGTCGCGGAGGTAGTAATCGTAGTCTACCGCCCCCGCGTCGACGAGCTCGACCATGCGCTCGAAGGAGTCGTCGGGGTACTCCGAGGCGTCGTTGGGGTTGATGCCGACGACGGTCAGGTCGTCGAAGTCCTCGGCGAGGTCGTTCAGCACGTCGAACTTCGCCTTCGCGTAGGGACAGTGGTTGCAGGTAAACACGACGAGCACCGCCGTCGTATCGAACGCCGCCAGACTGTGGGTTTCGCCGTCGGTGCCGGGCAACTCGAAGGACGGTGCGTCGTCGCCGACCGCCAACCGCTGTGTGGACTCCTGTGCCATGGCCGGGCGTTGTGCCGGACCGATGAAGAACCTAGGCGTGGCGGCGAACCTCAGCGAACCAGGTACGGCTCGGCGCCCGGCGAGAAGCGGCCCAGTTCGGCGCGCTGTTGGTAGTCACGTTCGAGGACGCGCCCGAGCGCCGCTTCGAGGGCGTCGGCGTCGCCCGCTTGCCACTCCTCGGGACTTTGCGACGGGATGACGATGAACCCCCGACCGCGGAGCTCCTCGGCGTGGACGCTCGCCGGGTCCACGCGGCCAAGCTGTGCGGTGTACTCCCGGAGGACGTGTTCAATAGCTCGCTCCCCGACCGGCACGAGGACGTGGGCCGCGATGGCACGGAGCTCCGCGTCGAAGAACGGTTCCAGCCGGGCGTACTCCCGCTCCGTCGGCGTCCGTCCCTCCGGCGTGGGCGACATGTGGAGGTAGCTCAGAAACGTGTTCACCGGCTCGCCGTCGCGCAGGAGTCCGACCGCCTCCAGCGCGTCCAGCACGGGCCGCCCGGCGCCGTCGAAGGGTCTTCGCGTTCCCGTCTCGTCGGGGGTGAACCCGGCTCCGCCGTGGCGACCGGGGTGGTCGCCGACGATGTGAAAGTCCGCGTTCGCGTCGCCGTAGCCGTACACCGCTTCGGCGTCGACCCCCGTCTCGGGCGCCCGCATCCCGAACGGGTTCGACACCCTGTCCGTGACGTTCTGCACAGCTGAGCTACCCGGCCGGTGGATTAAAGCCTGCCGTCCTACCCCCGGAAGAGGTCCATCGTCTCCGCGACGACGCCCGGTTCGAGCGCCAGCAGATAGGAGTCGCCCGCGACCAGCTCGGTGTCCGGCTCGGGGACGCCCCCCTCGCCCGCGACGACCAGCGCGCCGTGGGGCAACGCGACCGCCGAGAGCGCGCGGCCGGCCACCGAGGCCCCCTCGCCGACCCGCACCCACCGGAGGGAGACACCGTCGGTGTCGGCCAACGGCTCGACATCCGCGTCGAGAACGGCGCTCACAGCAGCGAGCGCGCCCGTTTCCTCCGGGCAGACGGCCGCGTCAACGAGGTCCTCGTAGCGCTCCTCCGCGTCGGCGTCGGCGACGCGCATCACCGTTCGCACGTCGGCCCGCCGGTCGACGAGCAGGCAGACCGCGAGGTTCGTTCCGGGCTCGCCGGTGAGCGCGGCGACGGCGTCCGCGCGCTCCAAGTCGACCTGCGCGAGCGTTTCGGGGTCCGTCCCGTCGCCGGCGACGACCGACGCGACGTACTCCCCGCCCAGTTCCTCGGTCCGCTCGGGGTCGCGTTCGACGAGCACGACGGAGTCGCCCTGCTCGTCGAGGAACGTCGCGGCCGCGAGGCCGACGCGCCCGCCCCCGACGATGATGACGCGGCTCATGGGTTAGGCGCCACGCTCCAGGATGAAGTAGCCGGCGGCCCCCAGCCCCAACCAGAGCGTCCCCATCCCCCAGATGACGGGGTCGATGAAGGCGCCGAGAACGACGTTGCAGACGATGCCCAACACCGGAAAGAGCGGGTAGGCCGGCGTCTCGTAGGGCCGTTCGAGGTCCGGGCGCTCCCGGCGGAGTTTGATGACCGCGCCGTTCACGAGCACGAAGCTCAGCAGGAAGAACAGCGAGGAGAGATTGCTCACCCGCTCGATGGGGACGAAGGCGACGGCGAGCACCATCACCACGGCGGAGACCACCACCGCGCGCAGCGGGGTGCCAAAACGGTGGTGAATCCGCCCCAACCCCCAACCGAGCTGGTCGGCCCGGCCCATCGCGAAGGCCACCCGCGAAGAGGCGAGGACGACCGCGTTCAGCGCCGACACAGTCGAGAACACCGCGCCGAAGGCGACCAGCGTCGCCCCGGACCCGACGAGCGGGAGCGGGGGCATGAACCCCGCCGCGGCCTCCGCGATGGCCGTCTCGCCGGCCGCCCCCAGCTTTTCGGCCCCGAGGGTGCCGACCGCGACGAAGACGACGAGGAGGTACACCGCGACAGTCGCGACGAGTGAGTAGCCGATGGCCTTGGGGATGTTCTCGGTCGGGTTCTTCACCTCCTCGGTGACGGTCGCGATGAGGTCGTACCCCTCGAAGGCGATGAACGTCAGTCCCATCGCGGGCAGCAGGGAGGCGGCGCCCTCGGTGAACAGCGGGTCGAAGTTACCGAGCTCGACGGCGAACGCCCCGAACCCGGCGAAGACAAGGAGGACGGCGATTTTCACCAGCGTGACGAGCGTTTCGGCGCCGCCGCTCGCGCTCGCGGAGAGGGCGTTCAGCCCGACGAGCAGACAGACGATGAGCAGGCTGAGGAGGGTAGCCCCGACCGGGACTGTAACCGGCCCGAGCGCCGCCGTTTCAGGGAGATGGACCCCCACAAGCCGCAGGAACGCCACGAAGTTCGAGCCGAAGCCGATGGCGTACAACGCGCCGGCTATCATGTAGGCGAACCAGAGCATCCACCCCATCACGAAGGAGAGGAAGGGGGAGAACGCCTCCTTCACGAAGG
>JBEQBK010000092.1:0-10469 GCA_041639855.1 Halobacteriaceae archaeon | reverse complement strand
CGGAGGAAGACGTGGCGGCCGCCGTCGACGAGATGCCCCGGCCGTCGGTCTCGCTGGCGCGGGTGCTCGCGCTCCCGGCGAACAAACAGCTCGTGCTCCGGGCCCTCGTGGACCTCGACCCCGAGGAGCGCGCCTCCGTCGCAGCCACGACCGAGGCCATCAGTTCCGGGTCGGCGGTTGACCTCTCGCGGGGGACGGTCAAGCGCTTCCTCTACGAGATGGCCGAGCTCGGCATCGTCGAGCGGGTCCGATCGGAGCGCACGAACGGGAAGGGACGCCCCCCCAGCCGGGTCGAGTTGCGCTTCCCGCCGAGCGCCTTCCGGCGGCTGTACGACCTGCGGCGGTGAGTGCGGGCGGCGAACAGAGCGCCGGGGACGGAGCGAGCCCCCCGCTCGCCGATACCTCCGGAAACTACTGTCATTACAGCGCCACGTCCCCACGCGCACCGCATCTATCAGGGTCAGACAACGTTCGAGGAACCGCTTGCCACGCAGAACAGTTATCAACGAGTAGTTCAAATTTTGTATAATGAATGCCGCTTGAGGACGAATCCGAGGGGGCCATTCGAGTTCTGGTCATCGAGCCATCGGCCGGAATCGGGGGCGACCTCGCGTCCCAACTCACCTTCGACGGGCGGGATGACTTGATACTACGGACCGTTTCGACGCTCGACGAGGCGCGAACCGTGCTCTCCGACGAACGGGTCGATTGTGTCGTGACGCGTCACAGCCCGCCAACGGTCGATGGCGTGGAAATCCTCTCGGCGCTGCGGGCCGACCACCCGGAGCTGCCGGTTTTGCTCGCGACCGGGACGGCGCACGCCGACCACGTACTCGACAGCTCGGCGACCGGCATCGTCGAGATGACCGACGGGAAGGTCCACAAGGGGTTCGTCGCCAATCAGATCGAGTCCGTCGTCTCGCGGGTTCGTGAGCGCCGAAGTTACGAATCGAGGCTGGAAACGAGCCAGGACAGCCTCCAGCGCCTCCACCGAATCACGGCCGACCCGGAGTCGACGTTCAAAGAACAGGTCCACCAACTGCTCGCGTTCGGTTCCGAGGTGTTCGGGGTCGACATCGCGTTTCTCGCCCGCATCGACGAGGACGCGGGCGATTTCGAAATCGTCGCGGCGGCCGGGGACCACGAACTGATTCAGGAAGGAATCACCAGCGACCTCTCGGAGACGTACTGTCGCCGAACCATCGACCCCGACACCGACTCGCCGCTGGCGTTGCGGAACGCGTCAAACGAGATGGGGGACGACCCCGCCTTCGAGAAGTTCGGCCTCGGGTGTTACATGGGTGCCCGAATCGAGGTCAACGGCGAGGTGTACGGCACGCTGTGTTTCGCGGACCGCGACCCGCGGAGCGCCGCGTTCACCGACGAGGAACAGACACTCATCGAGATCATGGCCCAGTGGCTGCGCCAACAGCTCGAACAGCGCGAGTACCGCCGCGAGCTCGGCGCGGCCCGGGACAGGCTCCAGCGGACGCTCGAACGGGTGGACGACGGGTTCTTCACCGTCGATACCGACTGGCGCGTTACCTATATCAACGACGCGGGCGCGGACATGCTCCGGGGCGCGATGGGTCTCGGCGACGACGCCGGCGTCGTTGGACGGCACCTCTGGGAGAACATCCCCGAGGCCGTCGAGACGACGTTCTTCGAGAAGTATCACGAGGCCTTTGAGACACAGGAGTCCGTCTCCTTCGAGGAGTACTTCGAACCGCTGGACGACTGGTTCGAGGTGCGAGCGTACCCCGACGAGGAGGGGCTCTCCGTGTATTTCACGGACATCACCGAGCGCAAGGAGCGCGAGCGCGAACTCGAACGGTTCCAGAACCTGCTCAACCAGACCGAACGCGTCGCCGAGGTCGGCGGGTGGGAAATCGACGTGGCGACGAACGAGGTCTTCTGGACGGAGCATCTCTTCGACCTCCTCGGCGTCGACTCCGAGACGGAACCGCCGCTCGACGAGTCGCTCGACGTCTATCACGAGGCGGACCGCCCGACCATCGAGCGCGCCGTCGAGGAGGCCATCGAATCCGAATCGGAATTCGACGTGGAACTCCGGTACTGGAAGTCGGAAGGCGAGTTGCGCTGGCTCCGCGTTCAGGGAATGCCGATTACCGACAGCGACGGCGACGTGGCGACGATTCGGGGTGCGGCCCAGGACGTGACCGAGCGCAAGGAGCGCGAACAGACGCTCAACGCGCTCGTCTCCGCGTCGGGGGCGTTCATTCAGGCCACGAGCGAGGACGAGCTCCTCGACGCGATTATCGACGAGATGGAGCGCGTCTTCGAGTACGATATCACGTCGGTCCGGCTCTACGATGCCGAATCGGGGACGCTCCCCCCGACGAGGTACTCCGCGGAGGCCCACGCGCAGGTCCCCGACCCGCCGACGTTCGCCGCTGACGAAGGATTGGTCGGGGACGTGTTCCAGTCACAGGAGCCGGTCGTCATCGACGGCCTCGCCGACGCGACGGGTGTCGGCTACGGGGCGGTCGAATCGGGGATGTTCGTCCCGCTCGACGACCACGGCGTGCTCGGTGTCGGTTCGACGACGCGAAACGCGTTCCGGGAGGAAGACGCCGCCCTCCTCAAACTCCTGGCGATTACGGCGGGGAGCGCGTTCGACCGTCTCGACCGGGAGACCGAGATGCGCCAACTTCACCGGATTCTCGACCATCTCGACGAGAAGGTGTTCCTGCTGGACGAGGACGGAGCAGTCACCTTCGAAACACGGCCGCTGGCCACGTATCTCGGGCGCGACCCGGACCAGCTCGTCGGCACGCCCCTGACGGAGCTGGTGCCCGCGAGCGAGGTATCGGCGCTCGAAACCGCACTGCAGGACGCACGGGCGGCGTCCCCCGACAGCCGGCGGACGGTCGAAACCGAAGTCCTGCTGGACGACGGGCAGGTGCGACCCGTACAGTTCGAGTTCTCGGCGACGACGACGGACCGGGGACGCGCGGCGATTGCGGCCGTGTTACACGACATCGGCGAACTCGCGGCGACGCGTACCTCCCTCGAAGCCGAGCGCGAGCGGTTCCAAGAGCTCTTCGAGAACCTCCCCGACCCGGTCGTCGAGGTGCGATTCGAGGGCGAAACCCCGGTCATCGAGTACAGCAACCCGGCGTTCACCGACGTCTTCGGCTACGCGGAAGAGACCGCCCGGGGCGAAAACCTAAACACGCTCGTCGTGCCGGACGAACACGCCTCGGACGCCGGCATCCTCTACGAGAGCACACAGACGGACGAACAAGTGCGCGTCGACGTACAACGGGAGACTGCGGACGGTCGTCGTGACTTCCTCGTTCGGAGCATTCCCTTCTCGCTCGGCGACGAACAGTTCGCGTTCGCGGTGTACACCGACATCACGGACCAAAAGGAGCGCGAACGCTACCTGCAAGTGCTCAACCGGGTGCTGCGACACAACCTGCGCAACGACATGAACGTCGTCATGGGACTGGCGTCGTATCTGGCCGAACAGATCGACGACGCGGACCTCGTCGAACACGCCGAGCGGCTCCGCACGAACGCCGAAGACGTGGCGACGTTAAGCGAGAAAGCCAAAGCGCTCGAACGCGTCCTGGGCAGACGCAAGCGCGACACCCACGCGATAGACCTCGTTCCCCGTCTCGAGGAGGCGGCCGCCGGGAAGCGCGCGGCGCATCCGGACGCCGACATCGACCTCGACCTACCCGAGGAGCTGTGGGCGAACGGAAGCGACGACCTCACCCGTGCGTTCGAAGAGCTGATCGAAAACGCGATCGAACACACCGAGACGGCGGTCCCGACGGTGAGAATCGACGCCCGAAGCGCCGCGGACGACGGTGACTGGGTGGAAATCAGGTTCCACGACAACGGCCCTGGCATCCCCGACAGCGAGTGGGAGGTGGTGACCGGCGAGGAGGACATCTCCCAGCTGTCGCATGCGAGCGGGCTCGGCCTCTGGCTAACCAGATGGATCGCCGAATCGTCGGGGGGTGAGATGCGCCGTGAACGGACGCCGGGAGCCGGGACGGCTGTCACCCTCCGACTGCCCGGAGCCGAGCGACAAGAGTAGTCCTCGCTTCCGTCGCGTGTCGAGCGCGCCTCCGGGGTGAGCGAGAGAACCCCCGAAGGACTGCTACGATGCCGTAACGTTCGTCGCGTTCACCGTATCGCCCCGGCTGACCCGAATCGTCTGGTTGCCGTACACGTCCATCGTCTCCAGTACGGTGCCGTTGGCCGCGACGCGCTGGACGACGAGCGAGGGTGTGCGTCCCTCGGCGGGCTCTTCGCCCCCTTCGGCGGGCGTCTCGCCGCGGAGGAACTGCCGTATTTCAGGGGTGTTGTCGAACTCCCGCACGTCGCTGGTGCGGGCGTCAACGAAGGCGACGTAGGCGATGCCGCTGTTGTCCTCGGGCACGACCCGGACCTGCCAGTACTCGCGGTCGTCGATGACCGTCAGAATCGGCTCCGCCGGGGAGAATCGGTCCCAGTCGGTCTCGGTGGCGGACTGGCGAACCAGGTCGGCGGCCTTCTGCGGGCCGAACAGCGAGTCCTCGGGGCGGTAGACCTCGTACTCGCCGGATTGGCCGCCGATGGTCCACACCTCCCGGAGGCCCTGGGCCTGGCCGTAGGGTTCGACGGCGACGACGTACTTCGGCCCGTCCTCGGTGAGCACGTAGAAGGGCTGGTCGTTGTTCTCGCCGGGGACCGGCGCGACCTCGATTTCGCCCTCGTGGCTGGTGAAGGTGTTCACGATGCCGTTCCGGTACTTCGTCGCCGCGACGCGCTGGCGGGCCAGCGTCTCGGGGTAGAGCGCCTGTCCCTCCAGGACCGAGTTGTTCGCGGCCGCCTCGGGGGAGAGCGTCTCGACGTTGCCCTCGGAATCGATGAGCGCGACGCCGCCCCACTGCGGCGTGGTGTGTGGCAGGGGCGCCAGGTGGAACTCGGGTTGAGTGTAGGGGACGGCAATATACTGCTCGCCGTCGTCGACGACCATCTTCGGGTCGCCGTAGTTCGCGAGGTAGGTGCCCGTCTTCAGCAGGTGCCAGCGGTAGTTCCGGAAGAAAGCCGTCCCCACACCCTTCGCGACGTCGCCGTCGACGGTGCGGACGTTGGCCTGCTGGGTCGTCATATCGACGAGGACGGTGCCGCCCTGCCCGAGGGTGAGGTAGTTGAACAGCCCGTCCGGCGCGAGCGGCGCGGCCCAGTACGGCGTCCCGTTGACGACGCTGATGTCGGTGCCGGCGGCGCGGTACTGGGGCCGGTTGAGCGTGTTCGAGGCGTAGCGCTCGGCGACGGCGCGGGGGACGATGCGGGGTTTATCGGCGTCGACGTTCGCCAGCGCGTCGACCTCGACAGTCCGGTCGAGCGTCTGGTCGCTCATCGTTGCGCCCGCGACGACGTTCGCGACGGGCGAGACGACGAACGCCGTGAGAAAGAGGACGAGGACCGCCACGCGGAACGGCGTGACCTCGGCGTCCCCGCCCTCGCCGTCGAAGTTCTCGATGGTCGTGCCCGAGGGCGCGAGGCGGCTGTAGAGCACCCCCGAAACGACCGCGAGGACAATAGGGACGACCAGCACCGGGGTCGAGTAGAGGCCGTATATCAGCCCGTGGAGGAGCGGGCGAACGAACCACGCGACGAGCGCGAGGAGAACGGCGAGCGCGGCCAGAACGGCACGCAGGCTGCCGCCGCTCGACGCGGAAGAACCGTTCTCCGGTGGAGGGGAGTCTGACATAGCGGGTGTCGTGTGCAGGTATTTCGCAGGGGGATGCAATAACGCTTCGAACGCCGCGCCCCTATTACCGAGTGGTACACGGTAGTTATATCACCGGGCGGGCGCCAACGGGGGAGCATGACCAAAGGGAAGAAACCTGTCGCCCTGACGGTGGCGGGGTCGGACAGCGGCGGCGGCGCCGGGGTGCAGGCGGACCTGAAGACGATGGAGGCCTGCGGCGTCTTCGGGACGAGCGCGGTGACGAGCGTCACCGCACAGAACACGCGGAGCGTACAGGGCGTCAGCGACCTCCCGACCGACTCGGTTCGGGCACAGGTCGAGGCCGTCCTCGGCGATTTCGACGTCGCGGCGGCGAAAACGGGGATGCTCAGTTCCGCACCCATCGTCGAGACCGTCGCGGACGCGCTCTCGGGGGCCGACGTCCCGCTCGTCGTGGACCCGGTGATGGTCGCCGAATCGGGCGACCGCCTGCTGGACGAGGAAGCGGAGGCAGTCCTGAGAGACGACCTCCTGCCCGAGGCGACGCTCGTGACGCCGAACGTCGCCGAGGCGGAAGTCCTGGCCGACACGACCGTCGAGGACGAGGCGGACCTCCACGGAGCCGCGGCGGCCATCGCCGAATCCGGGGCCGCCGCGCTCGTCACCGGCGGGCACCTGGAGGGGGACCTCGTCGACGTGTTCCACGACGGGGACAGTTCGCGAACGTTCCGGAAACGGCGCGTCGAGACGGACGGCGCCCACGGCGGCGGTTGCACCCTCTCGTCCGCTATCGCCGCCTCGCTCGCGCGGGGGAACGGCACGGAGCGGGCCGTCGCCGACGGGGAAGCCCTCATCGCGCGGGCCGTCCGCTACGGCCTCGACGTCGGCGAGGGGCCCGGTCCGGTACACCACATGGCCGAACTCCGCAACGAAGCGAGCGAGGGGGACGCCGTCGGGGCCGTCCGCGAGACGGTGCGGGCGTTCGAGTCCGAACCCATCGACGCCCTCGTCCCGGAGGTCGGGATGAACGTCGCCGTCGCCACGCCGTACGCGATGGACACCGACGACGTCGCGGCCGTGGACGGGCGCCTCCACCGGACGGGCGACGGCGTCCGGGCGGCGGGTCCCGCGGCGATGGGCGCGTCGAGTCACGTCGCGCGCCTCCTGTTGGCGGCCCGGGAGCACGACCCGAGAATCCGAGCGGCGGCGAACGTCCGGCTGGACGACGCCGTCGCCGAGACCGTCGAGGAGACGCTCGACGCCGTCGAGGTGGACAGAACGCAGGAAAGCGCCGACCCGACTGAGGAGCGGACCGGCGGGACGATGGCCTGGACCGTCGAGCGCGCGATGGCGGACAGGGAACGCGCCCCCGAGGCGATATACGACCGCGGCGCGAAGGGAAAGGAGGCGATGTGCCGGCTGTTCGCCGGGGACCCCGAGGCGCTCCGCGGGACCGTTCTCGCGCTCGCCGAGCGCGTCTGAGCCCGTCCCGCAAGCGTTAATTACCGGAGAATACGACCGAGTGGTATGGATTCGAGCGACGGGCGCTTCGAGCAGTACCAACGGGACGGCTACGTCGTCGTCGAGGGCCTCCTCGACTCCGGGACCGTCGCGGATGTGAAGGGGCGCCTCCGCGAGTACGTGACGGGCGAGCGGGAGGAGGACGGCTTCTCGCGGCAGCTGGAGCCGGACGCCGAAGGCGGTTTCGACGGGGAGGGGGAGCCGGTCAGGAAGTTCGAGGGCGTCGGGATGGCCCGCGAGGACGACGTCTTCGCCGAACTCGCGCACCACGAAGGCATCCTGGACGTCGTCCGGGAGCTACAGGGCCCGAACCTGAAGCTGCTTCGGGGGGCGGCGATGTTGAAGCCGCCCGGCGTCGGCAGCGAGAAGAAGTTCCATCAGGACGCCGCGTACTACCCGATTCACCCGACCGACCACGTCACCGTGTGGGTCGCGCTGGACGACGCCACCCCCGAGAACGGCTGTATGCAGGTCGTCCCCGGCGCGCACACGGAGGGGCTCCTGGGCCACGAGGAAATCGAGTACGACACCGACATCGCGCTCGCCGAGGGGGGCTACGACGAGTCGGATACTGTTTCCCTGCCGATGGACGCCGGTGACGTGCTCTTCCAGCACTGCCTGTTACCCCACTACACGGCGCCCAACGACACCGAAGCGTGGCGCCGGGCGTTCATCCTCGCCTACATGCGGGCCCGCTCGCGGTTCACGACCGACGACCGGCCCGAGTGGGTGGACAGCTTGCACGTCGCCGGCGAGGAGTTCCCGGGGTGTGTGTAGATGGGGGTCGTCGGAACCGTCAGACGGTACACCGCCGAGATGGGCCCCGCGTGGGTCGCGGGCGCAATCGCGGCCGGCCCGGCGACGATGGCGAGCCTGCTCACCGCCGGGGCGCGCTTCGACTACGCGCTGCTGTGGATCGCGGTCCTTTCGGCCGTACTGGGCGCCACCTCGCAGTATCTCGCGATGCGCCTCGGGGTTCTGACCGGCGAGGGCATCGTCGCCGTCGTCGAGGAGTACCTCGGGAGCGGGTGGGCGTGGCTCCTGGTCATCGACACCGTGCTCGCCTCCGGGCTGGCACAACTGGTCATCATGAAGACTGTCGCGGGCGTCTCGGCGACCGTCGCCGGCGACGCGCTCGGGACGGCCGCGAACCCGACGCTGTGGGCCGTCTTCTGGGCGGTCGTCCTCGCCGTCGGCCTCGTCGGCGGGGGGTATCGCATCGCGGAGTTCGGCGCCAAGCTGCTCGTCTCGCTGGCGGTGGTAGCGTTCGTCGCCTCTCTCTTCGTCGTACCCATCGACGTCGGCGCCGCCGCGTCGGGGCTCGTCCCGCGAATCCCCGCAGGGCTGGACGGCGCGGTCGTCGCCGCCGGCATCCTCGGCGGCGCGGTCCACGTCACGCTCATCACGATGCACTCCTACAACCTGAAGGCCCGGGGGTGGACCCGCGAGAACTACGGCCTCGCGACGTTCGACGTGGGCGCCTCCATGTTGGTGGCGTTCGGCGTCTACAGCCTCGCCATCTTCCTCGTCGCGGCCTCGGTCCTCAGCGACCCCTCGCTCGGGACGGTGGGCGCCGCGGCGGCGCTCGAACCGGTCGCCGGCGCGAACGCGAAGTGGCTCTTCCTCGCGGGCCTGCTTGGCGCCGCGGTCTCGACGCTCGGCGCGAACGCCGTCGTCGCGCCGTACCTCCTCGCGGACAAGCTCGGCTGGGAGACGGACGTCTCGGATTCCCGGTATCGGGCGGCGCTGCTCGTCACGACGCTCGCCGGTGTGGGGGGCGTACTCGTCGGCGGGAACGTCTTCAGCCTGTTGACGGCGACGCTCGCCTTCGGGCTGGTCGGCACGCCGTTCGCGCTGGCGCTCGTCCTCTACTTGCTGAACAGCGAGGCCGTCCCCGAACCGAACCCGACGCTCGCCAACGTCGGCGGGGTGGTCCTCATCGCCATCACGACCGTCGTCGCGGCGTCGTCGCTGCGGGAGCAGGTCGCCTCGGGCGTCGACGCCGTGACGGGATTCGTCCTGCTGTTCGCCGCCGTGTTGGGCGCCGCAACCCTCGCCCTGTTGGGGTTGACCGTCCGTGAACGCCTGCGGGGTGAGCCAGCGCCGGCGAGCGCCGCGGACTGATGGCCGTACCGTTCCCCCTCGACGACCGGACCCTCATCGAGGGGCCGTCGAACACCGGCAAGACCACGACGACGGCCGACGCCCTGCTCGCGTGGGCCGAGGAGCGCGGCACCGAGGGCGTGGTCGTCCTCGACTTCGCGCCCGAACTCGAACGCGACGGGGCGGTGCTCGGCGGCCGGCTCTCCCGAACCGTCGACGTCCCCGACGGCGTGTGGACCGGCGTGCTGGACGCCTACGCGCCGCGCGCAACGGGCAAAACCGAAAACGAGTCGCTCGAACTGGCGACGGTGAACGCCCACAACGCCGCGGAGCTGTTCGCCGCCGCGCCCTCCGACCCACGAGCGGTGTTCGTCAACGACGCCACCATCCCCTTCCAGTCGGACGCCCTCGACGCGGGGGTCCTACTCGACTACTGCGAGCCCGCCCGCGGGGTCGTTCTCAACGCCTTCTCGGGGGACGAACTCGGCGACGGCGCCGTGAGCCGGTTCGAGCGACGGGCACTGACCGACTTCCGGGAGTGGGCGGACAGAGTCGTCGAGCGCTAAGTCCCGGCCGCGCGCTCGGGCGACCGGGGACCGCCGCGAAGCGCCCGCTCGAACGCTTTCGGGTCGGACAGCCGGCGAATGTCCATGTCCTCGCCGGTCCGACGCTCGATTCGGAGAACCCTGTCCTCGTCCGGCAGGACGGCGAGCGACGAGCGCCACAGCGGGGTGGGGTCGAGCGCGGACACGGAGCGGACGTCGCGGGTCGGCACGACCCACTGCGCCGCGTCGAGATACGTGTCGTACGCGACGAGGGCGCCGTCGTGCACGCGGTACTCGACGCGCCCTTCGCCCATCCAGCGGACGAGCGCCGTCGCGGGCGCGACGACGAGAAGCGGGAGGAGAACGGCCATCGCGAGTGGGAGCCAGTAGGCACCGGTCGAAACCCCGAGGGCGAGCGTCGGCAACGCGGCCGAGAGCCCGACGAACAGCGCGTACACGAGCCCGCCGCCGAGCGCGTTCCGGACGACGGCGTGCGTATTGTGGCCGAACGCGGCGCAGGGCGGCCCGTTCGGAGTCGGGAGCGGCCGGTCCACCGCGTCGCCGGCGGTCGGCGGGCGCCGCGG
>JBEQBK010000091.1:0-10476 GCA_041639855.1 Halobacteriaceae archaeon | reverse complement strand
ATGCCGTCTTCGACACCGAGGCGGCAACGGAGCCGGGGGCCCCCCGAATCCACGACCCGGCCGCCGTCGAGAACCGCCAGCCCGGCGCGGACTACGAGCGCAACGTCGAGAGTCACGCCGAGGGCGAAATCGGCGACGTGGAATCGGCGTTCGCCGACGCGGCCGAGCGCGAAGACGTGACCGTCACGGAGACTGAGTGGGAGACGCCGTATCAATCGCACTGCGTGCCGGAACCGCACACGACCATCGCTCACCGGGACCAAGACAACCGCCATCACCTGATTTCGAGCACGCAGGTGCCCTGGCACACCCGCCGCCAGTTGGCCCACCTCTTCGACATCCCGATTCGCGACATCCGAGTGAGCAAACCCCGCATCGGCGCGGGCTTCGGGTCGAAGCAGGCGATGATGGTCGAACCCCTTGCGCTCGCGCTCTCGCTCGCGGCCCAGCGGCCCGTCAAAGTCGAGACCAGCCGGAAAGAGCAGTTCCACGCGATGCGCTTTCGCCGGCCGTCGAAGACGAAGATGCGAAGCGCGGTCACCGACGACGGCGACATCGAGGCGGTCGAGATGCGGACGGTGACGAACTCCGGGGCGTACGGCCCCCACGGCATGACCGTCACCGACAGTATCGGGACCAAGCCACTCCCCCTCTACACGGGGACGCCGAACCTGCGATTCGAGATGGACGCCGTTCACACGAACCTCCCTGTCTCGGGCGCGATGCGGGGGTACGGCGCACCCCAGGGCCACTTCGCGCTCGAAGGACACATCGACGAGGCGGCCCGGGAGGCGGGCGTCGACCCGGAGACCCTGCGCGCTCGGAATCTCATCCGCGAGGGCGACCTCGATGTCGCGTCCGGCATCACGACCGACGGGGAGGGGCACGTCCGGCGCATCCGCTCCTGTGCCATCGGGGAGTGCATCGAGCGCGGGAAGGAGGCCATCGGCTGGGACGACGTCGAACAGCCCGACGAAGCGCACCGCCATCGGGGCGTCGGGATGGCGCTCACCGCTCAGGGGAGCGGCGTCGCGGGCGACGAGCTCGGCGCGGCACACATCAAGATGAACGAGGACGGCTCGTTCATCCTCCAAACGGGGGCCGTCGACACGGGGCCCGGTGCCGACACCGCGATGTCCCAGATAGCGGCCGAAGTGCTGGGCGTCCGGCCGGCCGACGTGGTGGTCAAGGACTCCGATACGGACAACACGCCCTTCGACTACGGCGCCTACGCCTCTTCGACGACGTACGTGACGGGCCACGCGGTGAAGAAGGCCGCCGAGGAAACCCGCGAGGAGCTCTTCACGTTCGCCGCTCGCCTCCTGGACGAGCCGGCCACGAACCTCTCCGTCGGTGAGGGCGAGGTGCGCTCGACGCGCACCGGTGCGTCGGTCTCGCTCGAAGATGTGGGTTACGAGGCCGTGTACGGCTCGACTCCCAAAGCCCAGATAATGGGGCAGGCCAGCCACTCGACGGAGGAGTCGCCGCCCCCGTTCGGCGCGCAGTTCGCGGACGTGACCGTCGACGAACTGACGGGGGAGTTCGAGGTCCACGACCTCGTCTTCGCGGTGGACTGCGGCGTCGCCATCAACCCCGATTTAGCGGAGGGCCAAGTCGAGGGCGCGATGCACATGAGCTACGAGTTGGCGGTCGGGGAGACGCTCTCCTTTGATTCGGAGGGAACGCCCGAAGTGCTGGGCTTTCGGGACTACGGGATGCCGACGACGGCGGACCAACCGCCCCTGACCTCGATTCTCGTGGAGACCCACGAACCGACGGGTCCCTTCGGCGCGAAGTCCGTCGCCGAACTCCCGACGAACGCCGTGCCGCCCGCGCTGAGCAACGCCATCCGGGAGGCCGTCGGCGTTCGCATCACCGACCTGCCAATCACCCCGGAGAAGATACGCGAGGCGCTCGACGAGTAGCCCCACCACAGATATATGTATCTCCATCTCACAGAGTAGAAACGAAACGGACGTACGCCTGAAGAGGCGTTCGGAGGGTATTCAACGTGCAAATAGAACTCGAAATCAACGGAAGTACAGAACGTATAGACGCACCTCCGGAGGAGGACCTGGCCGCGACGCTCCGCCGCCACGGGCACACGGAGGTCAAGTGCGGCTGCGACGGCGGGAGTTGTGGCGCGTCGACCGTCCTCGTGAACGGCGACCCGACGATGGCCTGCGGGATGGCCGCGGCCGACGCCGCCGGCGAATCCGTCGAGACGGTCGCCGCGCTCGGCACCCAATCCGACCTCCACCCCGTCCAGGAGGCTTTCGTGGACCACTTCGCGGTGCAGTGTGGCTTCTGCATCCCGGGGATGATCCTCTCCGCGACGGCGCTCTTAGAGGAGAACCCCGACCCGACGGAGGCGGAGATTCGCGAGGCCATCGACGATAATGTCTGTCGCTGTACCGGCTACCAGAAACCCGTCGAGGCGATACAGGACGCCGCGGGACGGATGGACACGCTCGCCGCGGACGGCGGCGTGCCGGGTGGTAGCGATGAGTGAGGAGCCGAAACCCGACGGCGGCGCGGCGTCCGCACCCGATGCCCTCGACGCTCCGAGCGAGGAGTTCGAGGGGGGCGCGGCGGACGAACGCGACCAAGTCGCCCACCGCGTCGAGAAGACCGACGACCGGAAGCTCGTCACCGGCGAGGCGGCCTACACCGCCGACTACGGCGAGCGCTTCCCGGACCTGGCTCACGCGGCCGTCCTGCGCTCGGCAATACCGAACGGGAGGGTCACGAGCATCGACACGACGGCGGCGGAGGAGATGGAAGGCGTGTACGCGGTGCTCACGCCGGATTCGCCCGAAGTTCCGGACGGGCTCTACACCTCGGCGGGGCAGTCCTACCCCGAACCCTCGCCGTGGGACATGCGCGTCCTCAACGAGCGGGTCAGATACGTCGGCGACCCCATCGCCGCCGTCGCCGCCGAGGACGAGCCCACCGCGGAGCGGGCGGTCGAGGCCATCGATGTCGAGTACGAGGAGTTCGACTACGTCCTCGACCCGGAGGAGGCGTTCAGCGAGGACGCGACCCGGCTCTTCGAGGACGACGAGGTCGAGAACGAAATCGTCGGTCACGACTACTCGCGCAACCGGATGTCCCGCATCGAGGGGACGGTAGGGGACCCCGAATCGGTGTTCGAGCGTGATGACCTACACGTCCACGAGACGGAGTGGGAGTCCATCCGGCAGTCCCACGCGCAGGTCGAGCCGCACACGGCGCTGGCGTACACCGACGAGGACGACCGCCACGTCGTCGTCTCCAGCACGCAAGTTCCGAACCACACCCGCCGGCAGCTGGCCCACCTCTTCGACGCGCCGCTGGGCGACGTGCGCGTGAAGAAACCCCGCGTCGGCGGCGGGTTCGGCGGGAAACAGGCGATGGTCGTCGAACCCCTCGCGCTCGCGCTCTCGCTTGCGGCCCAGCGGCCCGTCCTCTGCGAGGCCAGCCGCGAGGAGGAGTTCGGGGCGATGCGGACCCGCCACCCGATGAAGGTGCGAGCGCGGAGCGCGGTTACCGACGACGGCGACATCGAGGCGCTCGAACTCTACGCGCTCTCGAACACCGGTGCGTACGGGAGCCACGGGATGACGGTCGCCGGCAACGTCGGTTCCAAACCCCTCCCGCTGTACTCGAAAGTGGAGAACGTGAAATTCAGCGCGGATATCGTCCACACGAACACGCCCCAAACCGGGGCGATGCGGGGGTACGGCGCGCCTCAGGGAACGCTCGCGCTCGAAGGCCACATGGACGAGGTGGCCGCCGAGTTGGATTTGGACCCGGTCGAACTCCGCCAGCGACACTACATGGAGGTCGGCGAGACCGACGAGATAGCCGGTATGATGGGCGGGGAAGGAGCCGAACGGACCATCCACTCCTGTGGCCTCGACGAGTGCATCGAGCGTGGGAAGGAGGCCATCGGCTGGGACGATGTCGAACAGCCCGAGGCGGAACACCTGCACCGCGGAATGGGGATGGCCCTCGCCGCGCAGGGAACCGGCGTCGCCGGTGACGAACTCGGCGGCGCACAGGTGATGATGAACGAGGACGGCACGTTCCACGTCCACGTCGGCGGCGTCGATATCGGGACCGGCGCGGACACCGCGTTCGTCCAGATAGCCGCCGAAGTGCTGGGCTGCGACGCGACGGACATCGTCATCAAGACCTCCGATACGGACCACACACCCTTCGACTACGGCGCCTACGCCTCCTCGACCACCTACATCAGCGGGATGGCCGTCAAGAAGGCCGCGGAGGACGCCAAGGAACGAATCCTCTACTGGGCGTCGAAGATGCTCGACGAACCCGAGGACGAACTGGAGACGGGCGACGGCGCCGTGCGCTCGACGGTGACGGGCGAGTCCGTTTCGCTCGAAGAGGTCGGCTACGAGTCGGTGTACGGCGAGGAGGAGCGCGAACACATCCTCGGAAAGGGTACCCACTCGACCGACGAGTCGCCGCCCCCGTTCGCGGCGCAGTTCGTGGACGTGACGGTCAACGAGGAGACGGGGGAGTTCGAGGTTCACGACTTGGTCGTCGCAGTGGACTGTGGCGTCGCCATCAACCCTGGCATGGCGGAGGGGCAAATCGAGGGTGCCAACCACATGAGCTACGAGTTGGCCGTCAACGAGGGCGTCACCTTCGACGACGAAGGGCGGTGTGAGGTGCGCGACTTCGGGGAGTACGACTTCCCCACCGCCGCGGAGTCGCCGCCCGTCGAAGCCATCCTCGTGGAGACCCACGAACCGACGGGTCCGTTCGGCGCGAAAGCAGTGGCGGAAGTACCCACGAACACCGTGCCGCCCGCGCTTTCGAGCGCCGTCCGCGACGCTGTCGGGGTCCGCATCACCGAGATGCCCATCACTGCGGAGAAGATCCGCGAGGCGCTCGGGGAGTAACTTTTCTTTTCGTTCGACCACTTTCACGAAACTGATAGCTACGATTGTCACGGTTTTGCGCACAGAACAAATTGAATGTTTACCTTGAACGGAATTCTTATTATAAAACAGCGTTGTTTTCAGGTATGGCTGGAAAGAAGAGCCGTCGTAGCTGGTTGAAAGCGACAGGTGTTGCGGGCGTCGGACTGCTCGCCGGCTGTTCGTCCGGCGGTGGCGAGAGCGGCTCCGGTGGTGGGGGCAACGCAACCAACGCCAGCGCGAGCGGCGGTTCGGGCTCCGACGGCCCGACGGCGAACGTCGGTCTGGTATTGGGTGTCGGTGGGCTGGGCGACCAAGGGTTCAACGACCTCGCCCACGAGGGCGTCCAACGCGCGGAAGAAGAGTTGGGTATCAGTTTCGACATGGCACAACCCGACGACGAAACCCAACTCCGCCAGTACCAGTCGCGCTTCGCGGGCTCGACGGACCCCGAGTACGACTTGGTCTGCTGTATCGGCTACACGCAGGCGTCGGCGCTCTCGGAGGTCGCGCCGAACAACCCCGACCAGCAGTTCATGATCGTCGACGCGACGGTAGACGAACCCAACGTCACGGGCTACACCTTCCAGGAGCACAAGGGCGCCTTCCTCATCGGTACCATCGGTGCGCACCTGACGACCCAATCCTTCGCGGCGGACGGCGGCGAGACCACCGCGGACACGAAGACGCTCGGCTTCGTCGGCGGCACCGACAGCTTCCTTATCAACAAGTTCCGCGCGGGCTACGAGGCCGGAGCGCAGGACGTCGACGACGAAATGGAGGTGCTCGCGTCCTACGTCGGGTCGTTCTCGGACCCCGCGACCGCAAAGGAGAGCGCGAAAGGGATGTACTCCAACGGCGCGGACATCATCTACCCCGCGGCGGGCGGTTCCGGAGTCGGCGTCTTTCAGGCCGCACAGGAGGATTCCCGTTTCTCGTTCGGGTCGGACACACCCAAGTCGGTCACCCAACCGAACTACGCGGACGTGATTCTGGGCAGTATGATAAAACAGACCGACGCGGCCGTCTACGAGGGCATCGAGGCCGTCGTGAACGGCGAGTTCGACGGCTCCACGAACGTCGCGCTCGGCCTCGAATCCGAGGGGGTTGGCGTCGCGTGGGGCGACCAACTCGGCTCCGATATTCCCCAAGAGGTGAAGGACGCCGTCGAGACGAAGCGTCAGGCCATCATCGACGGCGACATCGAGGTCCCGAGCGAACTGTAATGCTGGCACGCGGGGCCAACTGATGGCGGCGAGCGTCACGCTCAGCGACATCACGAAGACGTTCGGCGACACCGTCGCCAACGACGAGGTGGACTTCGCGGCCGACCCGGGTTCCATTCACGCGTTACTCGGCGAGAACGGAGCGGGAAAGTCCACCCTGATGAAGGTCCTCTACGGCCACTTCCCGCCCGATTCGGGCGAGATACGCGTCGACGGCGAACCCCGCGCGTTCGACTCGCCGCGGGACGCTATTGAGGCCGGGGTGGGGATGGTACACCAACACTACATGTTGGTGGACACGATGACCGTCGCCGAGAACATATTTCTCGGCGAGGAGTCAGGGAGTCTCCTCGACCACGAGGGCGAACGCGAGCGCGTCCGGGAGCTCAGCGACGAGTACGGCTTCGCGCTCGACCCCGACGCGCTCGTCGGCGACGTGAGCGTCGGCGTCCAACAGCGCGTCGAGATTCTGAAGACGCTCTCGCGGGGCGCCGAGGTCATCATCCTCGACGAGCCAACCGCCGTCCTCACGCCCCAGGAGGTCGAGGAGCTGTTCGGCATCCTGCGTTCGCTGAAGGCGGAGGGCAAGACGATTATCTTCATCACGCACAAGCTTGGCGAGGTGATGGCCGTCGCCGACCGCGTGACCGTCCTCCGCGACGGGGCGAACGTCGGCTCCGTCGACCCGGCCGAGACGACCGCCGAAGAGCTTGCCGAGTTGATGGTCGGCCGCGAGGTCCTCCTCGATGTGGAGAAGGAGCCGGTCGCGGCGGGCGAGACTCTCCTCGACGTGTCGGGATTGACCGTCGCGGAGACGGAGAACGTCTCGTCCGTCCGCGACATCGACTTCGAGGTCCGCGCGGGCGAGATATTCGGCATCGCCGGCGTGGACGGCAACGGCCAGAACGAGCTGGTCGAAGCGATAACCGGTCTCCGGGGGGTCGAAGCCGGCGACATAACGGTTTCCGGCGAGTCGCTCGCGGGGCGCTCGCGCGCGGCGTGCATCGACGCCGGGATGGCTTACATCCCCGAAGACCGACAGACTCGGGGGCTGGTGATGGACCTCGATTTGCGATACAACGGGCTTCTGGGCAACCAGCGCGAGCGGGCGTTTAGCGACGGCCTCCGGCTCAAGTGGGACGCCGTCCGCGAGCACGTCGGGGAGGTCATCGAGCGCTACGACGTGCGCCCCGGGAACCCGGAGGAACGGGCGGGTTCGCTCTCGGGCGGGAACGCACAGAAGTTCATCGTCGGCCGGGAGTTCGAGCGCGACCCGGACGTGCTCGTCGCCTCGCACCCGACGCGGGGCGTCGACGTGGGCTCCATCGAGTTCATCCAAGAACGGCTGCTGGACGTGCGCTCGGAGGGCCACGCGGTCCTGTTGGTCTCCTCGAAGCTCGACGAAGTGATGGCGCTCTCCGATAGGATGGCGGTGATGTACGGCGGCGAGTTCACCGACACGGTCGACCCGGCGAACTACACGGAAGACGAGATCGGGCTGTTGATGGCCGGCGAGCGGCCGGAGGAACGCTGATGCGCGAGCGCCTCCGCTCGTTCGTGTTGGGCCTCGTCGACGCGTCCCGCCTGGAGTTTCTGGCTATCTCGGTCGTCGCCATCCTCGCCTCGGTCGTCGTGGGTGGGGTTCTCCTCGTCGTCTCGGGTTTGTTCGCCACCTGTACGGAGGCCTGGCTCTCCCTCGGGGGCGCGACGCTCTGTTACGACCCGTTCAACACGTTCGAACTCCTGTTCGTGCGGTCGCTCACCGACCCGACCAACCTCGTGTTGACCCTCCGAGAACTCACCTTGCTCCTCTTCGCGGGGCTCTCCGTCGCGGTGGCCTTCCGCTCGGGGCTGTTCAACATCGGCTCGCAAGGCCAGATGGTCCTCGGGTCCATCGCCGCGACCGTCACCTTGCTCGCCATCGCGCCGTTGGTGCCTGGGGGGACGGTCGGCTCCGCCGTCCTCCTGCCGACGGGCCTGCTCGTCGGCGGCATCGTCGGCGGGCTGTACGGCGCGATTCCGGGGGTTCTGAAGGTGTACGGCGACGCCAACGAGGTCATTACGACCATCATGCTCAACGCCATCGCCACGAACGTGGCGTACTTCCTCGTCACGGCGTACTTCCAGAACCCCGACAGCCAGCTCACCGAAACGTCGCCGCTGCCCGACGCGGCGACGTTCACGCCCATCATCGCCGACCGGCGCGGGGACTTCTCGGTGCTCGCGTTGCTGGCGGCGCTCGCGCTGCTCGCGGGCGTGTTCTACCTCCTCACGTACACGCGGCCGGGCTACGACTTCCGTATCAGTGGGCTCCAGTCGAAGGCCGCGGAGTACGCCGGCGTGAACGCCGCCGCGACGACGGTAGCGAGTATGGCGCTCTCCGGCGCGCTCGCCGGCGTCGGCGGCGCCGTCTGGGCGATGATGGTGTACGGCGGCTGGTCGCCCGGGATGGCGAGCTACGGCTTCGACGGCATCACCGTCTCCATCCTCGCGGGCAACAACCCCGCCGGCGTGCTCCCGGCGGCCGCGCTGTTCGGAATGCTCAACAGCGGCTCCGTGGCCATCGAGTTCGCCACGGACGTGCCCCGTGAACTGGTGGCCGTGATACGGGGGCTGGTCATCCTGTTCATCGCTATGCCCGCGTTCTTCCGGGCGTTCGGCGAGCGCCTCGTGGGGGTGAGCGATGCGTAGACGCACCCTCGCCGGCGTGCTGGGCGGGCTGGCCGTCCTCGCCGTTGCGCTCGTTCTCTTCTTCCCGGCCGAAGCTTCGGCGCTCGGGAACGTCCTCACGCAGACGAACACGTACAGCGCGGCGCTTCGGCTGGCGGTTCCCCTCGTTTTGGGGGGACTCGGCGGTCTCGTCTCCGAGAAGAGCGGCGTGACGAACATCGGCATCGAGGGCTTTCTCATCATCTCCGCGTTCACGGGCGTGTTCGTCGCGGACCTCACGGGCGGGACCGGCGGGTTTCCCGCGAAGTGGGCGGGCGTCCTCGCGGCGGTGCTGGCGACGGTCGCGCTCGCCCTACTGTTCGCGGTGACGTGTATCGAGTTCCGCGCGAACCAGATTATCGCCGGCCTCGCCGTCTGGCTGGTCGCGCTCGGGCTGGCGCCGTTCATCGCGGTCGTTTATTACGGCGGCCCGAACTCGGGGACGAGCGTCGGCACCCTCGACAACTGGACGGTGCCGGTGCTCTCCGAGATTCCCTTCGTCGGGACGATTGTTTTCGACGCCAGCCCCTTCGTCTACCTGACCTTCGCGGGCGTGGCGTTCGTCTGGGTCCTCCTCAACCGGACGAAGTACGGCCGCTGGATACGGGCGAGCGGCGAGAACCCGGAGGCCCTCGACACAGCGGGCGTGGACGTGAATCGCGTGCGCTACGGGAGTATTGTCCTCTCCGGCGTTCTCGCTGGACTCGGGGGAGCCGGCCTCTCGTTGGGACAGGTGGGCACCTTCATCGGCACGGGTCAGACGATGGTTAACGGACGGGGGTTCATCGCTATTGCGTCCTACATTTTCGGGAACTACAACCCGGTCGGGACCTTCGGCGCCGCCGTGCTCTTTGGCGGGCTCGACGCCCTACAACTCCAGCTCCAGTCGCTTCCTAGCTACGACGTGCCCGACCAACTCGTGCGGACGCTTCCCTACGTGATGGTCATCGTCGCGTTCGTCTTCGTCGGGAAGTCCCACATCCCGAGCGCGGCGGGCGAAAACTACGAACCGGGTGAGGACTCGTGAGGCTCTACCTCGCGGCGCCGCTGTTCAACCCGACTGAGCGGGCGTTCAACGCCAGCCTCTGCGCCGAGTTAGAGAATCGAGGGCACGACGTGTTCCTCCCCCAGCGCGACGGCATCGAATCGGAGGATATCGACGCCAGCGGAGCGAAGCGCATGGACCGTATCTTCGAACTCGACCGGCGCGGCGTCGTCGAATCGGAGGGCGTGGTCGCGGTCCTCGACGGCCGCGTGCCCGACGAGGGCGTGATGATCGAACTCGGTATCGCCCACGAACACGACCTGCCGGTGTTCGGCCTGAAGACCGACGAGCGGACGTTCCGGGAGGGACAACACCTCAACGCGATGGTTTATGGCGTTCTCGCCGAGTTCACGACCGACGAAGAAACCTTGATGGACGCCATCGACGCCTACTGAGGTTCGAGGGCGTTCAGCTCTTCTACCAGCGCTTCGGGCGTCTCCGTTATCTCTTCTATCACGCCGAACAGCATCGCCTTGAGGGGTTCGTCCTGTGCGTGAATCCTGATGTCCGTCTTCAACGCGACGACCGGCACGTCGTGGGCGTACGCGAGGCCCGCCTCGACGGCGAG
>JBEQBK010000090.1:0-10479 GCA_041639855.1 Halobacteriaceae archaeon | reverse complement strand
GCGACGGTGGGGAACGCCGACGCCGTCGCCGAGTGGCTCGACGCCGAACTCGTGGACTCGTCGTGGCGCCCCATCGAGTTGAAAACGGGCGTCCACCACGGCAACGCCATCCAGTTCGACGACGGGTCGAGCCGCGAGGTGCAGGTCCGAAGCAACGAGAAACAGACCGCGGCGCTCGTCCGTGACATCGTCCGGGAGGGCGGCTCCGCGCTCGTCTTCGTCAACTCCCGACGCAACGCGGAGGCGGCCGCCGACCGCCTCTCGGGGGTCGTGGCGCCCGAACTCGGTGGCGACGAGCTGGACCGGCTCGACGACCTCGCGGCCGAGTTGCGAAACGTCTCGGAGACCGAGACGAGCCGCGATTTGAGCGACGCCGTCTCGGGCGGCGCCGCCTTCCACCACGCCGGACTCAGCTCGGAGCATCGTTCGCTCGTGGAGGACGCGTTCAGAGAACGGGAAATCAAGGTCGTCTGTGCGACACCGACGCTCGCGGCGGGCGTGAACACCCCCAGCCGGCGGGTCATCGTCCGGGACTGGAAGCGCTACGACGGCACCGCGGGGGGGATGGCGCCCCTCTCCGTGCTGGAGGTCCACCAGATGTTCGGCCGCGCGGGTCGTCCCGGACGGGACGACTACGGCGAGGCCGTCCTGCTGGCCTCCCACACCGACGAGAAGGAGGAACTCTTCGAGCGCTACGTCCACGCCGACCCCGAGGCCGTGCGCTCGAAGCTCGCGGCCGAGCCCGCCCTGCGGACCCACGTCCTCGCCACCGTCGCCACCGGGTTCGCGACGACGCGTGCGGAGCTCCTCGAATTCCTGGACGACACCCTCTACGCGACCCAAACCGAGAGCACCCAAGAGCTCGAACGGGTGACCGACGCCGTCGTGGAGTATCTGGTCGTCAACGACTTTCTGGAGCGGCGACGCGCCTCCGACGGGTCGGGCGACGACCTCGCCGCGACGAGCTTGGGCCACCTCGTCTCCCAACTGTACATCGACCCGATGAGCGCGGCGACCATCGTGGACGGCCTCGAAGCCGGCGGGGGCGGGTCCGGCGCGAAGGAGAACACCGGCTTTCAGCAGGCCTCGGAACTCGCCGGCGACAAAGGCGACTCCGAGGTAACCGCGCTGGGCTGCTATCACCTCGTCTCACGCACCCCGGACATGTACGAACTCTATCTCCGGAGCGGGGACGAGGAGCGCTACACCGAACTCGCCTACGAGCGCGAGGACGAACTGCTGGGCCGAGCGCCCACGGAGTACCAGGAGTCCGAGTGGGAGGACTGGCTCTCGGCGCTCAAGACAGCGCGCCTCCTGGAGGACTGGGCCGACGAGGTCGACGAAGAGCGCATCACCGAGCGCTACGGCGTCGGGCCGGGCGACGTGCGCGGGAAGGTCGAGACCGCGAGCTGGCTGCTGGGCGCGGCCGAACGGCTGGCCGGCGAACTCGGCCTCGCGAGCGCGGCGGCCGTCAGGCGCGCCCGACTGCGCGTCGAGTACGGCGTCCGCGAGGAACTCCTCGATTTGGCGGACGTGCGCGAGGTCGGCCGCAAGCGAGCCCGCCGCCTCTACCGGGCGGGTATCGAAGAGCGCGCGGACCTCCGCGAGGCCGAGAAGGGCGAGGTGCTGGCGGCGCTGGGCGGGCGGCGCAAAACCACGGAAACCGTCCTCGAAAACGCCGGCCACCCGAACCCCTCGTTGGACGGTGTCGAGGAGGAGGGCGGTACGGCGTTCACGAGTACCACCGAGGGGGGAAGCGCCGACGCAGACGCCGAGGACCAGTCCAACCTGGGTGATTTTGGGTGAAGCTCGTCGAAGGAATCGCGGACGTCGACGACGTCGACGCGTTCGTCGAACGGGTCGCCGCGGTCAGCGGGGACCACGGCGTCGCGGTCCAAGTCCTCGACGCGGGGCTCGTTGCCGACGCCGCACACCTCCGCTCGGCCGTCGGGCACGCGAACCGTTCGGTCGAGCGCGACGAGAACGTAGCCGACGACCGCGCGGTCGAGATACTGCTGTACGCCGCGGGCCGCCGACAGATACGCGAGGCGCTGGCGATGGGCGTCACCGAGGGAAAGACGCCGGCGGTCGCCGTCGTTGACGACGGGCGGCTCCGCCCGGGGGAGCCCGCCGAGCCGTCGCCGGCCGAGCGCCGTGCGGCGGCCGACATCGCGAAGCGCCTCGAATCGGCCACCACGCTCGGCACCCCCGACGAGGAGCGCCTCGCCGACTTCTTCGCCGTCGGCGACGTGGAACGGAGTGCGAGCGCCGCGTCCCTCCCCGAACTGGTCCGCGAACGGGTCGCCCTGCTGGACGTCGAGAAGTAGGGCAGTCAGCTGACGAACAGCCGACGCTCGGCCCGCTCGTGCTCGAAGGCGTGGGTTTCGACTTCGGGGGCGAACGACGCGATATCCTCGACGTCCCGCTCGCCCGCGACCTCGGCGGCGGCGAGCAGCTCGGGTTTCAGCGCCACGAGTATCCGCTGAGCCTCGGTGTGGCCCAGCCGGCAGACCCGCTGGGCGGCGCCCAGCTGGTCGCGGAGGAAGGCGTAGCCCTGCAACACGGCCGCCGTATCGGGAGGGACGTCGTAGGCTGCGGCCACGACGCCGGTCGCGACCGGAGCGTTCCCGGGAGCACCTTTCTGGACCCGCGCTTGGTACGTTTCGGCGGCTTCACAGCCGAGGTCGGCGTGGAGCCCGAGCAGGCGCTGCCCGGCGGCGCTCGCGCTCTCGCGGGCCTCCGCGGAGAGCGTGACGGCCCGGACCCGCTCGTCGACCCGCTCGACGGCGTCGAACTCCGCCTCCCGGGTCGCCCGGTGGGCCGCGCGGGTCGCGACCATGTCACAGGGGCCGACCTGCCCCCGGACGTAGGAGCCGAGCAGCTCTTCCAGTTCGTCGGTCCCGAAGTCGTCGTCGGCCGCGAACCCCTCCAGCCCGTAGGAGGCGGTGTACCCCCCTGTGGGCAGAAAGGAGTCACCCAGGCGGAGCGCGGCGAAGGCGGCGCCGGGCTCCATTCAGGCCTCGCCCCCGTGGCTGTGGTCGGCCACGTCGTCGTCCAAGACGCCGGGGTCGACCGCTTCGCGGCGCACCGTCGCGCCGGGGAGGTGGTCCGCGACGTCCTCGCGCAGCCGCGTCGCGTCGGTGTCGTCCTCGACGGGAACGACGGCCGTACACCCCTGGACCGTGAGGTTCCGGTGGCGGTTCCCGAGGTCGTGTGCCCACCGGACGCAGGCGAGCATCGCTCCGTGAGAGGGCTCGACTGTCTCGAAGTCCACGACCAGCGCGTCTCGCGGGGCGAGCTCTACCCGGACGAGGGCCCCGTCGCCCTCGAAGACGTCACCGCCGCGAAGGTTTCCGCCGAACGGGACGACGACGCCGACCTCGCTGCCATCGTCCGCGGTCGTCTTGAACCGGGAGCGCTGGCGCTGTGCCTCGTCGACGGTTATCGTCCGTGCGTCTTCCTCCGCAAGGCGCATCTCGACGGCGGGGTCCTCCTCCGCGTTGCCGACGTAGCTGTCGACGACGATCATGGCTTTCTGAGGTCCGGCGCGCCGGCGCCGACGAGGGTGCGGCGACACTCGTCCCACGCCGCCGTCAGCGCGGCCTTCGCATCCTCGGCCTTCTCGGCCAGTGCCCGGACCGACACGCCGCCCTCCCGGGGGAGCGCGGAGGCGCTCGCGCGCGCCGCTTCGCCTTCGAGCCGGTCGTGGACGGCGTCCGCAAGCTCAGTCGTGTCGTGGTCCGGGGCCAGCGCGTAGAGGGTACCGTACACCGCGTGGTCGCCGAGAACGCCCCGCCGTCGCGGGTCGGACTCGTCGGGACAGAGGTGGGTCGTGTCGTCCAGCAGGAGCCCTTCGGGGTCGGTGGCGGTCGTTCGGCTGAAGTAGCGACCGAACTCGAAGGCCTCGCCGCGGGCCAGCCGTCCGGGAACGACGATTTCGCTCACGATGGCGGACGCACCCTCGGCCAGCGAGACGGTCGTTTCCCCGTGGTAGCGGGCGTCACGGTGGAGGATGGTCTGGTCGGGGACGTACTCGACGTGTGCGCCCTCGCCGATGTCGATATTCGTCTCGACGCGACCGTAGTTGTGCTCCATCCGGAGGACCTTCGTCGCGCTCCCCGTGCTCACGAGCGCGCGGGCGCCGGGTTCGGCCTCGATGTCCGCGCTGTGGCGGTCGCCCTGCGCGATGCCCGCCGTCGGGTTCTGGATGTACGCCGTCGCCGCACCGAGCTCGTCGCCGTTCGAGAGGGTTCCCGAGAGGTGGAACGGCACCCGGGCGTAGTCCCGGACGAGCTCGCTCGTCCCGTTGCGCTCGGCGAATGTCAACCGGAGTTCGCCGTCCTTGCCGGGCGCGCCCACGTCGGCGGCGGGGACGGGTTCCTCGGCGTACGCCTCGAAGGAGGGGTGGAGGGCCGCCATCTACGCGAACAACACCTCCGAGCGGACGTGCTCGACGACCGAGTCGACGCCCTCCGAGCGCTTGCAGTCGGTGAGGACGTGGGGGCCGTCGCGGACGCTCCTGGCGTCGCGGGTCATCGTGTCGATGTCGGCGCCGACGTGGGGGGCCAAATCGGTTTTGTTGATGACCAACAAATCGGCGTCCACGACGCCAGGGCCCCGTTTGCGGGGGATGTCGTCGCCCTCCGCGACCGAGATGACGTACATGTAGTAGTCCGCGAGCTCGGGGCTGAAGGTGGCCGCGAGGTTGTCGCCGCCGCTCTCGATGACGACGATGTCGAGCTCCGGATGCTCGTCGAGGAAGGCGTCGACCTGCCGGAGGTTCATCGAGGGGTCCTCCCGGATGCCGGTGTGCGGACAGGCGCCCGTCTCGACGCCGGTGACGAGGTCCTCGGGGACGATGCCGGCGAAGCGCTCGCGGAGCGCGTCGGCGTCCTCCTGGGTGAGGATATCGTTGGCGATAACGCCCACGTCGAGGCCCTGCTCCCGGAGCTCGGGAACGACCTCCCCGATGAGCGAGGTCTTCCCGGAGCCGACGGGGCCGCCGACGCCGACGGTCGCCACGTCGCGGTGGGTCCGGCTCATGATTCGGGCTCCTCGGGGGCGGAGCGGATGGGGTCGTGGACCGTCACGAGCTTCGTCCCGTCCGGGAACACCGGCTCGACCTGGACCATGTCTATCATCTCGGGGACGCCGTCCATCACGTCTTCCCGGGTGAGCAGTTGGGACGCACCCGCACGGATCTCGGCGACGCTCTCACCCTCGCGGGCCCGCTCGATACACCAATCGGAGATGTATGCGACCGCCTCGGGGTGGTTGAGAACCACGCCGCGCTCCTTGCGCCGCCGCGCCAGCTCGGCGGCCATGAACACGGTCAGGCGTTCCTCTTCTTTGGGTGTGAGGTTCATCGTTGCTGCCCTCCGTTGTCGTGTCGTATCATTAGAGCATGTAGCGCTGGCCGAGGGCGACCTCCTCGGCGGGGTCGCAGGTCACCGTCTCGCCGTCCACCTCGACCTCGAACGTCTCGGGGTCGATGTCGATGTCGTCGGGACGGGTGTCGTTGTACAGCATATCGGATTTGTCCAGGGTGCGCGCGCCGGAGACGGCGACGACCTCGCTTTCGAGGCCGTACTCCTCGCCGACGCCGGCCTCGGCGGCCGCCTGGCTCACGAAGGCCATCGAGGTCGCGGTCCGGGCCTTCCCCATCGCGCCCGCCCGGGGGCGCTGCTTCATCGGTTCGCAGGTCATCAGCGAGCCGTTCGCCTCGCCCATCTCGCCGTACACGGGAAAACCGCCCTTGAACGTCACCGTGGGCTTGATACCGAAGAAGGCGGGCTCCCAGAGGACGAAGTCCGCGAGCTTCCCCTCCTCGAGGGTACCGACGTAGTCGTCGATGCCGGCCGCGCGCGCCGGGTTGATGGTGTACTTCGCGAGATAGCGTTTGATGCGGTGGTTGTCGGCCTCGCTGCCCTCGTCCTCGGGGAGGAGCCCCCGCTGGTCTTTCATCTTCGAGGCGGTCTGCCACGTTCGGGAGACGACCTCCGCCATCCGACCCATCGCTTGGGAGTCGCTGGTCATCATCGAGATGGCGCCGGTGTCGTGGAGCACGTCCTCGGCGGCGATGGTCTCCGCGCGGATGCGCGACTCCGCGAAGGCGACGTCCTCGGGCACGTCGGGGTTGAGGTGGTGACAGACCATCACCATGTCCAGATGCTCGTCGAAGGTGTTCGTCGTGTAGGGCATCGAGGGGTTCGTCGAGGACGGGAGTACGTTCGCGCGCTCGACGGCCTCCATGATGTCCGGCGCGTGCCCGCCCCCCGCGCCCTCGATGTGGAACAGGTGGACGGTTCGCCCGTCGACCGCTTCGAGGGTGTTCTCCACGAAGCCGGTCTCGTTGAGCGTGTCCGTGTGCATCGCCACCTGGAGGTCCTCCTCCTCGGCGACGGAGAGGCAGGTGTCGATGGCGCCGGGGGTCGCGCCCCAGTCCTCGTGAATCTTGAGCCCCGCGGCGCCGGCCTCGGCCTGCTCGCGGAGGGGCGCCGGCTCGGAGGCGTTGCCCTTCCCGTAGAAGCCGACGTTGACGGGCCACTCCTCCGCGGCCTGGAGGAAGCGCTTGATGTTCTCCGGGCCGGTCGTGCACGTCGTCGCGCCCCCGCCGTAGCCGCCACCGAGCATCGTCGTGATGCCCGACGCGAGCGCGTGCTCGTGGAGCTGGGCGGAGTTGAAGTGAACGTGGATGTCCAGCGCGCCCGGGGTGAGAATCTTCCCCTCTGCGGGGTAAACGTCCGTCGAGGCCCCGACGACCATGTCGACGCCGTCCATCGTATCCGGGTTCCCCGCCTTGCCGATGCCCGCGATGCGCCCGTTTCTGACGCCGACGTCCGCGGCGACGATGCCGTGGACCGGGTCGAGGACTGTGGCGTTGGGTATCACCCAGTCGAGGGCGCCCTCGGCCTGCGTCGTGCCGGGCGACATGCCCATCCCGTCGCGCAAGCTCTTGCCGCCGCCGAACACCGCCTCGTCGCCGGGCGTGCGGAGGTCAGCTTCGATCTCCGCCAGCAGAGAGGTGTCGCCCAGCCGCAGTTTGTCGCCCGTCGTCGGGCCGTACATCTCGGCGTACGCCGCCCGGTCGACGTCCCTACTCATCGTCCACCTCGAAGCCGGCCTCGCGGGCCGCCTCGACAGGGTCGCGCTCGACGGTGCCGTCGGTGAGGTTGTTCATCCCCACGGCGCGCTTGCGCCCGCCGAGTTCGACCAACTCTACCTCCTTTTCGTCGCCCGGTTCGAAGCGGACCGCGGTGCCGGCGGGCACGTTCAGGCGCTTGCCAAACGCGGCGACGCGGTCGAACTCCAGGGCCCGGTTCACCTCGAAGAAGTGGAAGTGCGAGCCTACCTGTGCCGGCCGGTCGCCGGTGTTGGCGACGGTCACGCTCGCCGTTTCCCGCCCCTCGTTTATCGTCACGGTTCCCTCCGCCGGCAGCACTTCCCCGGGCACCGCGTCGTCCTTCACGGCGGACCCCTCCGCGAACGTGGGTTCGAATTCATCACGTCCGACTATCTACGCCAATTCGACTAAATACTTTCCGATAGGAAGAAATTAACACGATAATCGGACAATTGATGCCGATACTGGTGATAGAATGCGTGGTATGTTCTCCTCGGTATGCCTATAGCGGCATCAGAAAAGCGATTGTATGGAAATTATGCTCAAAATTTCTTAACGTCCACTAAAACTAAGGGACCTTATACAATCCGGCATCGTTTGAGGTTCGGAGTCAAATATATGGTAAGCCTTTTCAGTGTCCTGAATATCGGAGTAGATGGAAACAAATGGTCGCTTACAAAGCGAGTCTTGGCGCGGATGCAGGGCCAAAAACCAAAGAAAGTGTAGAAAGCGCTCTGAAAGGCGATTCGTCTTGGGGGGCAGCCGAATGACCGACCGGACCACGAGCCGGCGGAAGTTCCTCGCCGGGAGCGGCGCGGTCGTCGGTGCCGGCCTCGCGGGCTGTCTCACCGGCGGCGGCGGTGGCGGCGAGGATACCGTCAAACTCGGCATCATCGAGGACCGCTCGGGCAACTTCGCGCTCAACGGGACGCCGAAGTACCAGGCCAGCATGCTCGCCATCGAGGAACTCAACGAGGAGGGCGGCATTCTGGGCAACGAGATCGAGACGTTCACGCCGGACCCCCAATCGGACAACCAGCGCTACCAGCAACTCACCAGACAGGCGATCAACGAGGAGAACGTCGACGCGCTGTGGGCGGGCTACTCCTCCGCGACCCGGGAGACCATCCGCCCCACTATCGACCAGAACGAACAGCTGTACTTCTACACGACGCAGTACGAGGGCGGCGTCTGTGACAAGTACACCTTCTGTATGGGCGCGACAGCCCGCCAGCAGTTGGGCAGCGTCCTCCCCTATATGGTTGAGGAGTTCGGCTCTGACATCTACACCATCGCGGCGGACTACAACTTCGGCCAGCTCTCCGCGGACTGGGTCCGCGTGCTCGCCAACGAGAACGACGCGAACGTCATCGGCGAGGAGTTCATCCCCCTGTCGGTCACCGATTTCGGTTCGACCATCAACAACATTCAGGAAGCGGACCCGGACTTCGTGATGGCCCTCCTGGTGGGCGCGAACCACACCTCCTTCTGGAACCAGCGCACCTCCGCCGGGCTGAACGTCCCGATGGGCACCTCCACGGTGATGGCCCAGGGCTACCAGCACAAACGCCTGGACGCGCCCGCGATGGCGAACGTCTACGGCGGGTTCAACTACATGGAGGAAATCCCCACCGAGCGCAATCAGGACTTCGTCGAGCGCTTCTACGAGAAGTTCCCCGACGCGGAGTATATCAACGAGGAGGCGGTGAACAACTACTTCTCCATCAAGATGTACGCTCGCGCCGCGGAGGCGGTCGGGTCGACGAACCAGGCGGACATCATCGAAGAACTGGAGAAGGGCATGGACGTGGAGGCGCCCGAAGGCGACATCTCCCTGCAGGGTCCCGTCCACCACATGACTCACAATATGCGCGTGTTCCGCTGTGACGAGGAGCACAACATCACCGTCGAGGACGAGCAGCTCATCCCTGAGCAGTTCCTCTCCGAGACGGTCGGCTGTGACCTGACTCAGGAGACGGAGACAACCCAATACATCCCTGCGGACTACTACGAGGAGGCCGACGCGACCACAGAATGAACCCGCTCAACTTACTGTTTCAGTTCGCCGACAGCTTCGCGTTCATCGTGCTGTCGGCGGTGGGTCTCGCCGTCATCTTCGGGATGATGGGCGTCATCAACCTCGGCCACGGCGAATTCATCATGATCGGGGCCTACGGCACCGCCCTGACGTCGAACGCGGGCCTGCCGCTGCCCGCGGCGATGGCCGTCGGAGTCGTGTTGACCGCGCTGTTGGGCTTCGTCGTCGAGCGAGGCGTCGTCTCCGGAGCGTGGCTCAACTGGCTCTCCGGGCACGCGTTCGGACGGGAGGTCGTCGAACCCCTCTACGACCGGCTGCTCGACTCGATGGTCGCGACGTGGGCCATCGCTCTCATCCTCACGCAGGGGATCCGCATCGTGTTCGGCAACTCCATCGCGCAGATATCGACGCCGCTGGGCAACATCGAGTACGGGGCGTTCTCCTACTCGACGTACCGGGTGTCTTTGGCGTTCGTCGCCATCGCGGTGCTCGTCGGCCTCTATCTCGTGTTCACGCGCACGTCGTTCGGCATCCGCGCGCGGGCGACGATTCAGGACGCGGACACCGCCCGTTCGCTGGGCGTGGACACCGACCGGATGTACATGACGACGTTCGTCATCGGCTCCGCGCTTGCGGGGCTCACCGGTGCGCTGTACGCACCGACGCTCACCGTCGTTCCCGGGATGGGCTCGTCGTTCCTGGTCGAGGCCTTCGTTGCCGTCGTCGTCGGGGGCCCCTCCGTTCTTCTGGGCACGACGCTGTCCGGCGGGGTGTTGGGCGCCATTAGCGCCTTCTTCACGAACCTCTACAGCCTGTTCTTCGGTCGTATCGCGTTGCTCGTGGCCGCCATCCTGATTATCCGGTTCCTCTCGGACGGCCTCACGGGCGTCGTTGAGGGGCTTCGGGACCGCATGGAGGGGAGCTAGATGGGTGCGATGAACATGCTCGGCCACGCTCGCGCCCGTCTCGAAGGGCCGAACACGGTCGGCAACGGGCGACGTTTCTGGGTTGGCTTCGCTGTGGTCGTCGCGCTCCTCTTCGGCTACCCAATCGGATTCGGGGGGTTCGCCGCGGGACAGGCGGCGTTCTACCTGTTGTACGCGATTCTCGGGCTGTCGCTCGCCATCGTCTGGGGGTACACCGGCATCTTGAGCTTCGGACAGGTGGTGTTCTTCGGCGTCGCCGGCTACAGCTTCGCGCTGATAAGTATGAACCTCACGAGCCCGCTGACGACGATGCTCGCGCTGCCGGTGGCGGTGGCGCTCGCGACCCTCGCTTCGCTCGTGTTGGGCTACTTCATGTTCTACGGCGAGGTCCG
>JBEQBK010000089.1:0-10597 GCA_041639855.1 Halobacteriaceae archaeon | reverse complement strand
CTCGCGAGGTCGCGGTTGAGCGCGTCGATTATCTGTTCTGCCTTCTCCGTGTCGATGTTCAGGGCGTTCTCCTCGATTTGGTCGGCTCGCTGCCGGGCTTCTTTTTGGGTGCTCATAGTCACTCGTAACGAGGGCCGCTACGAACTTAAGTCTTGTAGCCGATGCGAAGCTGTCCGCTGGTTTTAGGCTCTCCAAAACCCGTTTTCGGGCGTTACGGCTCTGTGGCGGCGACCGGCGAGGTATATAAATTCCTTGCTCGGTCCGGCTGCCAACGGAACCACCTTCTCGGGGCCGAGCGATGCGGTTGCGGAAACGCGTCGTGGCCGGGAGAGTTCGCCTTCAGAGCTGGCCGATGGACTCCTGGCGGCGCATCAGATAGAGGAAGTACGGACCCCCGACGAGCCCGGTTACGATGCCGACGGGCATCTGTTGGGGGGAGCCCGTGACTACCGCGAAGAAGAGGCGCGCGCCCACGTCGGCCGCGACCATCAGCGCCGGCCCGGCGAACAGACAGCCCACGAGCACCTGTCGGTTGTCCCCGCCAACCAGGTTCCGCACGACGTGGGGGACGATGAGCCCGACGAAGCCGACGATGCCCGCGACGGCGATGCTCGCCGCGGCGGCGAGAACTGCCACGCCGGAGAGCGCGAAGCGGACCTTCTCGACGGACATGCCCAGCGATTTGGCGGTGCGCTCGCCGAGCAGGAGGACGTTCAACTGCCGCGCGGCCAGCAACGCGAGCGCCAGCGCGAGCACCGTCCACGGGAGCACCATCCGGACCTGCTCCCAGCCGACCCCGGTGAGCGAGCCGGTCGTCCACTCGATGGCCGACTGCACCACGCCCAGGTCGTCCGCGAAGTAGAACATCGCGGTCTGTAGGCTCCCGAAGACGGTGCTGACAATAACGCCCGCCAACACCAACCGCACGGGCGAGGTTCCGTTCTTCCACGCGATGACGTAGACGATAAGGAACGCGGCCGCGCCCCCGAGCGCCGCGATGACGGGCAGGAGCGCCGACGGCGTGAGCGTGATTCCTCCGAGCGCGATGGTCATCCCGGAGAGCACGACGAGCGTGAGCAGTATCATCAGGCCCGCGCCCGACGAGACGCCCAGGATGAACGGACTGGCTAATTCGTTTCGCGTGACCGCCTGGAAGATGGCGCCCGAGACGGCGAGGTTTGCGCCGACGAGTATCGCCACGAACACCCGCGGCAAACGGATTGACCAGACGACGAGCGTCTCCGTCGCCAGTTCGGGAAGCTCCTCGCCCGCGAAGCCGGTGACCGTCCGCATCAGTCCCTCACCGAGGAAGAAGTTCAGCAACCAGCGCGGGTCGAGGAGGACCGCGGGGTCGAAAACACCGCCCCACGCCTGTCCCAGCGTCATCTCGTAGGAACCAAAGCGGACCTGGGCCAGCCCCGCGACGGCGACGATGGCCAGGCTCCCCAGACAGACGGCGACCAGGGAGCGGTCGAACCACTCCTCTTCGCGTACGCCGCTCATTCCTCGCTCTTCAGGTATGCCGCTATCGTTTCGTCGTCGAGGGCGTCCAGTACACGCTCCGGACCGAGTTCCATGACGAGCGCTTCCGTGCCCTCTCGTTTCCGTGCGTCGGTTTCCTCCCGGTCGATGACCTGCTCGAATCGGTCGTCGATGTACGTCTCTCGAAGCTCCTCGAAGCGCGCCTCGCTCAGGTCATGCTCGCCCGCCTGCGTCGCGAACCACTCGCGCCACCGGTCGCGTTCGGCCCACTCGCCCGTCACGTTGCGCTCCTTGCGGACCCAGTCGTAGTAGGGAACGACGCCCTCCGGATATCCCCGTTCGCGGCGGCGGTCCTCGATGAGCCCCCGGGCGACGCGGGCGCCGTTGCCCGCCGCGATGATCGCCTGCGTGTTGCGCCGCGCGGCCGGCGCCGCGATGTAGAGGCCGTCGACGGGCGTTCTCCCCTCCGCGTCGGCGTAGTCGGGGTCGAGGCTCTCGGTCGTTTCCCCGCCGTGGCGCTCCTCGACGAAGAGCTCGTCCCCGAGCGGCCGGAGATAGCTCCCGTCGTACCACGCCGCCGCAATTACGTCGTCGGCCGAGACGACCGTTCCGTCGGCGGTTTCGACGCGGAAGCCGTTCCCCTCGTGCTCGACGGCGTCGACGGTTTCCTCGACCTTCTCACAGCCCGCCTCGCGGACGTGGCGGTCCATCAGGTCGTAGAACGTCGGGATGTCGACGCCCTCCGGGAAGCCGAGGTAGTTCGTGAGGTAGGCCGAGCGCGCGAGCGCCGCGTTCCCGGCGTCGAAGACGACGGTGTCGAGGTCGTATCGCCCGGTGAAGACCCCCGCCGAACTGCCGCTCGGGCCGCCCCCGACGACCGCTACGTCGTAGCTCTCCGTGGTCATCTCAGAAGCTTCCGTTGACGATGTCGGAGACGCGCCCCGCGTCGTAGAGCTGTTCCTCGACGCCGTAGAGGTCCGCCGCGAGTCGCTGGGTCAGGACGAGGTTCGTGATGGGGCCCTGGTAGAGCCCGCCCGCGCGGTAGACGTTCCCGTTCTCTACGGCGTCGATTGCGCTTGCCGTCTGGTGGTTTTCGAGGAATGAGACGACGTCTTGGAACTCCGACTCGGTCTTGCCTTCCTGCCCGCGCAGGAGAATCGTTTCCGGGTTCACGTCGAGCAAGGTTTCGAAGTCGATGGCGCCCCGGCTGGAGTGGAAGTTCTTCACGTCGGTGTCCGCGAGGGCGTCCCGCACCCCGAGGTCGCGCATGTGTTTGAAACTCGTCCCCTCGCCGATGATGTAGGGATAGAGCGTCTCGGGCTCGGCGCCGGCACCCCAGATGACGGCCGCCGAGGGCCGTTCGCTGCGCTCGGCCGGGACGACGGGCGCGAGGTTCTCCTGAAACGTCTCGTGGACGGCCTCGAAGGCCTCGTAGCGCTCGGTCTCTTGGAACGCCGCCGCGAACTTCTCGAAGGCCTCCATCAGCGAGTAGTAGCGGTAGTCGCTGTGCCAGCCGTAGCCCCGCGAGAAGACGGTGTTCCCGAAGAACGGGCCGATTTCCCGCACGTCCTCGATATCCGACTCCGACCACCCCTTCCCGAAGCGGTTCGCGAGGAAGTTCGGGTCCATCACGTGCACGTCGGCGTCGAACTCGTAGAAGAGTTCCTTGCTCACGCTCCCGCTTTGCGAGAGCGAGACCATCCCGGACTTGTCGACGGACACGTCCGGAATCGGGTCGTAGTACTGCGTGTGATAGCGGCCCGTGAGCCAGACGCCCTCGGGCGGTTCGAGGCCGATGGCGGTGCCCATGTCGGCCCAACTGCCGTTGTTCGCGACCCACGTCTCGGGGACCGACTCGAACTCGACGGCGCCCATCGGCTCCATCGAGACGGAGTAGGGTTCCACGGACTCAGTCGTCTCCTCCGATGTCGTCTCCTCGTCGGTTGTCTCTTCGGATGTGGCCCTCTCCGTCGTGGCGTTCGTCGTTCCGTCGCCACCGGAACCGCTCCGGTCGTCGTTCCCGCCGCCCGAACAGCCCGCGAACAGGCCGCCCGTAACGAGTGCCGAACCGGTTTTCAGGTAGCGACGCCGACTGAACCGCCCGTCGTTGTCGTCTGCCATAGTTTTAGGCTAACCTAATAGTTTAAGTCGGTTACGGACTTTAGGCGCTCCTAAAACCGACTGGAATTTCATATGGGTTGACGTGTGGCGGCCGCCCCCACTTATTTACATCCGCTGGCGGTACGTGCCGGCGATGACACCTACGGGGTTGACGACCGCGGAGATAGTGGTCCGTCTGATAGCTGGCGTCGGGCTCATACTGGCCAACGGCTTCTTCGTCGCTATTGAGTTCGCCCTGACCCGCGCCCGGCAGTTCACCGAGGAGGAGTTCGTCGGTGGGAACGCCGCCCTCGAACGCGCGTGGGAGATGACGAACAACCTCGAAATCTACCTGACGACCTGCCAGGTCGGGATTACGGCCTCCTCGATTGCGGTCGGTATCGTCGCCGAGCCCGCGCTGGCGGCGCTGTTCGCGCCCTTCTTCGAGAACACGGCGCTCGCCTCGGTCGGCGCCGGCGGTATCATCGCCTTCCTCATCATCAACCTCCTCCACCTCACCCACGGGGAACAGACGCCGACGTATCTGGGTGTCGAACGCTCGCGCACCGTCTCGCGCTACGGCGCGGCGCCCCTCTACTGGTTCCACTACGCCATCTCGCCGCTCATCACGCTCGGCGACTGGGTGGCGAAGGGAACCCTGAAGATTTTCGGCGTCGAGATGACCGGCGCGTGGCTCGAAACGGAGGAGGACGTCATCGAGTCCCGCGCCGACCTGCGCAACCGGATGGGCTCCCTGATGGAGGAGGGCGAACTCCCCGCGGAGCGCCGTGAGGAAGTGTTGAACGCCCTCGCCGTCGACGAGATTCCCATCGAAGACATCATGGTCGACGCCGAGGACATCGTCGCGCTCTCGACGATGGCGAGCGTCGAGGACAACCTCGAGACGATCAAGGAGACGCCCCACACCCGCTTCCCGCTCGTCGGCGGGGGTCTCGACGACTTCGTCGGCATCGTCTACGCGCCCGCGATTCTGAACAACATCAACGAACTCGAATCCGGCGAGAAGAGCTTCGAGGACATCGCGTCCCCGTCGATGACGCTCGCCGGGAACACGACCGTCAGCGACGCCTTCGACCAGTTCCAGGCGGAGAACCAGGAGATAGCGCTCGTGCTCCGGGACGGCGAAGTCGTCGGCCTGCTCACCGCGACGGACGCGCTGGAGGCTGTGATGGGTGAACTAGAGGACCCCCTCGACCAGTAAGAGCCGGAGCCGCTGGTTTCCGCCCTGTCGTCTACGCCTTCCGCGCGCGCTGTCGGGAGGCCTCCGCGATGCCGGCGTTCGCCGAACAGTCGATACACGCGTGTATCTCACCGTGTTCGTCGGCGAACACGCGGGCGAAACGCTCGGAGACGTGCGCGTCGCAGTGGTCACAGGTGGGCATGGTGGTTCGGAGCGTCTCTCGCTCCGTCTTTGTGTAAGTATACCATGGGAAAGAGGGTTTTCCGAACTCTCACCCAATTTCGACCCAACAGGGAGGAAAGCACTTGCCGCGTCGCTCTCATCGGGCGGTATGCCGACCTGTCCCGACTGCGAGGTGGCGATGGAGGAGACCGAGTACGAGACCTCGTATCAGGGTGACGGCGTGCGCATCGACCCCGGGAGCGGCCTGCTGGGCGCGCTCGACTTCGGGGGGAGCTATCTGAACTGCTACGTCTGTCCGGAGTGTGGGCTCGCCCGTTTCTACGCCGATTGAGCGCGGGTCAGAGCCGAAACGGGAGAAGCGACGGTGGATATGTGCGCCCTATTCCTCTGTCCCGGCTTTCGGCACAGCTGTTCGGTGTGTCGTTATCACTCGCTCCAGTGAGCCAGCTCCGTCGTCACTGACCACGCTCTGCCTCGTAGTCTGAGCCATCCGAGCACGAGAATGTAGGCGATAATGACGTGTGGGACCGCTCCACCGTTCAGACTTCCGAGAGCGCCCGACAGGGAGTTCGACACGTCGATGAGCGACGGTCGCTCGCCGGCAAGCGACGGCGACACGACGAGGACACCCCCGGCGTAATTCACACCCGTATGAACGCCGATTGGGAGGGCGAGTTCGCCCGTCTGTACGTACAACAGTCCGTACAGACCGAGCACGATTACTAAGTTCACTATCTGAGCCAGCCCCGTCCGCCCGTGCAACACGGTGAAGCAGAACACCGCAACGACCCACGCGCCGATGACCGCGTGTGTCGTCGTCACCCCTCGACTGGACAGCCCCTCGGCGGCGTTCTTCAGAACCATGCCGGTGAAGATACTCTCCTGGACCCAGACGTTGAGGGCGGTCCCGAGCAAAAAGGCCGCGAGGCCGAGGAGGAGTGGGCCGTCAGGAGCCGTCATCGCTAGCCCGACATCAGCCCACCCCATGAGCGACCCCAGTCCGAGCCAGATACCGAATCCCGACAACACTGCTCCGAACCCCACGACCCCGTCCAGCACCCACGACCACGACAGGGAGAACCCGTAGTCCGAGAGCGGCCGACGGTCGATATACACTGCCCAAGCGGCCAGCAGGATTCCGAAGGACACAGCCTGCGCGACCCCGAACGGGACTCTTCCCTCCAATCCGAGGGTACCCACTACGCTCACTGCGGCGGCTTCCTGGAGTTGGGTGAGGACAACGGCGATTATCAGCACACGCCAGAGGGCCCGAACCCGGGTGTCGTCCCTGCCTTGGACGACCCTTCTCAAACCATTAATGACGCTCCCCAGTGCTGATTGGTTCGTTCCTCTGGACATGTCGTCGCTATCAGACGGTTGTGCATTAGGTATTTGGGCGGGTTATCGCCGTTCTGTCCTCCGATTCCCACGCACCCGGCCAGTAGAACCAACGATATCGAACGTATCATTTTGCATCCATCGTCGGCCACTGTTCCGGATACCTGGTTGAAAGTTTGTCCGCGTTACAGGAACGGAATCGGCGGCGCGCTGTAGATGGAGGTCACACCCAGGTAGAGGGTAGCGAACACGCCCACCAACACGAAGGTCCGCAGCGACCAGAGCCACACCGTCGCGAAGGTCTCCCCGCCGTCCGTGCCCTTCTTCACCTCCTCGACGGCCTGCGGGCCGTACACCCACCCGACGAAAATCACGCCGAGCAGCACCGAAACGGGCAGGAGGACGCTGTAGGCCAGTGTGTCGAACCAGGTGAGCCACGCCGTGTTCCACGCCGCGAACGTGCCCAGAAGGAAGAGCCCGCCGCCGAAGGCGAAGGCGACTTTGGGCCGGCTGTAGCCGTAGTTATCCACACAGTAGGACGTCACCACTTCGAGCAGGCTGATGGCCGAGGAGAGCGCCGCGATGAGGACGACGCCGAAGAAGGCGATTCCCAGAACCCGTCCGGCGACGCCGAGGTCGGCGAACGCCTGCGCGACGGCGACGAACAGCGCGCCCGGGCCGCCGCCCGCCGCGGTGTCGGGAATCCCGCTGAACTGGACGAACAGCAGGGGAATCACGACGAGGCCGGCGAGCAGGCCGATGGCCGTGTTCAACACGACGATGAGCCCGCCGTCGCGGGGGAGGCTGTCGTCCGCTCCCAGGTAGGAGGCGTAGGTTATCATCGCGCCCATCCCCAGCGAGAGCGAGAAGAACGCCTGACTCACGGCGAAGGGGACCACGTTCCCGAGGTTGTTCGCCAGATAGCCGAAGTCCGGCGAGAGGTAGTAGCCGTACGCGGCGGCCGTGCCGTCGAGGGTGAAGGCGTACACCGCCAGCCCCAGGAGGATGACTACGATGGAGGGGACCATCACCTTGGTCGCCTTCTCGATGCCTCCCTCGACGCCGAAGGCGACGATGCCCGCGGTGAGGAACATGAAGAGGCCGTGGAGCGCGATGGCGTCCCAGCCCACGGAGACGGTACCGAAGTACGCCGCCGCCTCGTACGCCCCCGGGCCGCCGAAGTACGCCCCGGTGGCGCTCCCGCCGATGTAGCGGAGGACCCACCCGCCGACGACGCTGTAGTAGGAGAGGATCCACATCCCGATGAACAGCCCCAGCGCGCCGACGGCGGTCCACGCGGGGTGTTTCAGCCGTTCGAACGCCTCGACGGCGTTGATGTTCGCCCGCCGGCCGACGACGAACTCGCCCAGAATCGCCGGAAGCCCGATGAAGACGGCGGCGAGGAGGTAGACGAAGACGAACGCCGCGCCCCCGTTGGCCGCCGTCTTGAACGGGAACTGCCAGATGTTGCCCAGTCCGACGGCGCTCCCGACCGCGGCGAGCACGAACCCGAGCCGGGAGGCCCACGTCTCTCGTTGTGCCATTTGCGTAACCGTGTGCGGTGGGCGTCAAAAGGGACACGGCCACGGATGCGCTCGCCGGACGAATGCGGCGCTACGCTGCTGACCAATCGAAGCGAAAATAGAGAATAAGAGAAACGAACAAACTACTATATCTCAAAAAAGACCATCAACGGTAACTTTATAGTCTTAGAAGAAAACAGTGTGGTAACACCAACCTGGTGTACTCCAACGATGACCGACTCACCGCTCAGCGCGACAATCAGCCTCCGTGGCGTACTGTTCGCACCGAACGACGACGTACTCCTCGTCAGGCGGGCGAGCGACGGGGGGTGGGAACTCCCCGGCGGTCGACTCGACCCCGGCGAGGCCGTGCTCGAAGGCCTCGCCCGCGAACTGTCCGAGGAGACGACGCTCGCTCCCGACATCGGCGACCCCGTCCACACGGTTACGTGGCGAAACGACGAGGACCAGGGCCGCTTCGCCACCTACTACCGCTGTCACACGGAGGAGCGCGCAGTGACGCTGAGCGAGGAACACACGGACCACCGGTGGGTCACCCCCACCGAGGCGATGGCCACCCTCAGCACCGCTCAGGGGACGGCCGTCGAGCGCGCGCTCGCGGACCCCGTCGCGGCGGCCGCGGAGGGAACGTCCTTGCCCGAAACGGTCGGTATCGGGGCGACGCTCAACGACTGAACCGCGGCCCGGTTCGGCCGCTTCACTCCAGCACGACGGCGAAGCCCCACGTCGATTGCTCGCCGTCGCTCGGAAGGGTTTCGTCCCCCCGCGAGACGCTGTAGGTCGCCTCGAAGCGGTACTCCCCGACGGGGAGACAGGCGTCCTCACCGGGCAGGGCGTAGAGGTCGACCAGCGCCTCCGTCGAGTCGCCCGGCTCCAACTCGACGACCTGGTACTCCTGTGTAACCGCGATGGGTTCCTCCAGCCGCCAGCAGCCGGCTTCGGCGGGGTACTCGCTGTCGGCGGGGAGAAGTGTGAGATACCCTTTGGTGTCGTCAACGTACTGGAAGACGATTTCGCGCCCCTCGCCGACGGTGACCGTCCCCTCGCTTTCGTTCGTCACCGTCACGCGCAACTGGGGCGGGTGGTCCTCGGTCGCGGTGTCCTCAGTGATTTCGACCGACGGAACTACCGGGAGGTCGGGTGCGTCGTCGACGCTCCGCATCGAGAGCCCGGGCCCCCCGGTGCCTTCCGGTCGGGTGCCGCCCGCGTCGCTCCCGTTGCCGTCGGGGAGGTCGGAGTCGCCATCGGTATCGTCTCCGCCGCTCCCGGGGTTGTCCGGACCGTTCGACGTGCAGCCCGCCAGTCCCGCCACGCCCAGCAGGCCGGCCGCGCGGACGAGTTGTCTACGTGTGGGTTCCATAGCAGGGAGGAGTGCCGCCGACGGGATAACCGTGTCCTACGTACAAAGGCGCGTTTGTGCTATCGCCCGACAGGAGCCGGTTCGCGTCTCCGTTCCGGCGGGCATTTTTGTCTCCCCCGGGCGAACGCCGCGTATGCCCCTGCGGCTCCCGAGCGAAATCGTCGTCGAACAGTTCCTCCCGACCGCCCGCGCGATGCTGGCGGCCGAGCTCGTCGAGCGCGGGCTCACCCAGCGGGCGGTCGCCGACCGGCTCGGCGTCACGCAGGCGCAGGTGAGCCGCTACGCGAACGGCGACGTGGAGACCGAACCCCGACTCGCGGAGGACGAGCGGATGCAGGAGACGATAGCGCGTCTCGCGGACGGCTTCGCGGCCGACGAGCTCGACGACTACGAGGCGCTCGCGGAGCTTCTCGCGCTGGTCGAGACGTTCGAGGACCGCGGGCCCATCTGTGCGCTCCACGAGGAGGCGATGCCCGCGCTGGCGGGGATGGGCTGTGACCTCTGTGTGCGGGGCGCCGACACCGACGTGGAGGCCGAGCGCGCCGTGCTCGCGAACGTTCGGCGGGCCGTCCGGGAGTTCGAGCGCTCGCCGGAAGCCGCGGCGCTCGTCCCGAACGTCGGCACGAACGTCGGGATGGCGCTCCCGAACCCGGCGGACGCGACGGACGTCGCGGCGGTCCCGGGCCGGATTCACACGATGCGCGGGCGGGTCCACGTCCCCTCGAACCCGGAGTTCGGCGCGAGCGAGCACGTCGCGACGACCCTGCTGGCGGCGACGGCCGTCTCGGGGACCCGGGGCGCGCTGAACGTCGTCACCGACGAGGCGTTCCTCGCCGCGGCGCGCGCGGCGGGCCACGACCTCCTCGAATTCGAGCCGGGCTACGAGAACCGACGGGAACGCCTGGAGGAGCGGTTCCGCGAGCGGGACGGGGCCCCGACGGTCTGTTTCCACCGCGGCGAGTTCGGCGTCGAACCCGTCACGTACGTGCTCGGCGAGACGGCCGCGGACGCGGCGCGGCGCACGGTCGAGCTCGCGGAGCGCGCCGCGGAGTGACGACCGATGGACCGGCTTCGACCTCTCGCGCTCGCCCTCCTCGCGCACGGCGCCGTTCTCACCGTCGCGTTCCTCTCGCTCAGTCCGCTGACCGCGCTCTCCCTGTTCGTGGCCGACGCGCTCCTCGCATTCCTTCGAATCCTCTTCGAGCGACTGGCTGCGGGCCGCCCGCAGACCGGCCGGCCGTCCGTGACGGCGCCCTACGGCCTCTTCGAGACTCTCCACGAAGCGGTCGTCGACAAGCGGGGGCACGTCCGCCCCTTCGGGTCGCTGCCGCCGGTGTATCCGCGCAACGTCCCGTACGTCGTCGAGGGCTGTGTCGTGCTCTACCCCTT
>JBEQBK010000088.1:0-10743 GCA_041639855.1 Halobacteriaceae archaeon | reverse complement strand
ATCTGATCGCGGAGTTCCGGGTGCCTGAGTCGGCCGGCAACGAGATACAGAGTGACACCATCGTCGTGAACTTCACGTTCTCGCTCACGGACCGAGGAACAGACGGAAGTTGAACGCCGTGAGGAAGGCGCCGAGGACAGCCAGGGCCGCGGGGGGGAGGTAGTACAACACGCGGTCGTTCGAGCGGACGCCGGCCACACAGACGCCGAGCGCCACGCCGAAGGCGAGCAGCTTCAGGCCGACCAGCCCCCCGAGGCCGAAGTTCTCGGTCGCGAGCCGGACGAGGCCGTTCGCTTCGCTCACGGACCCCACGAACCAGAGGAGCGCGACCGTCGTCACCGTGTCGCCGACCCCGTACGTCGCGAGCGCGACGGTCCAGAGGCTGCTGAACTCCTCGCCGTCGAAGCGGGAGGCGGCCACCCATCCGGGGTCGAGACGTTCGCGGAGCACACCCGAGATACGGCCGGAAGCGAGTTAGCGTTTCCGGCCACCGATGTTCGACCCTGGGTATGAATACCCCGCCGTGCGCAGCGACCCAAGGGATGGGGGACGACAACGAGGCGGCGGTGTTGCTGGTCGACGACGACGCCGACTGGCGACGCTTCGCCGCGAAACTGCTCGAATCCGAAGACATGACCGTGACGAGCGCCGCCAGCGCCGGGGCGGCCCGGGCCGAAATCGGGGACGCCGACTACGACTGCGTCGTCAGCGACTACCAGATGCCCGGGGAGAACGGCCTCGAACTCCTCGAGTGGGTGCGCGAACACCGCCCGGACCTCCCCTTCGTGTTGGTCACCGGCGCCGGGAGCGAGGACGTGGCGAGCGACGCGGTCGCGGCCGGCGTCACCGACTACGTCACCAAGCGCCCGGGCGGCGACCGGATGGGCGCGCTCCCCCATCGAGTGTGGAACGCCATCGAGAACGGCCGGCTCCGCCGGCGCATCGGGGAGAGCGAGGAACGCTATCGGACGGTGGTTGAACAGTCCACGGACGCCGTCTTCATCGCCCGCGACGGCGAGGTGGTTTTCGCCAATCCGCGGGCCGCAGCGCTGACCGGCCGCGAGCGCGACTCGCTCGTCGGGACGGCGTGGAATGATCTGTTCGCCCGTCCCGACGATGCGCCGCGCGTCGACGACACCGGCGACTTCGAGGCGGAGCTCGAAACACCCGGGGGCGAACGGCGGGTCGCCGCGTTCAGCGCTGGGACGATACCCTACGAGGGCGAACCCGCCACGCTCGCGACGGCCCGGGACGTAACCGAGCGGCGTCGTCGCGAGCGCGAGCTCCGCGCGGAGCGGGACCTGAAGGCGACGTTCCGGGACGCGCTCGTCGAGTCGTCGAGCCCCGGGGACGTCGAGGCGGCCGTCGTTCGGGAGCTCGTCTCACACGACGGCTACGCCCTCGCGTGGGTCGGCGCCCCGGAGGACGACGAACTCGTCCTCCGGACGTACTCGGGGGAACGGGCGTACCTCGACGGCGTCTCCCTCGCCGTCGAAACCGGCGACGAGCCGAGCCTCCGTGCCGTCCGGAGCGGCGAGCCCCAGTTCGTCGCCGACGTCCGGTCGGCCGAGGGGGGCTGGCGCGACGCCGCCCTCGGCGCGGGGTACGCCGCGGTCGCCGCGCTCCCCCTGCGCTACGAGGGGCTCTCCTACGGCGTGTTGGCGGTGTACGCCACGACGCCGGACGCCTTCGACGCCGCGGAGCGGGACCTGCTCGTCGAGACGGCCGAGGCGCTGGCCTACGCGCTGCACAGCGTCGAAGCCCCCGGCGTTCCCGGGTCGGGGCGCGTGACCGCGGTCCGCCTCCGGATACGGGGGGACGGGGCGCTCGCCGACGCCACCGCGGACCCGACGTTCGAGGGCGCCGCCACCGTCCGCGGTCGCGTGGCCGGGGAGGGGGAGACGACGCTCTTCCTCGATGTCGAGGGCGAGTCACCCGAGACGTTCCGGGAGCGCCTGCATCGCCACGACGCCGTCCGCTCCGTCGACACGACCGACGCGTCCTCGGGTCGGCTCCGCGTCGACGTGACCGGCCCGACGGTCGGGAGCGTGGCCGAGGAACACGGCGCGGTGCGGGCGCTCCGCTACGAGGACGGCGTCGCGGACCTGCGCTTCGAGCTCCCGCCCGAGCGGGACGTGCGGGCCGTCGTCGACCGCCACCGGCCGTTCGGCACGGTCGAGGTGCGCTCGGTGGCGGCCCGCGAACGCGAGCCAGCCGACGAGCGGCTCCGGCGCACCGTTGGGAGTCTCACCGAGAAACAGGCCGAGGCGTTGCGGACGGCCTACCGTGCCGGCTACTTCGAGCGCCCCCGCGAACACAGCGCCGACGAGGTGGCTGACCTGCTCGGGGTGAGCCGCTCGACGTTCCTCCAGCATCTCCGGGCGGCCGAGGCGAAGACGCTGAGCGCGCTGTTCGATTAGTACGCGAGGACCGCGTGGACGATGGCCGCCGTCTGTCCCACCCCGACGAGCGCGATGCCGACGAGCGCGCCCGGCCCGCCGACGAAGGCGGACAGGTAGGCGAGCGCACCCAGCACGGAGAGTACGGCCGCGCCGTCGTACACCAGGGCAGCCGTCTCCCGGCCCGTCGCGACGAACCCGGCGACGGGGAGGAGCATCCACCCCGCGAGTTCGACCGCCAGCAAGGACTCGTTCCCGGTTGTGAGAAGCACGCCGAAGCTGCCCGCGGTGAGGAGGAACCCGAGGGCGACGACCCACCACCAGACCCGCAGGACCCCCTCGCGCATCTCCGCGCGGGAGAGGACGGCGAAGGCGAGGAGGAGAGCACACATCACGCCGTGTGCGATACGCACCGTGCGCCCGGCGAGCAACCCCTCGTGGGCCGCGGCGGCGAAGGTCCACGCGAGCGGTACGAGCAGGGCGGGGCCGTGTTCGCGGGCTGCGCGGAGCATACCGGGGCTTCGCGGCCGACCGGAAAAAACCCGGCGCGAGCGCGCTACTCGACCCGGAGCTCCGTCTTCCCCGCCACCGATGCGGACTCCTCGTTCCCCTCGCCCAGCAGGCCCCGCGCCGCGCGCTTGCCCCACTCGACGGCGGGCTGGGTGAACGTCTCGACGCCGTAGAGCTCCCCCGCGAGGACGCAGGCCGCCTCCATCTCGAAGAGCAGGGCGCCCACGGAGCGCGCGTCCGTTCGGTCGATTTCCACGCGAACGTTCGGACAGTTCGACGCGGCCAGGCTCGCCTCGGTGGCCTCGAACTCGGCGTCGATGAGTTCGGAGAGGGTGGTGTCGGAGAGCAGCGAGAGCTCGTCGGCCGCCGGCTCGGGCAACTCACCTTCGGGGCGCTCGCGCGGCCGGACGAGCGTGACCATCTTGTCCGCCGGCCCCGCGCGGTAGAGCTGGAGCTGGGAGTGTTGGTCCGTCGCGCCGAGCGCCCGAACGGGTGTCTGCCCGAGACCGTCCTTCCCCAAGCTCTCGGCCCACAGCTGTGCGAACCACTCCGCGAAACGCTCCAACCCGTCGGCGTAGGGCATCACGGCGTTCGTGCCCGCGCCCCGGATGTCGAGGGCGTAGGCCGTCGCGCCGAAGGCGTAGGCGGGGCACTCGAAGAGAGAGCTTTCGAGGTCGACATCGCGGGCGCCGGCGAGCAGCCCCTCGATGTTCGCGCCCGCCATCGCTGCGGGGGCCAACCCGACGGCGGAGAGCGCGGAGAAGCGCCCCGGAACGCCGTCGGGCACGGCCAGGGAGGGCAGGCCGTCTTCCTCGGCCAGCCGCCGCAGGGGTCCCTCCTCGCCCGTCGTGACGAGGGTACGCTCGGTCCAGTCCACGCCCGCCGATTCCATCGCCTCCCGGACCTTCAGGAAGTTGGCGAGCGTCTCGGCGGTCGTCCCCGAGCGGGAGACGACGTTCACGACCGTCTCTTCGAGGGGGAGCTCGTCGAGCGCGCGCTCGACGCCCGCGGGGTCCACGTTGTCGAAGACGTGGACGGGGACGTCCGTTTCGAGGGCGTCCGCCAAGGTGGCCGCGCCGAGCGCGCTCCCCCCGATGCCGACGACGACGACGGCCTCGGGGTCGGGGAGTTCCTCGACGGCGTTCCGGACGACTGTTGGGTTCGCTGTCTCGGGGAGGTTCAGGGCGGCGTAGCCGAACTCGCCGGCCTCGCGACCGGCTTGGATGCGGGTGTGGGCGTCGGCAACCCGCTCGTCGAGGCGTTCCAGCGCGTCCCGGGGGACGCCCGGCGCCGCGACGCTGGCGAGGGCGTTGCCGATGTCGACGTACATGCCCGCCACTCCCTCGGGCGCGCTAATAAGTATCCGGGACCGGGACCGCCCGATTGATTACCCGGGTCGTAGTTAACGGACGTATGAGCGGCGAGGACCTACACGAACGGTTGGGGGAGGTCGCGGAATCGCTGGACCTCGGGGATTACGAAATCGCCGCGTATCTGGCGGTGCTCGAACACGGAAGCCTGACGGCGAGCGAAATCGCTGAGCGAACGGACGTGCCCCAGCCGCGGGTGTACGACACGGTTCGGAGCCTCTCCGACCGGGGGCTCGTTGAACTCCGGGAGTCCCGCCCGATGCGGGTCGTCGCCCTCGACCCGGAACAGGCCTTCTCGGAGATCCGGAGCTCCATCGGCGACCTGGTTTCCGGGCTCGAAACCCGATACACGGCGCCGGCCCGCGACACGGAGGCCGCCGCGCTGGTGCGCTCGCGGGCGACCATCCTGCGCTACGTCGCGGAGGTCGTCACCGGCGCCGAGTACGAGTTGACCCTCGCGTTGACCCCCACCCTGCTCGAACGGTTCGCGGACGACCTCGCCGACGCCGTCGACAGGGGCGTGACGGTCGAACTCGTCGTCAGCCCGGCCGCCGAGGCCCCCGACCCCGGAAGCTTCGACTACGAGCGGGTCGCCACCGCCGCGCGCGGCCGCCGGGGCATCACGACGCCCGTCCTCGCCGTCGCGGACGGCGAGTACTCGGTGTACACGACTCAGGACGCCGTCGAGGGGAACCACGACCGCTACGGCGTCATCTTCAATCGCTCCGATTTGGGCTTTCTGGTCTCGGGGTTCTTCGGGACGGTTCTGTGGACGACTGCCGACCGGGAACTGCTGGCGGGCGGCTCCCCCCCGGGGTTCCCGCGACACTACGCGTCCATCCGGCGCTGCGCGAAGGACATCCGCGGCGTGAGCGACGCCGTCTACGTCACCGTCGAGGGCCGGGATATCCTCACCGGCGACGCCCGGACGGTCCGCGGTCGGGTCGTGAACACGGAGGTCAGTGCGGACGAGGAGGTCGCCACGCTCGTCGTCGAGACGGATACCGGCGAGGTCCGCGTCGGCGGGCGCGTCGCGGCCTACGAGGACGTGGAGGCCCACGAGATACGCGTCGGGCTCGGGGCGCCACCAAATTAACTATCGCAGTAGTAATCTGGACAAACGTTCGGAACGGGCCGAGAACCCCCAATACGGGCTCTCGTCCCCTCTCGGGCGCTCTCCGCTCCACCCGTAACGACCGCTTCATTTATACGTCCGATTGTCCGTACACTCAACCAGATGTACCCACTGACCGACTCCACGCTCGTTCGCGACGGGAAGTGTCTGCTGTTGGCGATGGACCACGGTCTGGAGCACGGCCCCGTCGACTTCGAGCCGGTACCGGAGACGGTTGACCCCGCGGTCGTCTTCGACATCGCGACCCACGACGCGGTCACGGGGTTCGCGGTGCAGAAGGGAGTCGCGGAGACGTACTACCCTTCCTACGAGGACGACGTATCGCTGGTGGCGAAACTGAACGGGAACAGCAACCTCTGGGACGTCGAACCGTACTCGCCCCAGACGTGGACCGTCGAAAACGCCGCGGAGATGGGCGCCGACGCGGTCGGGTACACGGTGTACGCCGGCTCGAACCGGGAGGACGAGATGCTTCAGGACTTCCGGGACGCCCAGGAGAACGCCCGGGACCACGACCTGCCGGTCGTGATGTGGTCCTATCCGCGCGGCGAGGGCGTCGAGGACGACACCGCCGACGACGTCATCGCCTACGCGACCCGCATCGGTCTCGAACTCGGCGCCGACGTGACCAAGGTGAAGTACCCCGGCAGTCAGGAGGCCATGGAGTGGGCCATCGACTCCGCCGGGAACTCGAAGGTCATCATGTCCGGCGGGTCGAAAGTCGACGAAGCGGCGTTCCTGAAGAGCGTCGAGAGCTTCATCGACGCCGGTGGCGCCGGCCTCGCGGTCGGCCGGAACGTCTGGCAACACGAGAACCCCGAGGCGATGCTCGACGCGCTGGAGGCGGTCATCTTCGAGGGCGAGAGCGCCGAGGACGCGGTGAACCAAGTACCTGCCTGAGATGTCCCTGATGAGCCCCACTAACACCGCGGCGATCACGGACGCGATAGCCGAGACGGCCCGGGAAGTGCGCGGCGGCCTGCTCTCCCGGCGCGGGAAGACCGACGAGGAGAACCCGAGCGGCGAGGAACAGCTCGCGGCCGACGTGTGGGCCGACGACCGGTTCGCGGAGGCGCTCACGGCGCTGTCCTCGGTGGGCACCTACGCCAGCGAGGAGCGCGAGACGACCGTCGACTGCGGCGCCGGCCTCGCCGTGGCCGTGGACCCCCTCGACGGCTCCTCGAACCTTCCCACCAACAACGCCTGTGGCACCCTCTTCGGCATCTACGACGCCGAACTCCCCGCCACGGGCCGGGAGCTGCTCGCCGCGGGCTACGTCCTCTACGGGCCGGCGACCACGATGGTCGTCGCTGAGGACGGCGACGCGACGGAGTACGTTATCGCCGAGGACGGCGTCGACGAGCTGGGTCCGGTCGAGATACCGGCGGAGCCCACCGTCTACGGTTTCGGCGGCCGCCGACCCGAGTGGACCGAGGACTTCGCCGAGTACGCGGAGTACGTCGAGTACGACGAGAAACTGAAGGCCCGCTACGGCGGCGCCCTTATCGGCGACGTGAACCAGGTGTTCGGCCACGGTGGCGTCTTCGCCTACCCGGCGCTGGAGACCGCGCCGGACGGGAAACTCCGCCTCCAGTTCGAGGCCAACCCCATCGCCTACGTCGCCGAGTGCGCCGGCGGCGCCTCCTCCGACGGCGACGGGTCGATTCTGGACAGGGAGCCCGACACCCTCCACGACCGAACGCCCGTCCACGTCGGGGACGCCGACCTCATCGAGCGCTTCGAGGAGGTGGCCCGATGATTCGCGTCGGCGTCAACGGCTACGGCACCATCGGCAAGCGCGTCGCGGACGCCGTGGCGCTCCAGCCGGACATGGAGCTCGTCGGCGTCGCCAAGACGTCGCCGAACGCGGAGGCCGCGGCGGCCCGCCAACGCGGCTACGGCCTCTACGCGCCCGCGGACTACGCCGACCGCTTCGAGCGCGTCCCCCTCGACGGCACCCTCGAAGACCTCGTCGAGAGCGTGGACGCGGTCGTCGACACCACGCCTTCGGGCATCGGCGCGCAGAACCGCCCCTTCTACGAGGAACACGACACGCCCGCGGTTTTCCAGGGCGGCGAGGGCGCCGACGTGGCCGAGATGAGCTTCGTCGCGAGCGAGACCTACGAGGAGGCCCAGAACTCCGAGACGGCGCGGGTCGTCTCCTGCAACACGACGGGCCTCTCGCGAGTGCTTGGCCCTCTCGACCGCGAGTACGGCGTCGAACGGGCCCGCGCGACGCTCGTCCGCCGGGGCGGCGACGCCACCCAGCCCAACCGGGGGCCTATCAACGACTCGATGCCCGACCCGCCCGCCGTCCCCTCCCACCACGGGCCCGACGTTCAGGAGGTCCTCCCCGAGGTCGACGTGGACACGATGGCCGTGAAGGTGCCGACGACGCTGATGCACCTCCACGCGGTGAACGTCTCCCTCGAATCGGAGCCCGCGGCGGAGGCGGCCGCGGCGCTGCTGGACGAACACCCGCGCGTCGAACTCGTCCCCGGCGAGGCCGGCGTCGAGGGCTGTGCCCACCTCCGCGAGGCGGCCGACGACCGCGGCCGTCCCCGGGGCGACGTCTGGGAGAACTGCATCTGGGACGAGTCCGTCACGGTGCGGGACGCGGACCTCTACTTCTTCCTGGCAATCCACCAGGAGAGCGACGTGGTGCCCGAGAACGTCGACGCCATCCGCGCGCTGGCGGGTGACGCCGACGCCGCCGAGTCCGTTGCACGCACGAACGAGGCCCTCGGCGTGGGGCTCGACCTCCTGCCCGAGGAGCGGCAGGTCGAAGCCGGCGCCGATTAGGTCGGCTTTCGCACGACCGGTCCCCTCGGCCGAGGTTCTATGTCTTATGCCAACTAGTGTCATCTATGGCGCTCGCCCGGCACGGAACCGGCGCCCGGGACGCGGCCGGGGCGCTGGCCTCCCAAGTCCATCCGGTGTTCATGCTCCCCCCGGTGGCCGTCTCCGTCTTCGGGGCGGCCCTCGCGGGCGCGTTCTCCCTCTCCGTCGCGGCGGTCCACGCCGCCGCAGTGTTCTGTGCTGTCTACACCGCCCACGTGAAGGACGGCTACGTCGATTTTCATCTCCGGGGTGAGGACGAGGACCACCCGCTCACGGTCGGCGGCTGTCGGGTCGCGCTCGTGGGAGCGGCGGCGCTCTTCGCCTGCTGTGTCCTCGGGCTCGCCGTCCTCGCGGGCCCCGGCGCCGCCCTGTTGACCGCGCCGCTGTGGGTCGTCGGCTATCTCCACGCGCCCCAACTCGACACGAACCCGGTGACGACGACGCTGGGCTATCCGGGGGGTATCGCGCTGGCGCTCGTGGGCTCCTTCTACGCCCAAACGGGCTCGTTCGCCGCCCTCCCGCTCGCGCTCGCGGGCGTCTTCCTCGTCACGCTCGCCGGCGTCAAGGTTATCGACGACGGGAAGGACTACGACTACGACCGCTCCATCGACAAGCGAACCGTCGCGGTCGTCCTCGGGCTCGAACGCGCTCGGCGCTTCGGGTTCGCGCTCGTCGCGCTCGGGCTGGCGGCGGTGGTCGTCCTCGCCGCCGCGGGCATCCTCCCGACCAGCGCCGTGCTCGCGGCGTTCGCCTTCGGCGCCGTCGCCGCCGTCGCCGACAAAGCGGCGCCGGAGACGGCGACGATGTTGCTCGTCCGCGGCGCGTACGTCTTCCTCGCCCTCCTGACGGTGGCAGTGTGGTACCGGCCGATGAGCGGGGCCCCGATAGTGGACATCACCGTTCTCGGCCCCTACACGTATCTCGCCACCGAGGCCGTCTTCGGCTCCGTCGCGTTCTACCTGCTCGCCCGGGCGGACGCGTTGCGGAGCGCCGCACGGACTATCGCCCTGCTCTACCCGGTCGCGTACGTCTGGGACTGGTACACCCTCACCGTGGGCGTGTTCGCCATTCAGGTCCGGACCGGCATCGACCTGCTGGGCATCCCTATTGAGGAACACGTCTTCATGGTCGTCGTGCCGGCGCTCGTGTTGGCGGTCCACGAGACACGGCGCTCGTGGGGGGCGTAGACCTATGTGGCACGGTACCGAAGACCGCGTATGGACCTCACCGGCGAGACGATAGCGATGCTGGCGGCCAACGAGTTCGAGGACATCGAGCTGGAGTACCCGCTGCTCCGCCTGCGTGAGTTGGGCGCCGAAATCGTGCTCGTGCCCGTCCGCGAGGGGCTCCATCCGCGGCCGGCGATGGGCGATTCGGACGCGAAGCCCGTCACCGGGCGCTTCGGGACGCCGATGCCGCCCGAAGTGCTGAGCGGGTACACCGTCTCGACGCTGGCGGAGCTCACGGTCGAGGGAATCGACTGCCTGCTCCTCCCGGGCGGGTTCTCGCCGGACCACCTGCGAACGAACGACGAGGTCATCGCGTTCATCGAGGCGGTCGACGACGCGGGGAAACTCGTCGCCGCCATCTGCCACGGACCCCAGCTACTGGTGGAGACGGACATCCTGGCAGGCAAGCGCGCCACCGGCGTCGGCCCGGTCCGGACGGACCTCGCGAACGCGGGCGCCGAGCTCGTCGACGAGGACGCCGTGACCGACGGCAACCTCGTCACCGGCCGGGACCCGGACGCGCTCCCGGCGTTCTGTGCGGCGACGGCCGCCGCGCTGGCGGGCGAACAGTCTTGAACGTTCCTTTCTTTTTCCGTCGAAGGTGTTTTAATAGAAGAAGAGCATACAATCGATAGAATGGGGTCATATAAATGGTCCTCTCCGGTGAGAGTGTGACCGAACGTGGCCTCTCATCCGGCGGCGAGGACGGGGCGCGCTACCGCCATCTCGTCGAACACGTCCAGGACGCCGTCGTCGAGTTCGCGCTGTTCGACGGCACCCCCGTCATCGTGGCGGTCAACCCCGCGTTCGAGGAGGTGTTCGGCTACGACGCCGACGCCGTCGTCGGCGAGCAGCTGAACGACCTCATCGTGCCGCCGTGGCTGTCCGAGCAGGCGAGTTCCCTCGACGAGCGGACGGCCTCCGGCCGTGTGAACTACCGGCGGGTGCGCCGCCAGACGAGCGAGGGGCTGCGCGAGTTCCTCTACCGGGGCATCCCCTACGAGGAGAAACGGGGGTTCGCCGTCTACACCGACTTGACGACCGCTCACCGCCGGGAGCGCCGCCTCGAAGTGCTCAACCGCCTGTTGCGGCACAACCTCCGGAACACCGTCAACGTCGTGGCCGGCGCCGCCGAGTCCGTCCGCGAGGGTGACGACGAGGCGCTCGACCTGCTCGAAGCCGGGGCCGAGGACCTCCTCGGGCTGACGGAGGAGGCGGCGGAGATACACCGCACGCTCACCGAACCCCTCCCCGACGAC
>JBEQBK010000087.1:0-10954 GCA_041639855.1 Halobacteriaceae archaeon | reverse complement strand
GTCATCGTCAACAACGATTTCCCCGTCGATAGCATGACCGTCGAAGAGCTCGCCCAGCTCTGGACCGCCGACGGCCCCACGAGGTTCAGCGACGTGAACTCCGAGTGGCCCGACGAGGAGATCGAGCTCTACGGTCCGACCGACGCCTCCGGCACATACGACTACTTCATCGAGGCAGTTCTCCACTCCGGGGACCAGGAGCGGAACCACCGCCAGGACTACTCCGCGACCGAGCAGGACCGCACCATCATCCAGGGCGTGCAGGGTTCGGAGAACGCAATCGGCTATCTCGGCTTCGCGTACTACTCCCAGAACCAGGACAGTGTAAAAGCGCTCGGAATCGACGACGGCGACGGCCCCGTCGAACCGTCCCTCGAAACGGCACGTTCCGGCGAGTACACACCCCTCGCGCGTCCCCTCTTCACCTACCCCGCGCAGTCCGCGCTCGGGGAGGAACACATCGCCGAGTTCGCGCGCTTCTGGATCGAGAACTCCACCAGTACCGAAATCGTTGCCGACGAGGTCGGCTACGTCCCCCTGAGCGACGAGGACCAGTCCGAAGCGATGAACGCGCTCGAATCCGCTATCGAGGAAGCCAACAACTGAGCGCTGCGGCGTAACGAAGAGCTTTTTGACCCGACGGGGAATTCTCATCCCGACGGGAACGGTTCCCACTACTATCCGAAATGAGTACAGACGACATCGACGACGACCTCACGCGCCGCACCGAGAACGCCCCACAGGAGCTCATCACGCGCACGTTCTTCTTCCTGTGTGCGGCGCTCTCGGTCGTTACGACAGTGAGCATCGTCGTCCTGTTGACGACGGAAGCAGCGAAGTTCTTCAGCATCACGGCGCCGCTGACGAACGTCGACGGTCCGACCGCGTCTGTCGTCGACTTCCTCACGGGGACGACGTGGATTATCAACAACGAGCAGTTCGGCGTGCTGGCGCTCGTCTCGGTGACGCTGTTGATTACGCTCGGGTCGGCGGTCGTCGCCATCCCGCTCGGGGTAGCAACCGCCATCTACCTCAGCGAGTACGCCAGCACCCGTGCGAGAAGCGTTCTCAAACCCGCGCTCGAAGTGCTCGCTGGCGTCCCGACCGTCGTGTACGGTTTCTTCGCACTCATCTACATCACGCCCGCGCTGGAGGTCGTCTTCCCGAGTATCGGGACTTTCAACATACTCTCGGCGAGCATCGTCGTGGGCATCATGATTATCCCGATGGTTGCCTCCATCAGTGAGGACGCGATGAGCGCGGTCCCGGAAGACCTCCGCCAGGCCGGATACGGGATGGGAGCGACGAAGTTCGACGTCTCGACGGGCATCGTCGTTCCCGCGGCGCTCTCGGGGATATTCTCCTCGTTCATACTCGCTCTCTCCCGGGCCATCGGGGAGACGATGGCGGTCACCATCGCTGCCGGCGCACAGGCGCGCTTCCTCAACCCGATCGGGGTCGGTGAAGTGTTCGGAATCTCCGTTCCGTACCCCGACCTCAGCGTCTATCTGGAGGGCGGTCTCCCGATGACGGCCGCGATGGTGAACCTCCTGACCGGCGACATCACCGGTGGCGGGCTCGCCTATCGTAGTCTCTTCGCCATCGGTCTCGTCCTCTTCGTCATCACACTCGTCATGAACATCATCAGCGACATCGTCGCACAACGCTATCGGGAGGAGTACTGACGATGGCAACCGACACTGATTCCCGGGTCATCGAGAGCTTCGGACAGGTCAGCCGGACGGTCGGGACGGTTTTCCGATACCTCTTGTTGGCCTCGACGCTGTTCGGCATCGTCATGCTGGGCGTCCTGTTGCTCTACGTCGCCAACGACGCTATCCAGCCCCTCACTGCGGACCCCGGTTGGCATCTGACGTTCCTGCTCACGTTCGTTCTCCCGACATTCGCGGTCGGCGGCTATCTCTACTGGACCGACGAGCCGGCGTTCAAACTCGGTGCGGCGCTCGTCGGGGCGCTCGCGGTCAGTCTGATGTTCGCTGGGGGTGCCTCCATCGTCTTCGTCGACATCCTCGATCCGATGGTCTGGCTCGCGTACGTCGTCGGACTGGTAATCGCGGGGGCTGCGGTCCTCGCGCTCGAACGCCAGTCCTATCGGCTCCCCTTCCTCCCCAGGTTCATCGCCGAAATCCTCGCCGTCGGGTTCTCGTTGCTCGTCGTCCCGGACCTGATACTCGCGTTGCCTATCGGTCTGCTTGACTGGCTGATTATCGCGCTCACGCTGGGTGGGGCAGTCGCGGCCGCCGTCGGAATGTACGCTTTCCGGACCCGCGACCGCCGCTCCGCGGCCGTGGCCGGCGCCGCGGTGGTGGGCGCCGTTGGGGCGCTCTCGCTGTTCGGCCCGTTCGTGGGCGTCGACCCCCTTCCCGCGTCGATACTCGCCGCCGTCTCCATCGTACCGGTGTGTGCCTACGCGGCTATCAGCGCACTGGACCGTCCCGAAACGCGCGCCGGGCTGGTCTTTGCGGGTGTCGTCATCGGCGGCGCGTTCCTCGGCGCCGCTGTCGCCGATATCGCCGGCTTCGCAGGGCCCAACTCGTGGGTGAACTGGTCATTCCTCACCAACGCCCACAGCGGAACCGCCGAGGAAGCGGGCCTTTACCCCGCTATCGGCGGTTCGATTCTGCTGATGGTCACCGTCGCCGCGCTCTCCTTCCCGCTCGGCGTCGGCGCCGCTGTCTATCTGGAGGAGTACGCTCCCGATAATCGCTTCACTCGATTCATCGACGTCAACATCTCCAATCTCGCGGGCGTTCCCTCGGTCGTCTACGGCCTGCTTGGCCTCGGCGTGTTCGTGACCTACGCCGGGCGCGCGATGGGGACCGTCCTCGTCGGCGGCGCGACCCTCTCGTTGCTCATCCTTCCCATCGTTATCATCTCCTCGCGGGAGGCTATCCGGAGTGTCCCCGAGGAGATGCGTCAGGCGTCCTACGGTATGGGTGCAACGCGCTGGCAGACGGTGAAAAACATCGTGTTGCCCCGGGCGTTCCCGGGTATCATGACAGGGACCATCCTCGCACTCGGGCGGGCTATCGGGGAGACGGCGCCACTCATCATGATCGGCGCGCCGAACGTCGCCTTCAGTCTCCCCACGGAGCTCACCTCGAAGGTCAGCGCGATGCCCCTACAAGTGTACGCGTGGGCCGGACTGTTCGCCAGCGAGGACTTCTACCAGAAAGCGGTGCCGGCGGGCGTCGTCGTGTTGCTCGTCGTTCTCCTCAGCATGAACTCGGTCGCTATCGTCCTGCGGAACCGATACGAAGACGGAAACTAATGAACCATGAGTAACGACCCTACCGAAACGGCCGACCCGACGGACGACGACCTGAACATCCAGACGGACGTAAGCGAGAGCGTCACCGACGACGGCCCCACCGGGGCGACGGGCACTGTGGTCCGCTCCGAGGGTATCGATGTTTGGTACAACGACGACCAGGCGCTCGACGATATCACCATGGAGATTCCCGAGAACCGGGTCACCGCGATGATCGGGCCCTCGGGCTGTGGGAAATCGACGTTCCTCCGGTGTATCAACCGGATGAACGACCGCATCGACGCTGCGCGCGTCGAGGGCGACCTCTTTCTGCGTGGGAAGAACGTCTACGACGACGACGTTGACCCGGTCGCCCTGCGCCGCCGCGTCGGCATGGTGTTCCAGAAGCCGAACCCGTTCCCCAAGTCCATCTACGACAACGTCGCCTACGGCCTCGACATTCAGGATATCGAGGGCGACTACGACGAAATCGTCGAGCGTTCCCTCAAGCGCGCAGCACTCTGGGACGAGGTGAAAGACCAACTCGACAGCTCCGGACTCGACCTCTCGGGCGGGCAACAACAGCGCCTCTGTATCGCCCGCGCCATCGCGCCGGACCCCGAAATCCTGCTGATGGACGAGCCCGCGAGCGCGCTCGACCCGGTCGCAACCTCGCAGATCGAGGACCTCATCGACGAACTCGCCGAGGAGTACACGGTCGTTATCGTCACCCACAACATGCAACAGGCCGCCCGCATCTCGGATAAGACCGCGGTGTTTCTCACGGGCGGCGAGCTCGTTGAGTTCGGTGACACACAGAAAATCTTCGAGAACCCCGAGAGCCAGCGCGTCGAGGACTACATCACCGGGAAGTTCGGTTGACATCCTCCCGCGCCTGAAGATGCGGGAATCCCACGGTACCGTACCGCTGGATTGGGATATTAGGGTTTGCAGTCTACCACCTCTGTCCGAGGTTGGAATCCTCGGGAGAGGTCATGAAGGTAGACTCCGGGCTGTGCCAACCAGCCGGTACTCCTATCCACACCCAAACCGGGTGCAGACTCGGAGTTACTTTGGTTCAAGTCGAGACGGATGTTCTCCGCCCCATTCACGTCAGCGTTGAACGCCGCATCACACGCCTCACACACGTACAAGCCACGTTCAACACGCTGACTATCGTCTTCTCTGCCGCAGACACAACACGTATTGCTCGTGTCGCGCTCGGAAACCTCTACGACTTCGATACCCACGACCTTCGCCTTGTATTCGAGGATGTTTGAGAACCTGTCGAACGCCCACCCGTGCAGGTCGAGGTTTCCGTGCTTGCCCCAGTTCTTTGTCTCGCCGTTCTCGTCCTCACGGACACCAGCGAGTTTTCCGATGTTGATGCGGCCAACTTCTTGCTCGACACACCGCTGGACGACGTGTTTCGCTAGGGAGTGGAAGAAGTGGGTTCGGCGCTCCGACCACTTGTGATGAAGTCGCGCGGCCCTGTCGCCACCCGAGTCGTCGCACTTAGCGATTTCTTTCGGGAAGTAGTAGCCGTCCTGCTTCAATCGGTTGCCGGGGTACAAGTCGGCTTCTTCGGTACTGTATGCGACGGCGGCGAAGTTACAAATACCGAGGTCAACACCCGCTGACTCGTTACCGGGGGCGGTGGGCGTCTCGATCTCGTCTTTGCAGACGAGGTGCAGTTCCCACCGCCCCTTCGCTTTATCGTAGACCGCGCGGACTTGTTGCAGATTCTCGACGGTGATGCCGGGACGAGTCTCGTACTCGACAAGGATGTACTCCCACGCTTTCGGGTGTTCCTTGTGATTCGCGCCCTTCGAGAGTCGCACACGATTGTTCTTCGCGTCGTGCTTGATGCCGTTTTGCTTCCACGTTACGGTGGAGCGAGGGTGTTCTTCGTGGACGCGGTGGCCGTCGTTGTCGTAGTAGTTTCTCTTGCGGTAGCCCGGAGGATTCGCTCGACTGTCGGACTTCCTCTTGCCGTACCACGAATTGAAGGCTTCAGCGAGTTCCTCCAGAACGCGCTGACTGGACTGACTGTGTAGCCCCTTGTATTTGGTGTGGGCCTTCAACTCGTCTTTGAGGTCGCCGTGGTCGGGAATCTCCCCGGTTTCCTCCCAGACTTGCCGGGAGTGATAGTTGGCGACGTTCCAGAGTTTGCTGGCACTCCACCCGTGCCGGTTGAGCGGTTCCTCTACCTGTGCGTGGTTGGGGATTTTCGCTCGGTGGGTTCGGTGGACTTCCAGCATCCTGAACGCCTGTATAAGCACTTATACTCGCTTCGTTTGTGAAGATTCGGATTGGGAACGGTGGAATATCAATCCCTGCCATCGACGGTGGGTTGTGGAGGAGTTGTCGGATTCATCCTGACCCTAAAGGGTCAGGTATTCTCCTCGATTCTGTATAACTCGGTTCTCCGCTTCAGCGACTGCGGGCGAACGAGAGCGCCTTTTGCTTGAGCCCCGCAGTGTCCACGCCCGCGTCCACGAGCCGTTCCTCCGCGAACTCGGCGAGCAAGTCGATGTCCTCCCAGTGGAGAAGCTTCCGCAGGGCGAGTGGGTTCCCGCTGTTGGCCTCCGCGAGTGCGTCGCCGTCCAACCGGTTGAGGTCCGCCATGAGCCTGTCGTAGCGCTCGTTCGACGCGAGGTAGAGGAGCTGGGTCATCGTGAGCCGCGTGCGCATGTTCGGCGCGACGCGGTCGTGCCAGAGGTTTTGATACACCGAGAGCGTCTCGGCGTCGGTGTTCGGCGTGTCCGGCGTGAGCGCCTTGTCAGCGGTCGCGGCGGCCATCCGACCGGACTGCATGCACTTGTGGATGCCCTCACCCCACAGCGGGTCGATGGTCGGGACGGTGTCGCCGATGGCCATAAAGGAGTCCGTGTACATCTGGCCGGGCATCTGGATGTGCGCGGAGCCGCGGTGTTGTTTGCCCTCCAAACGGGTGGCGTCCGCCAGACGCGGGTCCGTCTCCTCCCAGTATTCGAGGTAGTCGTCGATACTCTTCCCGTCGTCACCGTACTGCTGGTAGCTCTCGTCTTGGATGTAACAGAGACCTACCTTCGCGGTGTCCGCGCCCGTGTGGAAAATCCACGAGTAGCCCCCGGGCGCGAGGTCGTGGTCGAGGCGGAGCATCATCGCGTCCCGGAGGTCGGCGTACCCCTCGCGGTTCATCTCGATGCCCTCCATCTCCCACTCGATACCGATGGCCTGGTTGCGCCGCTGGAGCGCCGTCACGTCGAGGGCCTTCGCTAGCGGCGCCGCCGGCCCGGTGGCGTCGATGACGATGTCGGCGCGCAGCTCCTCGTCGCCACGGTATTTGACGCCGTCAATCTCCCCGTCTTCCATTATCGGGCGGTTCACCCGCGCGTCGAAGCGGTAGGCCGCGCCCGCCTCGCGGCCGTCCGCGACCAGCCAGCGTTTGAAATCCGCGAACTCCAAGACGGCGCCGGCCTGCGTCCGGACGAAGTGTTCGTTCGGGGACTCGAGGACGACGTTGTCCGTGTAGTGCATCACCACGTCGTCGGGTACCCCGAAGGAGGCCATCATCGAGGGGAACGTGCCGGCGGTGGACTTGTTGCTCTGACGCGGGAACTCGTCCTCGGGTTCGGCTTCGAGGACGACCACGTCGTAGCCGCGCCGCGCGAGGTCGCGGGCGCACTGCGCCCCGGCCGGCCCCGCGCCAGCGATAGCCACGTCAAAGCGCTCGGTCATAGCACAGGTGAGTGGAGTCGCCCTATTTAGCTTTGCTACACAGAGACGAGACGCAGGTAGGCTTTTGTCGCCGCCGACGGAACGGACCGGCATGAGCGACGAGGACGAACGCACGCTCTCGCGGCTCGGTCGCATCGCGCTCGGGGCGGGACTGGCCCTGCAGGCAACCGAGGACTTCCGGGACATGGACGACACCGTCGAGTACGCCGACTCCGCGGGCGTACCGATGCCGGAGTTAATGGCACCGCTCGCCTCGGGGACGATGGTGTTTGCCGGCGCCTGTATCGCGGTCTGGCGTCTCCCCCGACTGGCGACCGGCGCAGCCGCGACCTTTCTCGCGGTGGTGACCGCGACGATGCACGACTTCTGGAACGCCGAAGAAGACGACCGGAGCGGGGAGCGACTGGCCTTCTTCGGCAACCTGGCGATGCTTGGCGGCGTGCTGGCTTACCTCAAAGAAGCCTACCGGTAGCCTTCGCGCGACGAGCGAATCAGGCCTCGCCGGCGCGCTTCAGAATCTGCGGCGTGACGAGCAAGTCCAGGAGGGCGATGCCGTAGGCGACGAGTTGCGTCGTTCCTTCCAAGAAGCTGTACGCGATGAACGCGATGACGAGCGCGCCGCTGGCGCCGATGCCGTATCTGATGAGGGGATTCGCGAAGGGGTTCCCGGCGGACATATCCGAACCTGTGGACGACGGGAAGTATAGTGGTTTCCCCGGCTTTCCAAGCGCGAACCGCCCGGGGATGCGACAGCCGTCGCGGTACCGTCGCGGAAAAAGCGCCGCGGCAACAAGTCCACGCCGGCGCCGACAGGCGCCGGCCTGGTCGGAATCTGCAAGGGCGACGAGGCGCGGGTCCCGTGCCCGCGCCGAGGAGGGCTTGCGCTAGTAGAACTCGCGGACTAAGTCCATCGCGTCCTCGGGCGCGCCGTCGGGGATGTCGGCCATGTTCCCCTCCACGCCGTGGGACTGCTCGTAGGAGTTCTTCTCGTCGTCGCGGTAGAGCACACCCATGTACTCCTTCCCGGAGTCGAGAATCTTGTCCTTGGCCTGCTCCCGGTCCGTCGGGTCGTAGGACTCGTCGTCGCCCAAATCAACGAGCGAGTCCCGGAAGTAGTCGTAGGTGTCCACGTCGTTGAACGTGACACACGGCGAGAACGTGTTCACCAGCGAGAAGCCGTCGTACTCGATGGCCTCCTCGATGATTTCCTGGTGGCGCAGCGCGTCGCTGGAGAAGGACTGCGCGATGAAGCCGCCGTTCGCGGCGAGCGCGAGTGCCAGCGGGTTGACTGGCGACTGCTTCGGGCCCTCCGGCGAGGTGGATGTCTCGAAGTCCTCCCGGCTGGTCGGGGAGAACTGACCCTTCGTCAGGCCATAAATGCGGTTGTCCATGACGACGTAGGTCATGTCCACGTTCCGACGCACGGCGTGCATGAAGTGACCCGCGCCGATGGAGTAGCCGTCGCCGTCGCCGCCCGCGACCATCACTTCGAGGTCGGGGTTGGCGAGTTTGACGCCCGCGCCAACCGGCAGCGCGCGGCCGTGGACGCCGTGGAGCGCGTAGGAGCGCATGTACGTCCCTATCTTACCGGAACAGCCGATGCCGGCGACGACGAAGGTGTCCTTCGGCGTGTTGCCGGTCTCGGCAAGGGCTTTCATCATGCCGTTCATGGTCCCGAAGTCGCCGCAACCCGGGCACCACGTCGGCTGTTTGTCGGACTTGAAGTCGGTGAAGCGTACGTCTGAGCTCATGCTTGTACCTCGTTGGAGAGTGCCGCGTCGATTTCGTCCGCGAGTTCGTCTGCCTTGTACCGGATGCCGTTGTACTTGTTCACGCGCTGGACGCGCGTGAGCGTGTCTTTCTCGATGAGGTCCGCGAACTGCCCGTTCGCGTTACACTCGACGACGATGACCTCCTCCGCGCTTTCGACGGCCTCCGTCAGGTCGGGCCGCGGGAAGATGTAGGGGACCGAGATGAAGCGCACGTCGTTTTCCATGTAGTCGAGGGCCTCGACCATTGCGCCCTCGTTGGAGCCCCACGAGATGACCAGAGTGTCGGCGTCCTCGTTTCCGTACTCGAGGGGCGACCAGTCCTCCTCCTCTCTCGCGGTTTCGACCTTCCGGTTGCGCTTGTCGACCTGCTCGACGCGCACGTCGGTGTCCTCCGTCCGACGGCCCAGAGCATTATGCTCCAGACCGGTGGACATGTGAACGCCCCCGTCGGTGCCGGGCAGCGCGCGCGGCGAGACGCCGTCCGCGGTCGAGAAGTGGGGCTGGAAGCGACCTTGCTCGTCCTGCCAGCTCTCGATTTCCTCCTCGTCGACGATCTTCCCGCGGTCGATTTCGACCTCGTCCATGTCGAAGGTGTCCGGGGAGAACGTCTGTTCCGTGACAGCCAGCGAGAGGTCGGCCGTGAGATACACCGGCGTTTGGTATTTCTCGGCGAGGTTGAACGCCTCGACGGCCTTCCAGAAACACTCGTCGATGGTCGTCGGCGCGAGCACGAAGCGGGGAATCTCGCCGTGCCCGCCGTAGAGCATCGCGTTCAGGTCGCCCTGCTCCTGCTTCGTGGGCATCCCCGTCGAGGGGCCCGAGCGCATGACGTTCGTGATGACAAGCGGTGTCTCCGAGGTCGCGACCAGGCCGAAGGTCTCGGCCATCAGGTCGATGCCCGGACCCGACGTCGCCGTCATCGAGCGCGCTCCCGCGCGGGCCGCGCCCAGCGCCATGTTGATGGCGGAGAGCTCGTCCTCGGCCTGCACGACGTGGCCGCCGTACTGTTCGATTCTTCCTTTGAGGTACTCCATCACGTCCGTCGCCGGGGTGATGGGGTAGCCCGAATAGAAGCGACAGCCGGCGGCGATGGCGCCCATGCCGATAGCCTCGTCGCCGTTGAGGAGGACGTAATCGGAGTCCGTCGTCTCGACCTCGTACTCCGTGGTGACGTCGGCGTGTTCCTCCGCGACGTAGTTCGCACCCTTGCGAGCGGCGTCGCGGTTGTTCTCGACGATGGCCTCGCCCTTGCTCCCGAAGTTCTTTTCGAGGGCTTCGTCGAGGTTCTCGATGGGGAAGGCACACGCCTCGCAGACGGCGCCGAGCGCGACGACGTTCCGCATGATTGCCCCGCCGGCCTCTTCGGCCAGTTCCTTGAGGGGAACCGGAAGCGCAGTGACGCCCTCGGGCGGCGTGAAGTCGTCGAACTCCGTGCGCTTGTTGTCGTAGATGATGATGCTCCCCTCGTGGAGTTCGTCGAGGTTCTCCTCGACGGTGCGCTCGGTGAGCGCGACGAGGATGTCGAGTCGGTCTACGACGCTCTGCACCTTGTCGACGGAGGTGCGTACTTTGTACGCCGTGTAGCCCCCGCGGATGCGGGAAGCGAAGTCCTTGGAGGTGAAAACGTGGCGTCCGGCGCGCGCGAGCGCCTGGGCGAAGATTTTCCCGGTGGAGTTGATGCCGTCACCGGCTTCGCCGCCGATCGCCCAGTTGAGGTCCTCGGCCATGTATAGGCCGGATAGCGGCGAGGCAAACAAAAAGGCTTCCGAAGTGCCTATGCCCGCCGCGTTCTCCGGGTTCGGTATGGACGTCTCTGTTGTTGCCGTTCGGTCGGTCGGACCCGATTCCGTGGCTCTCGAACTGGACACTCCCGAGGGTTTCGGCGCCTTTCCGGGCCAGTTTGTCAAACTCTCGCTCGAAATCGAGGGCGAGGAGGTCTCTCGGTTTTACACGGTTTCCTCCCCGGATACCGAGGAGTCCTTCGAGGTCACGGTCGGTATCGACCCGGAGGGCGAACTCGCACCTTACCTCGCCGAACTCGAACCCGGCGATGCCGTCGCCGTCGATGGTCCCTTCGGACAGGCCTACTACGAGGGCGAGGGTCGTGCGGTCGTCATCGCCGGCGGCCCCGGTGTTGGCCCCGCGGTCGCAATCGCGGAGCGCGCGCTCGCCGAGAAAGAGGACGCTG
>JBEQBK010000086.1:0-11077 GCA_041639855.1 Halobacteriaceae archaeon | reverse complement strand
ACGGTCATACTCGCATCGGGCACGAACAGCTACACCATGCCGGTCGCAATCGAGCGTTTCACCGGTCGCCGGCTCGGCCCGGCGACGGCGATGGGCTGTGTGCTACTGGCCGTGACGGGCGCGAGCTTCGTCGCCATCGACCGACTCGGGGGACGTTTCGATGGCTGAGGTCGAACTCGATGCGGTCGTCCGGGAGTACGGCGCCGCCAGAGCCCTCGATGGGGTGAGTCTGCACGTCTCGGAGGGGGAGTTCTTCACGCTCGTCGGCCCCTCCGGCTGCGGGAAGACCACCACCCTGCGGACGATTGCGGGCCTGGAGGAGCCCACGGCGGGAACCGTCCGCATCGGCGGCGAGCCGATGGCCGACACCCCGCCGGAGGAGCGCGACGTCGGCGTCGTCTTCCAGAGCTACGCCCTGTTCCCGCACATGACCGTCGGCGAGAACGTCGCCTACGGGCTGCGCTTCAGGGACCCGCCCGACGGGAAACCGAGGGACGAGCGGGTGGCGGAGCTGCTGGAGCTCGTCGATTTGGCGGACTTCGCGGACAGGGACCCCGACGAGCTATCGGGGGGACAACAACAGCGGGTGGCGCTGGCGCGGGCGCTCGCGCCGGGGCCCCGTATTCTCCTGTTGGACGAGCCGATGAGCGCGCTCGACGCCCGCCTCCGCGAGCAGCTGCGCCGGCAGGTCAAGTCCATCCAGGAGGAACTGGGCGTGACGACGGTCTACGTCACCCACGACCAGGAGGAGGCGCTCGCCGTCTCCGATAGAGTCGCCGTCATGCACGACGGGCGCGTCGAACAGGTCGGGACGCCACAGGAAATCTACCGCGAGCCCGAAACCGAGTTCGTCGCGTCCTTCGTCGGGGAGAACAACCGTTTCCGCGGGGAGGTCATCGGTCGGGAGGGCGAGACGGCGCTCGTCGACGTGTCGGGGACGACGTTCGAGGTCGACGCGCCCGGCGCGAGCGCGTCGGTGACGTTCTACGTCCGGCCGGCGGCGCTCGACCCCGAAGCGGAAAGGAACCGGATGGCGCTGAGCGTGGACACGACGGAGTTCCTCGGCGAGGGCGCACGGACGTACGGAACGTGGAACGGCCGGGAGGTGGTCGTCCGCACGGCGTCGGTGCCCGACGGCGAAGAGATAGAAGTAGGGTTCGACCCGGCGGACGCGGTCGTGCTCTAGGCTTCGGCGCCGCACTCGCAGCCACCTTCCTCGACGGCGAGCTGGTAGAGACTCTGGCGGGCGTCGGCGAAGTAGATCTCCTCGGTGACGACGTCGCGCTCGGAGAGACGGTCGAGCGCGTAGCGGACGGTGCGGGCGGAAAGCATCGATTCCTCGACGAGTTCCTTCTGGGTCATCGGCCCGTCGTATTCGAGCACCTTGTACACCAGTTTGGCGCTCGGAGGGAGGTCGTCGAATTCTTGTGCGGTCATTCGTGTATGTGCACTTTTTCCACGCGTATAAACGTTCGTGGTCCTTCCGGCCGGAAAGCGGACCTTTACAAGCGGCGCCTGACTACTGAGTCAGCATGCGAACGAACAGCGACTGCGAGGACCGACGCGGGGGCCGGGACCCCCGATGAGTCGGTCCGGGTTTCGCGACACCCTCTCGCGGTGGGTCTCGAAACTGTTCAAGTCGCGCGACGAACTGGAGCTCACGTCGGGGAGCATCGGGCGCCCGCTGTTCTACCTCGCGCTCCCCATCGTCATCACGAACCTCCTGCAGACCGCGTACAACCTGGCGGACACCTTCTGGGTCGGGCAGCTGAACACGAACGCGCTGGCCGCCATCAGCTTCGCCTTCCCGCTGGTCTTCCTCTTTATCTCGATGGGGCTGGGCATCGCCGTCGCGGGGAGCGTCCTCGTCGCCCAACACATCGGCGGGGAGGAGGAACGGGAGGCGGAGTTCGCCGCTTCACAGACCATTTCGCTTTCAGTCCTGGTGGCGGCGGTGCTCGGCGTCATCGGCTACTTCGTCGTCAACGACCTACTCGCCCTGCTCGGCGCCGACCCCGGGGTGCTGGCGCCGGCCACCGCGTACATGCAGGTCATCGCCGCCGGGCTGCCCTTCATGTTCGGCTTTCTCGTGTTTATCTCCCTCATGCGGGGGTACGGCGACACCATCACGCCGATGTTGGTGATGTTGGGGTCAGTCGTGTTGAACATCGTCATCGACCCGGTGTTCATCTTCGGCTTCCAAGGCAACCCGCTGTTCTCGATTCTCGGCACGCCGGGGCTCGAATCGACCCTGTACGGGATGACGGGGTACGCCGGCAACGGCGTCGAGGGCGCCGCGGTCGCGACCGTCCTCTGTCGGGGCTTGGCGTTCTTCGTCGGGGTCGGCATCATGTTCGGCGGGAAGCGCGGCGTGCGCATCCGGCTCAGCGAGCTCAAACCGCAACTCTCCTTCCTGCGCCGGTTGCTCGAAATCGGGCTGCCCGCCTCCGTCGAGAACATGGGCCGCTCGGTGTCGGTGAACATCCTCCTCGCGCTCATCGGGACGTTCGCCACGCCCGTGGTCGCGGGCTACGGCATCGCCGTGCGGGTCTTCTCGGTCATCTTCCTGCCGGCCGTCGCGGTCGGGCAGGGCGTCGAGACGATGACCGGACAGAACGTCGGCGCCGGCGAGTACGACCGGGTCGAGGAGGTCAACCGCATCGCCTCCATCACGATGTTCCTCGCGCTCTCGGCGCTTGGGGTCTTCGTCTACCTCTTCCCCGACCCCATCGTCTCCGTGTTCACGAACGACCCCGAGGTCATCACCGTCGGTGCGGACTTCCTGCGGACGGTCGCACCGACCTTCGGTTTCATCGGGGTCGTGCGGGTGTTCACCGGCGGCTTCCGGGGGACCGGCAAAACGATTACGGCGGCACTCATCGCCATCGGAATGCTCGGGGGCATCCGCCTTCCGGTGGCGTACGTCGCGGCCGTCCCCCTGGAGCTCGGCTCCAGCGGCGTCTGGTACGCCTTCGCGATATCGAACGTGCTGGGCGGGCTCATCGCGTTCCTCTGGTTCCAGCGCGGCACCTGGCGCGGCGCCTCGCTCACGGGGGACGAAACCGACGACGGGACGCCGCCCGCCGCGGAGAGCGGGGACACCGAGCTCGGCGCGGACGATTAAAGCCGAACGCATTTAGCCGTGGCCCCTCCATCCACTCGCATGGCGACAGAGACGGAAACGACACCGGGTGCCTCGCACCGCCGTTCGGTGACGGTCACCGCCGTGGCGACGCTGGGCGGGGTCGTCGCCGGCGTCGCTTCCGACGCGGTGGCGAGCGGGCCGACCGACTCCATCGGGTTGGCGGTGCTCGTCGCGGCGATTTTCGTGGAACTGGGCGTGATGCGGCTGGTCGGCATCGACGTGAGCGACTTCTCCACCAAGGACAACCTCTACGTGGCCTTCGAGACGTTCGCCCTCTGGTTCATCACCTGGGGTGTCCTCCTGAGCGCGGGGGCCTGAGATGGCCGACGACAGCATCGCGGTCGTGGACCTGGAGCGGTGTCAGCCCGACCGGTGTAACTACGAGTGTGCGAACTTCTGCCCGCCCAACCGGACGGGCAAAGAGTGTATCACCCAGCGCGGCGAGGAGACCGAGGAGGGCGAACCGGGCCAAGTCCGCATCTCCGAGGAAATCTGCCTGGGCGAGACCTGTGGCATCTGCGTCGAGAAGTGTCCCTTCGACGCCATCGAAATCATCAACCTCCCCCAGGAGCTGGAGGACGAGCCGACCCACCGCTACGGGGAGAACGCCTTCTCGCTGTACGGGCTGCCCGTCCCCGAAAAGGGCTCCGTCACCGGGATTCTCGGCCCGAACGGCATCGGGAAGTCGACGGCCGTCAAAATCCTCTCCGACGAAATCACGCCCAATCTCGGGGCGTACGGCGATGCGCCCGACTGGGAGACCGTCCTCGACAGGTATCGTGGCACGGAGCTCCAGAACTACCTCGAAGCGGTCGTCGACGACGAGGTGAGCGTCGCGCGCAAACCCCAGTACATCGACCAGATTCCGGCCGCCTTCGACGGCAACGTCCGGGAGCTCCTCGAACGGACCGACGAGCGGGGCGTCCTCGACGAACTGCTCGACAGGCTCTCCATCCGCGCGGTCGTCGACCAGGACGTCAACGACCTCTCCGGTGGCGAGCTCCAGCGCGTGGCCCTCGCGGCGACGCTGGCTCGGGACGCCGACTTCTACTTCGTCGACGAGCTCACGCCCTACCTGGACATCAACCAGCGCACCACCGCCGCGCGGCTCATCCGCGAGCTCGCGGACGACGAGGACCGCGCGGTGATGGTCGTCGAGCACGACCTAGCAGTACTAGACCTGCTCGCGGACACCCTCCACGTCACCTACGGCGAGCCCGGGGCGTTCGGCGTCGTGACCGACCCCAAGAGCGTTAGAAACGGCATCAACGAGTACCTGAAGGGGTATCTCTCGAACGAGAACATGCGTATCCGCCAGCAGGCCATCGAGTTCGAGGAACACGCCCCGCGGACCGAGAGTCGGGCTGACACCCTCGTGGAGTACCCCGACTTCACGAAGTCCTACGGCGAGGGCGAGTTCAGCCTCGACGTCGAGAGCGGGAAAATCCGCGAGAACGAGGTGCTGGGCGTGGTCGGCCCGAACGGCATCGGGAAGTCCACCTTCGCCAAGATTCTGGCCGGCGAGCTTGAGCCCGACGGCGAGGAACTCGATTTGGAGATGGACATCGCCTACAAGCCCCAGTACGTCGAGGCCGACCAAGAGATGCGAGTCGACGCGTTCCTCTCCTCGATTACCGACGACTTCGGCACCTCCTACTGGAACACCGAAATCGCCCAGCCCCTCCAGCTGGAGCAGGTGATGGAGCAGCGCCTCTCCGACCTCTCGGGCGGGGAGCGCCAACGGGTTGCCATCGCCGCGACGCTCTCGAAGGACGCGGACCTCTACCTGCTGGACGAGCCCAGCGCCCACCTCGACGTGGAACAGCGGGTGCTCGCCACGAGGACGATACGGCGCTTCGCCGAGAACGGCGAGAACACCGTGATGGTCATCGACCACGACATGTACCTGATGGACCTCGTCTCCGACCGGCTGATGGTCTTCGACGGCGAGCCCGCCGAGCACGGCCGGGCCTCGCCACCGACCGGCATGCGCGAGGGGATGAACGAGTTCCTCGAGAATCTCGGGGTCACGTTCCGTCGCGACGAGCGCACGGGGCGCCCCCGCATCAACAAACCCGGCTCGCAGCTCGACCGACAGCAGAAGCGGGAGGGCGAGTACTACTACGCCCCCTGAGAACAGTTAGCATAAACACCCCACAGACGGGGACGACATCCTCGACATCCCGAAGGCGTTTTTCGCGGCGTTCGGCGCCCGATTCGGGTGTTGTTCGGGTTTGCCACACTCGCAGGGGAAGGCAACCCTTATATAGAAGCGTAATCAATCCTTCTCTTGACTATGGCACAGCAGCAGATGGGCGGCGGACAGCCCATGGTTATTATGGGCGACGACGCCCAGCGCGTACAGGACCGGGACGCACAGGAGTACAACATCTCGGCGGCCCGCGCCGTGGCTGACTCCGTGCGCTCGACGCTCGGCCCGAAAGGGATGGACAAGATGCTCGTCGACTCCACCGGCGGCGTCACCGTCACGAACGACGGCGTGACGATTCTGGAGGAGATGGACATCGACAACCCGACGGCCGAGATGATCGTCGAGGTCGCCCAGACCCAGGAGAGCGAGGCGGGCGACGGCACGACGACGGCCGTCGCGACCGCTGGCGAACTCCTGAAGAACGCCGAGGACCTCATCGAGCAGGACATCCACCCGACGGCTATCATCCGCGGCTTCCACCTCGCCAGCGAGGAGGCCCGCGCACAGATCGACGACATCGCCGTGGACGTGGACTCCGACGACGAGGACCTCCTCCGCTCCGTGGCGGAGACCTCGATGACCGGCAAGGGCGCCGAACTCGACAAGGAAGTCCTCTCGGAGATCATCGTCGGCGCCGTCAAGCAGGTCGCCGTCGACGCCGAGGACGGCTCGACCGTCGTCGACGCCGGGAACATCAACCTCGAAACCCAGACCGGCCGCTCCGTCGGCGAGTCGGAGCTCCTGAAGGGCGCCGTCATCGACAAGGACCCCGCACAGGAAGGGATGCCCGTCGAGTTCGACGACGCCGACGTGCTCCTCCTCAACGAACCCATCGAGGTCGAGGAGGCCGACGTGAGCACCCAGGTTTCCGTCGACGACCCCGACCAGCTCCGGAAGTTCCTCGACAAAGAAGAGGAGCAGATCCAGGAGAAGGTCCAGCAAATCGTCGACACCGGCGCCGACGTCGTCTTCTGCCAGAAGGGCATCGACGACATGGCCCAACACTACCTCGCGAAGGAGGGCATTCTCGCGGTGCGCCGCCTGAAGAAGTCCGATATCGAGTTCCTCTCGAACGTGCTCGACGCGCCCATCGTGACCGACCTCGACGCCGCCACGGCCGACGACCTCGGCCGGGGCTCCATCGAGCGCGACGAGGAGGGCGGCCTCTTCTACGTCGAAGGGACGGGCGACGTCTCCCACGGCGTCACCCTCCTCCTGCGCGGCTCGACTCACCACGTCGTCGACGAGCTCGAACGCGGCGTCAGCGACGCACTGGAGGTCGTTGCCGCCACCGTCGCCGACGGCCGCGTGCTTCCCGGTGGCGGCGCCGTCGAGGTCGAGCTCGCGGACCGCCTCCGTAACTACGCCGATTCGGTCGAGGGCCGCGAGCAGCTCGCCGTCGAGGCCTTCGCCGACGCCCTCGAACTCGTGCCCCGCGTCCTCGCGGAAAACGCCGGGCTCGACTCCATCGACTCCCTCGTGGACCTGCGCGCGGCCCACGAGAACGGCGACCAGAACGCCGGACTGAACGTCTTCTCCGGCGACGTTGAGGACACCTACGAGGCGGGCGTCGTCGAGCCCGCTCACGCGAAGGAGCAGGCCGTCTCCAGTGCCACCGAGGCCGCGAACCTCGTGCTCAAAATCGACGACATCATCTCCGCCGGCGACCTCTCCACCGAGGGCGACGGCGACGAGGGCGGCCCCGGCGGTCCGGGCGGCGCTCCCGGCGGCATGGGTGGGATGGGCGGCATGGGCGGCATGATGTAAACCCACTTTTTCGCACCTCACTCGCGCGGCTCCGCCGCGCTCGTTCAGGCGAAAAACGTGGTGAAAATGCGGCGTGCTCCCGTCGCGGCGGCTTCGCCGCCGCGGTGGTCCGCCCGCCTTCCGCTCGCGGGCTGACGCCCGCTCACGGCGGATAGTTCACTACGTTCCGCACCGCTCACCGACCGCACCCGCGCGGTTGCCATCGTGGTTCTCGCGGGTTTTCTTCTCCAGCGAACGCGCGTTTCCGAGTCCCTCGTCGTCGCTGTGGTATCGACCCGGACGAAATCAAGCATCGAAACCGTTGGCGGAACGGGGTCGCCGCCGCTCAGTGACGGACACCCTTACGAGGCGGAGTAATGTCGTTAATCAGCACGTCGGCGGGGGGAAGAGAGGACTGAAAAGCGCCAGCGACAGTCCGAAGACGACGACGCCGACGCCGAGGAGGTGCATGACCCTCAGCGCCGCCGCTACGCCGCGCGAGTCGCTGGCAGCGACGTGACGGGAGTGCCGCGCACCTTTGGAGAGAGCAAAAAAACCCACCCCGAACGCGCATATCCACCAGCCGATAACCCCGTAGTTCGGGGTGACTATGGAGCACACGGGGCGGTATCAACGCGCTGTTATCAAAATTCTGTCGTCGGTGGATGCCGGTTACGCGCCGTACGTCTTGTCGAGGTACGCCACGATGTCGTCGGACTCGGGCATCCCCTCCACGTCGTGGTCGGGGTCCACCAGTACGGGGACGCCGGTCTGGCCGCTCACTGTCTCCACTTCGGTGCGCTGGTCGTGCGAGCGGGGGACCTCGTGTTCCTCGTACTCCAAGTCGAGTTCCGCGAGTTTGTCCTTCACTTTCGCACAGTACGGGCAACCCGGCAGCGCGTACAGTTCGAGATTCGACATACCTGTTGGAAGGGGTTCGACGCTAAAGAACGCACGGGTAAGAGCGGGTTAGACCGCGGCCTGCAACACGCCGCCCGTGCGGACGACGAAGTAGACGACGAACAGACCGGCGAGCACCCACTGACCCGCCGAAACGTCCTCGAACTCGCCCGTCGCGGCCTTCACGATGGGGTAGGAGACGATGCCCGCGGCGATGCCGTAGGCGATGGAGTACGTGAACGGCATCACGATAATCGTCAGCCCGGCCGGGACGGCGTGGGTCATGTCATCCCACTCGACGGCCGTGACGTTCGAGAGCATCAGAATCGCGACGACCACTAATGCGATATGGCTCGCGTACTGCGGGATGGCCGCCGCCAGGGGAACGAGAACGACGGAGGCGGCGAAGAGGGCCGCGACGACGAGCGCGACCATCCCCGTCCGGCCGCCCTCCTCGATGCCCGTTGCGGACTCGATGTACGTCGTGACCGTCGACGTACCCAACATGCCGCCGAGCGTCGTGCCGATGGCGTCGGCCATCAGCGGCTTGTCCGCGTCCGGCAGGTCGCCGTTCTCGTCGAGGAAGCCGCCGGCCTGGCCGACGCCGACCAGCGTGCCGGCAGTGTCGAAGAAGTCCACGAAGAAGAACGTGAACACGACCAGCGCGAAGCTGAAGGCTTCGGCGTTGGCGAAGCCGGTCAAAAAGGCGCCCACGAGCGGCGTGATGTCGTACTGCGCGGCGGGGAGGTTCTCGGCGGCGATACCGCCCTGCTGGATGAAGTCGCCGGCGAGCACGCCCGGGTCGGTGACGCCGAGGAAGGTGACGACCATCCCCGCGAGCGTGGTGAGGAGGATGCCGACGATGATACTGCCCCGTGCGCCCCGGGCCTGGAGCGCGAGCGTGAGGAAGAGCCCGACGACCGAGAGGATGGCGACGGGGTCGCTGGCGACCGCCCCCAACGCGACGATGGTGCCCGCATCGCCGACGACGATACCCATCGCCTCCAACCCGATAATCGCGAGGAAGAGGCCGATACCGGTTCCGACGGCGAACTTCACCGGTTCGGGGAAGAGCCTGATGACGTACTCACGGGCGCCGACGGCGGTGAGCAGGATGAACAGGACACCCTCCGTGACGATGGCCGCGAGCGCCGTCTCCCACGGGATGCCGAGCGCGCCGACGACGGTGAACGCGAAGAAGGCGTTCAGACCCAACCCGGGCGCCAGCCCGAAGGGCCGGTTCGCGTAGAGCGCCATCACCACCATCGCCGCGGCGGACGCCAGCAGGGTAACGACGGCGAGCATCTGGACCGTCTGGCTGTAGCTGTACCCCTCGATGATGACGCCGGGTTTGGTTACCTCCCCGTTCTCGACGATGCCCGTCATGATGGAGGGGTTCACCACGACAATATACGACATCGTCAGGAAGGTCGTCAGCCCCGCCAACACCTCCGTTCGGAGGTTCGTGTCGTGTTCGTCGAAGCCGAAGTAGTCGGCCAGCGTGTCTCCAACTGCCATGAACAGTTGTGTATCAGAAAGGGTCTATATAGACCTTGGTATGCACGAGCGTGCCAGTCAGTTCACATGGAGCAGCGACTCGACCGGCGCGTCGGTCCGCTCGCGGGCCCGATCGACGCCCTCCTCGCCGGCCGCGATGAGGGTGAACACGCCCGCGTGGTCGGCGCCCGCCGACTCGACGATGTCGAGGAGGAGCTCCTGGGTCTCGCCCGAGCGGATGAGGTCGTCCGTCACGAGAACCGTGTCGCCCGCCGAGAGCGCGGATTCGGGGAGGTAGTAGGTGAGTTCGATACCCGACGTGAGCCGCTGGCGCGCCTCGATGAACTCCTCGACCGCCGTTTCCCGTCCCTGTTTGGCGTACGCACACTGGGCGTCGTAGTGGGAGGCGAGCGCTGCGCCCACCGTGATACCGTCCGTCGCGGCGGTGAGCACCACGTCGGGCGACTCGAACCCGTAGGACTCGGCGGCGACGGGCGCCGCGAGCTCCAGAAAGGTCTGGTCGAAGACGACGCCCGAGTTATCGACGTAGCCCTCGTCGTCGACGGCGACGCGGGCGTCGAGTTCGGCGCGGAGCACTCCCAAGGAGAGCCCTTCGACGACCTCGCGGGCGCGCTCGACGCCGGGAAGGACGTGGCCGTTGACGTAGCGGTTCAAGTCGCCCGCCGGGAGCCCGGTCTCCTCGGCGAGTTCCTCGTACGTACGCGTTTCCTTCAACATCCGGAGGACAGAGACGGCCTGCAACTGGAGGGCGGCCTTTTCCGCGCGGTTCATGTCCGCCCGTGATGCCACAGGAATATGAATAGTTCGGTCGAGAAATCAGGCAAATAATACACGTTTACGCTCAGCAGGGCGCCGGGGTGTCGCCCGAGAGCCGTTCGGTGTCGGTTTCGGTGACGAGATACGTCGCCTCGCTCGCGCCGTCGGCGTGGACGCGCTCCATCGTCCCGTCCTCGTTCGTTCGCTCTATCGCGTACGAGAGCGGGTGTCGGACCTCGACGCGGACGCCGTCGGCATTCCACCCGACGACCGTCGCCTCCTCTGTCGTCACCGTCGCGGAGGTGCCCCACGTTTCCAGGCAGCTCGCGTTCGAGAGGACGGATTCGAGGTAGTCCTCCTCCGCGGTGAGGGCGAAGCGCTTCGCCGGCCCGTCGGGGACCGGTGGGGAGGCGGTCGTCGTCGCCCGGGAGTCGGTCCCCGGGGACTCCGCGACCGGGGCCCCGAGACAGCCGCCGACGGTGCAGGCGACGACGAGGGCGAACGCGAGGACGGCGCGGCGTCCGGACATACGCCGGCGTCCCGACGGGTCGGGTAAGTGCTTTCCCCTACTCCAGCAGGTCCGGCGCGCCGCGGCGCTCGCCGACCTCCCCTTCGAGGTGCTCGCGGAACGCCTCCAAACTGGCGTCTCCCTGTCGCTCCTGTCGGTCCCGAATCGAGACCGAGCGTTCTTCGGCCTCGTCCTCGCCGACGATGAGCATGTAGGGGACGTGGTCGTCGTGGCCGTCGCGGATGCGCCGCCCCAGCGTCTCGTCGGAGTTGTCGACCTCCACACGGAACGC
>JBEQBK010000085.1:0-11175 GCA_041639855.1 Halobacteriaceae archaeon | reverse complement strand
GAGCTCGCGCGCTCCTTTATGGAACGCGAGTACCCGAGCAGCATCCGCGTCGAGGCCGAGATGAAGCAGATCCGCGCCGCCGGTCGCTGAGTTCTCCCTTCCCGCCGATGCCCGCGACACGCGCACTCGACGGTACGGAACTCGTCTACGAGCGACACGGCGACGACCCGTCGGCACTCCTCCTACACGGCACCGCCGCGAGCCGGGACGTTTGGGCGGGTTTCAGTGCCGACCTCGATGGAGTCGGCGTGCTCGCGGCGGACCGGCGCAATCACGGCGACAGCGGCGGTGGGGACCCCGCGCTCGACCGACAGAGAGCGGACGTGGAGGCGCTCGCCCGGGAGGTCGATGGTCCGCTCGCGCTCGTCGGGCACTCCTTCGGCGGCCTGCTGGCGCTGTCGGCTGCTCCGGTGGTCAAGCCGGAACGCTTGGTGCTGTACGAGCCGGCGGTGTTGGCGCGTGGGTTCCGGGAGCGCTCCGACCTCGCTGACCGGATGGCCGGACGCGTGGAACGGGGCGAGCGGCGGGGCGCGGCGGAGCTGTACTTCGAGGAGGCAGCCGGAATAGAGCCTCCGACCCCCGTTCTCGACGCCGCCGCTGCGAACGCCGAGACGCTCGTCGCGGAGAACCGTATCGTGGAGCAGTTCGCCCCGGAGCACGCGACGGCGAGCGTTCCGACGCTCCTGTTGACGGGTGAGCGCGGGCCCGACCACCTTCACGCCGGGGCACGGGCCCTGGCGGCCTCGGAGCGGGTCGAACACATCGAACTCGACGGCGTAGGCCATGCCGGGGTCTCCACCGCGCCGGAGCGGGTTGCGGAGAAGGTGCGCTCGTTCCTCCCGACGACGAAATAATCACTCCGGAACGCAGGTGTGCGAGCCTGCCGAGTTGCCGTCACTAGTCGTGACGGAAACACCGCTCGCCGGTCAGCACCATCGCCATCCCGTGTTCGTCGGCGGCCTCGATGACGTCGTCGTCGTTGACGGAGCCGCCGGGTTGGATGACCGCCTCGATGCCCGCCTCGGCGGCCGCGGCGATGCCGTCGGGGAACGGGAAGAAGGCGTCGGAGGCCATCACCGCACCCGCCGCGGACTTGCCCTCGGCGTCCTTCTCGGCCTTCATCTTCGCGATTTCGACGGCATCGACGCGTGAGACTTGGCCGACGCCCAAGCTCACGGTTTCGGTCCCTTTCGCGAAGAGGATGCCGTTCGATTTGACGTGTTTGAGGGTGTGCCACGCGAACAGCATCGACTCGATCTGTTCCTCATCGGGTTCGCGCTCGGTGACGACCTCCAGGTCCGCCGCGGTGAGCCGCGAGCGGTTGCGCTCCTGCACGAGGCGGCCACCCACGAGGGGTTTCTCCGCGAAGCGCTCGGTCATGTCCTCCGGGCCGAGTTCTTCGCCGCCCACATCAAGCACGCGCAGGTTGTCCTTCTCGAAGAGCACGTCGAGGGCATCGTCGGTGTAGCCGGGCGCGACGACGACCTCCTTGAACGACTCGATTATCTCGCTCGCCGTTTCCCGATCACAGGGGCGGTTGAGGGCGACAATCCCACCAAAGGCGGATTTGGCGTCCGTCGACAGTGCGTCGCGGTAGGCGTCCGCGAGGGTGTCCGCCGTCGCGGCGCCCGCGGGGTTGGTGTGTTTGATGACCGCCGCGGCGGGCGCCTCGAACTCCTTGATCAGGTTCAGGGCGCCGTCCGCGTCGTTGTAGTTGTTGTATGAGAGCGCCTTCGCCCCCTCGTTCAGCTGTTCGGCCCCGACGACGCTTGGCTCCTCCGCCGTGCGGTCCCGATAGACGGCGGCGTCCTGATGGGGGTTCTCGCCGTAGCGGAGTTCGCTCTCGCGCTCGGCGTTGACCGTCCGCCGGACCGGGAACTCCCCCCCTTCGTCGGCGGTGATGGAGACGTCCTCGCCGTCGACCTCGACTTCGCCCTCGGCGAACCAGTTCACAACCCTGGGGTAGGCTGCGAACTCGGCCTCGTAGAGGACGCGCTCCTTCAGGTCCGCGACCGAATCGTCCTCGTGGACGGGCACCGTCTCCTGAGTGAGGATGGGGCCGTTGTCGACTTCTTCCGTGGCGACGTGCACCGTGCAACCCGTCACGCGCACGCCGGCGTCGAGAACGCGCTCGTGGGCGTCCATGCCGGGGAACGCCGGCAGGAGGGAGGGGTGGACGTTGATGGTGGTGGGGACGGCGTCGAGGAAGCCCGCCGTGAGGACGCGCATGTAGCCGTCCAGACAGACCAACTCGGCGTCGTACTCATCGAGCGCTTCGAGAACGCGTTCCTCGTGTGCCTCGCGGCTCTCGTCGTCGCCGCGCTCGACGACTTCCGTCGAAATGCCGCGCGCCTCGGCCGCCTCCAGGACCGGTGCGTCGGCGTGGTTCGAGAGGATGACGTCGAACTCGACGTTCCCCAGTTGCTCGTCTACGTGCAGGAGGTTCCGCCCGCGGTTGCTCGCCAGCCCAGCGAGTTTCATACGCGAACCCCGTCCGGGAACCGATAAAGCCGTTGTGGTCTCCGCCGATTCGGTATGCGAGTTCGTGTATATTGAATCGCGTCTCGGCGCTTTCCTCGGATAGAAATTGCATGGGTATGCATCACTACCCTTTTGTCGGCCGGCCGGCCAACGTGGGGTATGCCTGAGGAACTCTACGCCGTCTCGCCCCTCGACGGCCGGTACGCCGGCCGGACCGAACCCCTACGGGAGTACGCCAGTGAAGCCGCGCTCATGCGCGCCCGGGTCGAAGTAGAGGTCGAATACCTCCTCGCGCTCTCGGAGCTGGACGCGACCCCCTTCTCGCTCTCGGCGGACGAGGCGGAGCGCCTGCGCGCACTCTACCGGGATTTCGACCGCGAGGACGCCACCCTCATCAAGGAAATCGAGACCGAGGGCGCCGCGGGCTACGCGGCGACCAACCACGACGTGAAGGCGGTCGAGTACTTCCTCCGGGAGCGCGCGACCGACGAGTTGGGAATCTCGAACTGGGTCCACTTCGCGCTCACCAGCGAGGACGCCAACAACCTCGCCTACCGCCTGCTGGTGAAAGGCGCCACCGAGGACGTGTTGTTGCCGAAGCTCCGCGCTCGCCGCGACGACCTCGTCGACCTCGCCCACGAGCACGCCGACGTGCCGATGCTCGCGCGCACCCACGGCCAGCCCGCCACGCCCACCACGTTCGGCAAGGAGATGGCCGTCTTCGCGGGCCGGCTGGGCCGCTCGCTCGGGCGGGTGAAGGAGGCTAAAGAGGGCCTGCAGGGCAAGCTCGCCGGCGCCTCGGGTACCTACGCCGCGCACGTCGCGGCCTACCCCGACGTGGACTGGCGCGCCTTTTCGGAGTCGTTCCTCGATACCCTCGGTCTGGAGCGGGTCGAACCCACCACACAGGTGAATCCCTGTGACGACCTGCAGGCGCTCTTCGATTCGCTCAGAAGCGCGAACAACGTTCTGCTCGACCTGAATCGGGACATGTGGCGCTACATCTCCGACCGCTACTTGGGCCAAGAGGCCGCCGACGGGGAGACGGGCAGTTCGACGATGCCCCACAAGGTCAATCCGATAGACTTCGAGAACAGCGAGGGGAACCTCTCGAAGGCCAACGCCGATCTGGTCTTTCTCGGCGATTACGTCACCTCCTCGCGGCTCCAGCGGGACCTCTCGGACTCCACGGTGAAGCGAAATATCGGTTCGGCGCTCGCCTACTGTCTCATCGGCTACAGCAAGTGCGGCGCCGGCCTCTCGAAGGTCGTTCCCAACGAGGAGGTCATGCGCGCGGAGCTGGCCGATACCCCCGAAATCATCGGTGAGGCAGTTCAAACCATCTTGCGCCGCGAGGGCCACGCCGACGCCTACGAGCGCGTCAAGGAGCTCACCCGCGGGCGCCGCGTGACCATCGAGGACTTCCACGACCTGTTCGCGGAGCTAGACGTGCCCGAGTCCGTCCGGGAGGAACTGCTGGCTCTCACGCCCGAGACCTACGTGGGCGTCGGCGCCGGGCTGGCCGAGGACGCCTGAGGTCCCGACGGAAAGCATTTGTCGGCGCGGGGCGACGCCGGACACGCAATGAACCCTGAATCCCCCTCCAGTTCGGGCTGTCCGAAGTGCAACGGCCAAGACGTCGAGGTCGGCAACATCGCCACCACCGGCAGCGGCCTCTCGAAGATGTTCGACATCCAGACGGAGAAGTTCAAGACCGTGACCTGTACGTCGTGTGGCTACACCGAACTGTACGCCGACGTGAACGACCGCGGGATGGACTTGGCGGACGTTTTCTTCGGATGAAAGCCCTCGCGTGAACGGGCACAGGACCCGTTCACGCTCGCCCTTTTCATGTCCACCCAGGGGCCGCGCCTGTCGGCGCGGCCGCGGTTGCGTCCGCGGCGCTTCTCCGCCTCCGCTTCCGCCACCGCACCGCTTCCGCCACCGCGCAGCCCGCCTCCGCGCCGCTTCCGCCACCGCGCCGCTGCCGCTACCGGCGGTGGACCGTCATCGGGATTTCCTCCTTGGGTCGCGCGGTGACGGTCGCCATCAGGTCGAGTTCCGTCCCGGGCACCACCTCGGGGTGGAAGTTCTGATAAATCGTCGCCAGCAGCAGCCGGGCTTCGAGCATCGCGAAGCGGTCCCCGATACAGCGCCGCGGGCCCGCACCGAAGGGGAAGTAGGCGAGCTTCGGGAGTTCGGACTCCATATCTCCGGTCCAGCGCTCGGGCCGGAAGGCCAGCGGGTCGTCGTACCAGCGCTCGTCCCGGTGGACGACCCACTGGTTCATCTGGACCGTCGCGCCCGTCGGTATCTCGTACCCGCCGACGATGTCCGGCTTGACGGGTTCCCGGACCAGTCCCGGGACGGGCGGATAGAGGCGCATCGACTCCTTGACCACCTGCTCGGTGTACGTCAGTTCGGGCAGGTCCGCCATCGTCGGGGGGCCGCCGCCCAGCACGGCGTCGAGTTCGTCTACTAACCGTTCCTCGGCCGCCGGATGCCGCGAGAGCGCGTACGCCGTGAACGTCAACGAGAGCGCCGTGGTTTCGTGGCCCGCCAGCAGCAGGGTGACGACCTCGTCGCGGACCTGCTCTATCGAGAGGCCGTTGCCGTCGTCGTCCTCGGCCGAAAGGAGCATCGACACCACGTCGTCGCCCGGGTTCGCGCGGCGCTCCGCGACGATGTCGTAAACGACCTCGTCGAGGGCCTCGCGGGAGGCCTCGATACGGGCCTTCGCCGGCGTAGGGGCCCACTCGGGCAGGAGGAAACGCGAGAGGCTCTCGGTCGCCTCCAGAGAGGCTTCGAGGGCGCCCCCGACGCGCTCGATTTCGTCCTCGATGTCCACGCCGAAGAGCGCCTGCGCGACGATTTCGAGGGTGAGACCCATCATGTCCTCGTGGAACGGCCGGGTTTCGCCGTCCTCCCACTCCCCTATCGTTGCCTCGGCGTAGTCCGTCATCATGTCGGCGTACTCCTGAATCCGGTCGGGCGTGAACGCCGGCTGGATGAGGTGGCGGTTGCGCCGCCAGACGGCGCCCTCGCTGTTGAGGATGCCGTTGCCCGTAATCGGCCCGAGCGTGCGCTGGAAGTTCTCGCCCTTCACGTAGTGTTGGTTGTTCTGAACGAGAACGTGTTCCACGTAGTCGGGGTGGTTGAGCTGGTACATCGGTCCCCGAACGGAGTCCCAGCGGACGACGTCGCCGTACTCGCGGGCGAGTCGCGTCATGAACGCGAAGGGGTCGCGGGCAATATCGAGGGAACTCCCGATGAGGGGGAGTCCGTCCGGGCCGGGTGGCCGCTCCCCGGTGAGGGGTGGCGTATCGCTCATGGGGAGTGTGAGGCGCGCGAAACACAAACCGCTACCCCCAAACCGTTCAGAGCAACTCGCGGAGCGCACCCGTGACGATGTCGGCGGCGCGCTCGACCTCGTCCGTCCGGACGTACTCCCGGTCGGCGTGCGCGACGGCACCGGACTCGTCGGCGAGGTCGCCGGGGCCGAACACGACGGTCGGCGCGTCCTGTGCGAAGTAGGACGCCTCGGTGGCCGCGCCGAAGGGCCGCGCCCCGCCCGCGCCGGCGGCGACGAGGGCATCGACCACCGGGTCGTCGTCGGGGGTGTGAAACGGCTCCAAGAAGGGCGTTTCGCGGTCCGTGAGCGCGAACGTGACGCCCACGTCTTCGGGGACGCGTTCCTCGACCGCGGATTCGAGCGCCGTCCGGAACTCCTCCGCAGACTCGGGGGGAACCGGGCGGCGGTCGAGGACCAGCTCGGCCTCCGCGGGCACCTGGTTGGTCGCCGAGCCGCCGGAGACGACCGTCGGCACGAGCGTCGGGTCGCCCAGCGAGTCGTGGGTCGGCGCACCGTCGTCGAACTCCCGGACCGCCGCGAGCGCGCCCTCCAAGCCGGCGACCGCGTTGACCCCCGCGTGGGGCTCGGCGGCGTGGGCGTTCACGCCCGAGAGCGAGAGGCTGCCCTGAAAGCGGCCCTTCGCGGCGTTGCAGACATCGAGCCCGGTGGGCTCGCCGACGATGTAGCCGTTCGGTTCGGGGGAGTCACGCCCGCTCGACCCCCGTGTCGCGTCCGCTCCCGGGGTCCGGTTCCCTCCGCCGTTGCGTACGTCCAGCGCGTCGGCGCCCGTCGAGCGCGTCTCCTCGTCGGGCGTGACGGCGAGCGTCAGCGTCCCCTCCGGCTCGACCGCGAGGAAGCCCGCGAGCAGCGCGGCCAACGGACCCTTCGCGTCACAGCTCCCGCGTCCCCGGATAACGCCCTCCTCGCGTTCGTAGGGGATGTGGGGCGTGACCGTGTCGATGTGGGTGTTCAGGACGTAGTGGGGCGCTCCCGAGCCCCTCGTGGCGAGCGTGTTTCCCGCCGGGTCGACGGTCGCGTCGTGGCCGTGCTCGGCGAGGGTGTCGACCAGCAGCTCGCGCATCGCCGTCACGTCCTCGTGGGATTCGGTTCGGACCGCTCGTTCGAGGAAGGAAATGGGGTCGAAGGTCATAGTGGGAGTCACGGGGAAAGGTCCGCGGGCAGTTCGCCGTCGAACTCGAAGGCGACGGGGCCGACGAGTGTGGCGCGGCCCTCGGCGTCGATGCGGACGCCGAGCTCGCCGCCCGGCGGGGACACGGGGACCGTTTCCCCGACCGCGGTCTCCCCCTTCCGGTGGGCGACGGCGGCGATGGCGACGGCGCCCGTCCCGCAGGAACGGGTCTCGCCCTCGACGCCGCGCTCGAACGTGCGCTGGCGGTAGCCCCCGTCCACGCGTTCGGCGAAGTTCGCGTTCGCTCCCTCCGGGAAGACGTCGGCGTGCCTGATGGGCGGCGCGTCGGCCTCGATGTCGACGGCGTCCACGCTCTCGACGAACGCGACGGCGTGGGGAACACCAGTATTGACGGCGGTCACGGTGTACCCGCCGAGTTCGCGGTCCGCGAAGGGCTCGGGCGAGTCGACGGGAACTGATTCGGGCGCGAACGAGGGGACGCCCATGTCAATCTCGATGGTCTCGGGGGCGACCCGCGCGGGCCGGGCGCCGGCGGGGGTGTCCACGACGAGCTCCGAGACGCCCAGCCGGTCGGCGGCCCACCGCGCGGCACAGCGCGCGCCGTTGCCACACATCGCCGCGGTGGAGCCGTCGGGCTGGAAGAGCCGCATCACCACGCGGTCGGGCTCGCCCGCCTCGATGGAGAGGAAGAGGACGCCGTCCGCGCCCACCACATCGGGGTCGCAGGCCGCCTCGGCGAACGCCGCGCGGTCCGCGACGTCGTGCTCGCGAGCGTCGACGATGAGGAAGTCGTTGCCCGTGCCGTGGTACTTCTCGTAGGGAATCACTCTTCAAGCCTCGTGATGTCGGCGACCGTCTCGCGGCGGCGCGCGAGTTTCCAGTCGCCGCTCGCACCCCGGCTTACCGTGGCGGGCCGCGGTCTGGTGTTGTAGTTGCTCGCCATCTCGTAGCCGTAGGCGCCGGCGTTTCCGACCGCGAGGAGGTCGCCGCGCTCGGGCGCCGGGAGCGCCCGCTCGCGGGCCAACACGTCACCGCTCTCGCAGACGGGACCCGTCACCGTCACCGTCCGGGTGTCCCGCGCATCGGCGCCCGGCGACAGCGAGCGGATGTCGTGGTACGCGTCGTACATCGCCGGTCGTATCAGGTCCGTCATGCCGGCGTCCGTCCCGATGACCGTCTCCTTGACCGTGTTCACTTCCGTGAGGAGGACGCCCGCGTCCGCGACGAGATACCGGCCGGGCTCGATTGTGAGGGTAGCGTCGGTTTCGCCCAGCGCGTCCCGGGTCGCTTCGGCGACGGCACCGAGGTCGAGGGGCGCCGCCTCGGGTCGGTAGGGCACGCCGAAGCCGCCGCCGACGTCCACGAACTCCAGGGGAACCGGGGAGGCCCGCGCGAGGGCGCCCATCCGAGAGACGAGTTCCCGGTGATTGTCGAGGTCGTCGCCGGAGATGCCGGAGCCGGCGTGGGCGTGGATGCCGACCACGTCGAAATGCGGCTCGGCGTCGGCGAGGATTTCTTCGGCGGCGTCGTAGGGCACGCCGAACTTCGCGTCCGCGCCCGTGGAGACTTTCTCGTGGTGGCCGGCGCCGACGCCGGGATTGACGCGCAGACAGAGCCGACCCGCGTAGCCCCGCTCGCGGAGGCGCTCGACCGTGTCGCGGGCGCCCGCCGTGACCGTGATTCCCGGGTAGTCTTCGGCCATCGAGACGGCCGCGTCCAAGTCCCCGTCGGGCGGGTTGACCGCGGTGTAGTGGACGTCCTCGGCGGGGACGGCCGCGTCGAGCGCGCGGCGGAGTTCGCCAGCGGACGCACACTCGACGCCGACCCCCGCCTCGGCGACGGTTTCGAGCACCCTGTCGAGGGTGTTGGCCTTCGCGGCGTACAGGACGTCGGCGTCCTCGAAGGCAGAGGTCATCCGGCGGCAGTTCTCGCGGACCCGTTCGAGGTCGAGCGCGTAGAGGGGCGTGTCGAACTCGCTCGCGGCGCTCCGCAGGGCGTCGGCGTCCCACTCGCTTAGGCGCCGGACTAGTGGGCTCATTCCCGGAGCGCGTCCTCGCGCTCGACGCCCTCCAGAGTGGTCTCCTCGACGTCCATCGCGACGACGGCGGGCTTGTAGGCGCCGCCCTCGAAGAGGTCGTTCTCGGAGACCGACGATTCGACGAAGCGCGTGAACGCCCGGCGCTCGGGCGGCAGTTCGCCGTATATCACTTCGTCCTCGACGAGGTCGTAGATGGGGATGCGCGGCGTGAGCAGCGTGTTCTCCGCGACCACGGAGTCGTGGCCGACGACGAATCCCGAGGTGACGCGGCAACCGGCGCCCAGGGAGGCGCCCTCCTCCACGATGACAGGGGTATCCTCGACGGGTTCGAGCACGCCCCCGATGAGGGTGTTCGCGCCGAGTTTGACGTTCGCGCCGATCTGCGCACAGGAGCCCACCGTATCACAGGAGTCGACGAGGGTGTTGTCGCCGACGTAGGCCCCGATGTTGACGAAGCTCGGCGACATCATGATGCAGTCCTCGCCCAGGTACGCGCCCCGGCGGATGGGCGTTCCGTCGGGTGTGTTCCGCGTGCCACGCTCGCCCAAGTCCTCCGTATCGCGGAGGGGGAGCACGTCGTGGTACGTGACGCCGCCGTAGTCCCGGGGCTCCGTCTCGCGCAGGCCGAAGTTCAGGAGGACGCCCTGCTTGACCCACTCGTTTGCCACCCACTCCCCGTTCGTTTTCTCGGCGGCGCGCACCTCACCCGCTTCGAGGGCTTGCAGGAACGCTTCGAGCGTGTCGGCGTCGTCGGCGCTCGCGGAGTCCGCGTCCACGTCGTCGTGCTGATACCGCGTCCAGAGGTCGGTGATTTCGCTTTCGAGCGTCATTATTGGTCGAGTACGTCGTCGAAGCCGTAGAAACCCGGCGATTTCCCTGTAATCCACGCCGCCGAATCGAGGGCGCCCGCGGCGAACACCCCTCTCGACTCGGCGCGGTGTGTCAGCGAGAGCACTTCGTCGTTCCCCGCCAAGAGAACCTCGTGCTCGCCGGTGATATCGCCAGCGCGGCGGGCGTGAACGCCGATTTCCCCGTCCTCCCGGGGCTGGTCGCCCTCGCGGCCGTGGACCCGCTCGTGGGCCCCGAGTTCGGTGTCGATGGCCGCCAGGAGTTCCTTCGCCGTGCCGGAGGGCGCGTCGGTCTTGGCGTTGTGGTGTGTCTCGGTGAGCTCGATATCGTAGTCCGCGACCGCGGAGAGCGCGGCCGTCACGGCGCGTTCGAGCGCCTGCACGCCCCGCGAGAAGTTCGCCGCACGCAGGACGGGAATCTCTTCGCTCGCCTCCACGAGCGCCTCGCTCTGGGCCTCGTCGAAGCCGGTCGTGCCGACGACCGCGGGCACGCCCAGGTCCGCGGCGGCGCGGACGTAGGCGACGCTCGCCTCGGGGCCGGTGAAGTCGACGAGCGCGTCGGGCTCGTGCTCGGCGAGCACCGATTCGAGGTCCGCCGAGGGCGTGACCGGAACACCCGAGACGGTCTCCACGTCGGGCGTCCGATTGACCGCGACGGGAACCTCGTGTCCGCGGGCGTCGGCCTCCGAGATGACCGCGCGGCCCATCTTGCCGGTGGCGCCGGTGACGGCGAGCTTCATGCGCGTACCCCGAGTTCAAGCTCGGAGAGCAGCGTTTCGAGCGTTCTCCTGTGCTCGCGGGAGAGCCGCGAGAGCGGCGGCCGGACCTGCGGCGAAACGCCCTCCGTGTAGTGAAGCGCCTCCTTCACCGGAATCGGGTTCGTCTCCGCGAACAGCGCGCGGGTGAGCGGCCCGAGCTCGTGGTGGGCGCGCCGCGCGGCGGCGAAGTCGTTCTCCAGGGCCGCACGAACGATTTCGGCCACCCGGACGGGCGCGACGTTCGCAACGACGCTGATGGCGCCGACGCCCCCCACCGACATGGTGGGCAACGTGAGCGGGTCGTCGCCGGAGAGCACGGCGAAGTCCTCGCCCTCGGTGCGCTCGACGAGCTCGCTGATGGCGCTCAGGTCGCCACCCGCGGCCTTGTACCCGCGAATGTTCTCGTGGGACGCCAGCGAGACGGCGGTGTCCACGTCGATGCTTCGCCCCGTGCGGCTGGGGACGTTGTACACCACTTGGGGCAGGTCGATTGCGTCGGCGATGCGCCGGTAGTGGGCCTCCATCCCCTCGGGTTCGGGCTTGTTGTA
>JBEQBK010000084.1:0-11328 GCA_041639855.1 Halobacteriaceae archaeon | reverse complement strand
ACCCGTCGTCGAACTGGATGGCGTTGCCGTGGTGGACGCCCGTTTTCAACTCGATGGGGCGCCACGACGAGTCCACGAGTTCGGCGTCGAGCCACTCGGCGACGGCGTCGGCGTTCCCCACCGTCGCGGAGAGTGCCACCACTTGGGGGGCCGCCAGCGAGCGGAGTTTCGCGAGGGTGACTTCGAGGGTCGGGCCGCGGTTCCGGTCGTCGACCAGGTGGACCTCATCGGCGACGACGCAGGCCAGGTCCGAAATCCAGTCGGCGCCGTTCCGAACGAGAGAATCGACCTTCTCGGAGGTGGCGACGACGATATCGCAGTCGCCGAGCCACTCCTCCTCCTCGTCGTAGTTGCCGGTCGAAACGCCCACGCTGAGCCCGAAGCGCTCGAACTCGCGGAACTCCGCGGCCTTCTCGCTGGCGAGCGCGCGCAGGGGGACGATGTACAGTGCCGTCCCGCCGCGTTCGACCGCCGAGAGCATCGCCAACTCGGCGATGAGGGTCTTGCCACTCGCGGTAGGGACGCTGGCGACGATGTTCTCGCCCTCGATGACGCCGGCTTCGACGGCCTCCGCCTGGGGCGGGTAGAGCTCTTCGATGCCCGATTCCTGTAAGTGTTCGACGACGCCGTCGGGCAGGCCGGCGAGGTCCGCGACCTTCATCGCCACGAGATAGGCGGGTCCTGCCGTTTAAACTGTCGGGAGGAGCGGTAGCCATTTGGGCGCCCCGAACCGATTCGGCGTATGCGCGTGGAGTACGACCGCGACGTCTGTATCGGGATGTTCCAGTGCGTCGCACAGTGGGACGCCTTCGAGGAAAACGAGGACGACGGGAAGGCCGATTTGGCGGATAGCGAGGAGGAATCGGCGGACGTCTTCGTTCGCGAAGTGCCCGAGGATGATGCCTTCGACGCGAAGATGGCCGCCCGCTCCTGTCCCGTCGACGCAATCAGAATCTACGACGGCGACGAGCGGGTCGTCTGAGCCCATCGCAGGGCACCCGGAACGAAGAGAACGGCGAACGCGACGGCCACCCACGGGAGCGCCGCGACGACGCCCACGGGCGCGGGCCCCAACAGGACCGGCGGCGACCCCGCAGCGAAGGCGGTCCCGATGCCCGCGATGGCGTTTATCGCGCCGTGGCCGACGCTCGCGGGCCAGACGCTCCCGCTCTCGGTCGTGACCCACGCCAGGAAACCGCCGGCGCCGACGGCGAAGACGAGGAAGGCGAGCATCCCGGTCCACGGGAAGCCCGGGTAGCCGACGCCGTAGTTGTACCCCATCGCCAGGATGGGCCAGTGCCAGACCCCCCAGACGACGCCGTGGAGGAGGACGGCCCGACGTGAGCCCAGCGGCCACAGCTTCGGCAGGAGGTAGGCGCGCCAGCCGAACTCCTCCCCGAACGCGAAGACCGTGTTGATGGCCGTCCCGAAGGTCAGCGCCGCCACGAACTGCCCCCCGAGCAGCGTGAGCGGGTCCGCTTCCACGCCCAGCCCCGCGAGGCTCTCCCGGAGCGCCCCGAGCGACGGGTCGAAGTACGCGGGGAACACCGCGTAGAACAGGCCCGCCCCAACGAGCACGAGCCCCGCGGGCGCGAACCACGCCGCCAGGTAGGCCCGAACGGAGTCACGGAGGTTCGGCCCGAGACCCGCGTTCCCGAACCCCTCGTCGGTGACGAACCGGGTGACGACGGCGCCGATGGCCGGGCCGAACATGTAGAAGGTGCTCACCAGCACGAGCCACAGCGGTATCCCGGGGAGGAGCTGGGGGCTGTTCGCGAGTCCGCCGGTGAGGAAGACGACGAGCGCCGTCGCCCACGAGACGCCGAAGGTGACGGCACAGAAGAGGGCAATACGCCGCCGTTCCAGCGTTTCGGGGGGCTCCATAGCGGGTGTGGCCCGCCGGACAGGAAAAAACTACCCGCTCGGTCAGACGATTTCGTCGTACTGGCCGGCGAGTTTGGTCGCGGCCTCGTGGAGGCCGTTCTTCTCCTCCGTGTGCAGCTCCCACTCGACGATTTCCTCCATGCCGTTCGAGCCGAGTTTGACGGGCACGCCCACCGCGGAGCCCTCAATACCGAACTCACCCTCTAATTTGACCGAGCAGGGGAGCACTTCGCCCGTGTCGCGCAGAATCGCCTCGACCGTGTGCGCGACGCCCGTCGCGGGGCCCCACTGGGTCGCGCCCTTGCGCTCGATGACGTTCATCGCCGACTCCTGAAGTTCCGCGAGGATGTCCGCCTGCTCCTCCTTGTCGAACTCGGGGTCCCGGCCGTCGACCCGGACCTTCGAGAACACGGGGACCTGGTCGTCGCCGTGTTCGCCCAGAATCGTCGCCTCGACGTTCTTCACGGGCGCGTCGAAGCGCTCGGAGAGGACGTAGCGGAAGCGCGCCGAGTCCAGCCGGTTGCCGAAGCCGAGCACCTGCTCCCGACTTCTATCGCCGGCCTCCAGCAGGTGACGGTTGAGCACGTCCACCGGGTTCGAGGTCGTCACGGAAACGAACTCCTCGGTGTGCTCCGCGAGCGAGGACTCGATGTCCGCCATGATGTCGGCGTTGTCGCTCGCCAAATCCAGGCGGGACTGGCCGGGCTGGCGGGGTTTGCCGGCCGTGATGATTACCACATCGGAGCCCGCCGTGTCGGCGTAGTCGCCCTGGCGGACCGTGGTGTTCGAGTCGTACGCCACCCCGTGGTTCGCGTCGGCGGCCTGCCCGACGGTCGTGTCCTCCATGTCGGGGATGTCCACGAAGACGAGCTCGTCGACCACGTCCCGGAGCGCGAGGTTGTAGCCCGCCGCGGCGCCGACGGTCCCGGCAGCGCCTACCACGCTAACTTTCGACATACCACTAGTGGGCCGCGGAGCGTCCTTCAACGCTTCGGAACGGGGGATTTCCGCCGAACGGTCGTGACAAACGACGGGCGACGTGCGAAAAATTCGACGCGCGACGAAGGGCGGTGACACAGCCCTTTTCGGGGTGGCACCCCCAGATGGCGTATGAGCGACGCCGGCACCGACGACGACGGGGGGTTCGACAAGGAGGCCGAGCGGGAGAAGCTCCGGAAGAAGTACGAGGAGGACCAGCAGAAACGCGAGTCCACCCAGCGGATGAGCGAGCTCCTCCTGCAGGGGGCGACGATGACAAACGAGCACTGCGACCGGTGTGGGAACCCCCGCTTCCGCTACGAGGGCGACACCTTCTGCCCCTCCTGCGAGGGCGAAGCGGAGGAATCCGAAACACAGACCGGGGCGCGCGGCGCGGCGGGCGAAGCGGACGAGACCGAGGCACCCGAACAACCGGCGCCGAACGAGCCCGACGCCGGCACCGAGACGGCCGCGAGCGCCGAGCGGACCCGCTCGCCGGAGCCCGAGACGGAGACGGCGGAACGCCAGCCGAAGCCGACGCCCGAACCCGAGCCGACCCGAACGCGGAGCCCGACCCAAGAACCGAACACCACGCAGCAACCCGAGCGCGGGACCGCGACCCGCACCGCGGAAGAAGCGGACGACCTCGCTTCGGCCCGGGCGTCGGTGCGCGCGACGCTGAACGACCTCGCCGCCCGCGCGGAGCGCTCGAACGACGCCGCGCACACCAGAGAACTGCTGGCGGCGACGAAGGAGGCCGCACAGACCCTCAGAGAGCTGAACCGTTTGGAGTAACTAGTAGCGCGCGCCGGCCTCGGGGTCGGCGTAGCGCGCCGCGCCGATGCGTTCGTGCTGCTCGTCGCTGAGGTCCACCTCAACGGCGCCGGCGTTCTCGGCCAACTGGTCGGGTGTCCGGGCGCCCACGATAGGGACACAGGTGAACGCGTCGTGGTCCATTAGCCAGCGCAGGGCGACCTGGGCGGGTGCGGCGTTTTCCTCGTCGGCGATACCTCTGATTTCGTCGAGGACGTGCCACCCCCGCTCGGATACGTACCAGTCGTCGAACATTTCGTCGGTGTCGAGCCGGGAGCCCTCCGGACCCTCGATTCCCTCCCCAGTTCGTTCGTACTTGCCGGTCAAAAAGCCGCCCGCGAGCGGCGAGTAGGGACAAACCGCGAGGTCTTGGTCCGCCGCCACGTCCAAGTAGTCGGCCACGTCGTCGCGGTAGGCGGCGTGGAAGAGGGGCTGGACCACGTCGAAGCGTTCGAGTCCCTCGACGTCGCTCGTCCAGAGGGCCTTGGTGAGTTTCCAGGCGGCCATGGTAGAGGCACCCAGATGGTTCACCTTACCCTCCTCGACGAGCCGGGTGAGCGTGCGCATCGTCTCCACGATGGGCGTCTCGTCGTCCCAGCGGTGGATGTAGTAGACGTCCAGGTAGTCCGTGCCGAGTCTGTCGAGGGTGCCCTCTATCTGCGAGCGGATGTGTTTGCGTCCCAACCCGGAGCCGTTGGGTCCCTCGCGGAAGCCGAAGTACACCTTCGAGGCGAGGACGAACTCCTCTCTGTCCTTGTCGGCGAGCCAGTCGCCGATCCACTCCTCGCTGGTGCCGTTCTCGTCGCCGTAGACGTTCGCGGTGTCGATGAAGTTGATGCCCTGCTCGTGGGCCTCGTCCAGCAGGTCGTGGGCCTCCTCGTAGTCGGTCTCGAACTCGCCGTCGGCGCCCTCCTTCCCGAAGCGCCACGTTCCGAAGCAGAGTTTCGAGACGTCCGTGCCGGTGTTCCCGAGTTTGGTGTACTCCATAGCCCGGATACGGCGGACGGTGACTAATAGCCGGGCGTCGCGGCAAGCGGGCGTCGCGCTTAACACCCCGCCGCGAGTGGGCCGGGTATGGACGTACTCGCGCCCGTCGACGGCTCCGAGGCCAGTTTCCGCGCGCTCGCCTTCGCGGTCGGGTTCACCGAACGCTTCGAGGGGGAGCTCGCCGTCGTCCACGTTACCGACAGCGAGACCGAGGCCACCGCGGACATCGTCGAACACGCCCGGGAGGTCCTCGCCGCGGAGGGGAGCGACGCGGAGCCCGAAGTGGTGACGGGCGCCGAGTTGGACGTGCGGCCCTCGAACCGGGTGGGGAAGGCAATTCTCGAACTCGTTTCCGAGCGGGGGTACGACCACGTCGTGATGGGCCACCACGGCGCCGGCGCCGTCGAGCGCGCGATGCTCGGGAGTGCCGCCGAGACGGTGATCCGCGCGGACGACGTGCCGGCGACGGTCGTGCCGTGAGCGGAACTATATAGAGACACGTTCACACGGTTCCGCCGACCCATCCGTCGATACCCCTCATAGCAGCCTCTTTATCCAACCGTTCAACATTTTCGCCCGGATGGCCCCTTCCCGACGCGACTTCATCGGCAGCGCTTCCGCAGCACTCCTCGCCGGCCTCGCCGGCTGCAATCAAGGCGGTTCCGGCGGCGCCGGCGCGCAGAACGCGTACACGGTCGGCGCCGGCGACTTCGAAACCGAGGTCTCCTCGGAGTCGTTCCCCGAGACGCTGTACATCTACTGCGTCCAGTCCGGCTGGATGAACTGGCCGACCGTCATGGAGAACTTCGAGGAGGAGTACGGCGTCGCGCTCAACGACGACGACCGCTCCTCCGGCGAGGCGCTCCAGCATATGGCCTCCCGGGCGAACAACATGGACCACTCCGGCTACAACGGTGGCTACACCTACGGCGTCCGGGCCCGCAACGACGGCTTCACGCAGGCGTACAAGCCCGAGGGCTGGGAGAAAGTTCCCGACTCGCTGAAGACCGACGACGGCCACGTTACCGCGACGCGGCGCGTGACGACGGCGCTCACCTACCGCAAGGACCTCTACGAGGAGCGCGGCCTCGACGAACCCGAGACGTGGGAGGACCTCCTCCACCCCGACATCATGTCCGACCTGGCCCTCCAGACGCCGACGGCGGCCGTCGGGCTCGCTTCGGCGCTCTCGGTCAACAACGCCCGCGGCGGGTCGATGGACGACGTCCAGCCCGTCATCGACTACTACAACCGGATTCAGGAGGGCGGCGCGGAGTTCACCGACAACTTCCTCGCGCAGTTCTCCAGCGGCGAGTACGCCTCCTTCCTCCGCTACGACTACTCCGGGCTCGACCTGAAGTACAACAACGACGAAATCGCCGAGGAGAACGTCGGTGTCGCCCTCTTGGGCGGCGAGAACGGCAACCAGGGCGCGCTGAACATGCCCTACGGCTACGCCCTGCTGGACGGCGCCCCGAACCCCGAGGCCGCCAAGCTGTTCATGGACTACGTCCTCTCTCTGGAGGGACAGCGTCACTTCCTCGACGCCTACGTCCGCCCCATCCGCGCCTCGGAACTCGAACTCCCCGACGAGTTCATCGACAGCACGGAGTACGACCGCACGGAGTTCCAGGTCGATTACAACCGCCTCGTCGACGAGCAGGACCGAATCATCGAGGACATCAACCGCGGCGCCGGCCTGTAATGGGGACGCCCGGACAGGAGCAAGCGGAGACGGGGACGGCGGCGGACCTGTCCGACATCCGCGAGCCCCTCCTCTCGCTGAGTGAGCGCCAGCGCGAGCGGCTGCGCCTCCTCGCGTTGTGTGCACCGTTCGCCGTGCTCCTCGTCGTCGCGGGGGTCTATCCGCTCTGGGAGGCGTTCCGGATGAGCGTCTCCGTTCAGCCCTACGAGAGCGTCGGCTTCACGCTCGACGCCTACCAGGAGCTGTTCACGGACCCCTACTACCGGACGGTGGCGCTCAACACCCTCTGGTTCGCGACGCTCACGACGGTCGCCTCGGTCGGCATCGCCGTTCCCATCGCCCACGCCCTCCGGAAGTACGACCTGCCGGCGGAGGGGCTGTGGGTCACCCTCGTCTCCTTCCCCATCAGCCTGCCCGGCATCGTCGCGGCCTTCATGATTATCGTGTTGTTCGGGAACACCGGCGTGCTCACGAACGTCGTCGCGACGTTCGCGAACGTCGAGGCCCGGAACATCGCCATCGCGACCAGCGTGCCCGGCCTGTTTTTCGCATTCCTCTACTCGATGGTTCCCCGCTCGACGCTGATTCTCCGCGGCACGTACGCTGAAATAGACGAGGCCGCCGAGGAGGCCGCACAGGCGCTTGGCGCGACGCCCTGGCAGACGTTCCGCCACGTCACCCTCCCGCAGATACGCCCCGGCGTCACCGGGGCGTTCATCCTCACCTTCCGGACCGCGCTCGCCATCTTCGGGACGCTCATCGTCATCAACGCCCTGCTGGTCTGGACGCTCCAGATAAGCCGCGAGGTGGCGGGCCTCGCGTTTCCGCTCGCGGGGGCGATGGCGGTCGTCTTCTTCGTCTTTAGCTTCTGTTTCACCGCGCTGGGCCTGCGCTACACCAGCGCGGAGGTGGGGCTGTGAGCCTCTCCCGGCGCTTCGGGCGGCAGTTCGTCGTCCTCGTGTTGGCGCTCGCCGTGGCCTTTCTCATCGCGCCGGTGCTCCTGACGGTCATCGGCTCCTTCGCGACCGAGTGGAGCGGCGTTTTTCCGTCGGGCTTCGTCACGTTCCAGAACTGGCGGGAGGTGCTCGGCCTCGCCGACACCCTCGGCTCGCAGCGCAGCATGGGCTGGAACACGCTGTTCTCCGTCGGCGGGTTCGGCGTCGCCGTCCCCTCGGAGCTGTTCTTCAGCGTCGGGCTCGCGCTCGGCGGCGTCCTCATCAACCTCGTCGTGGGCGTCCCCATCGCCTACGCCGTCGCCCGCTACGAGTTCCGGGGGAAAGAGTGGGTGAACGCCGTCTCCGTACTCCCGCTCATGCCCGGTATCGTCCTGGGCGTCGCGTTCCTGCGTGCGTACCCGGAGCTCTCGGGGACGAGTTTCGGCCTCATCGTCGGCTACTCCCTGCTGAAGGCGCCGTTCATGGTGATGGCCGTCAGAAGCGAGTTCGAGTCGATGCCCCTCCGGCGCTTGGAGGAGTCGGCCCGCTCGTTGGGCGCGTCCTGGCCCCGGACCTTCCTCACGATAATCGTCCCGAACGCCCGCTCGGGCATCGTCGCCGGCTCGATCATCTGCTGGACGCTCGCGGCGGCGGAGTTCAACTTCTCCTACATCGTCGCCGGGCGGGGAACCCAACCCCTCGCGCTCTTCTTGCAGCGACACATCTCGAACAGCACGTTCACGAAAGCGTCGGCGGCGGTGTCGATGTTCTTCTGCATCGTCGTCGCGATCACCCTGCTCCTCCAGCGGGTAGGGGCCCACGGCTTCACCACGAGGCGAACCTGATGGCACGCGTACAACTCGACGACGTTCGGAAACGCTACGACGAAACGACCGCGCTCGGCGGGGTGTCATTAACCGTCGAAGACGGCGAGATACTCGGCGTTCTCGGGCCATCCGGCTGCGGGAAGACGACGACACTGCGCACGCTCGCGGGCTTCGAGACGCCGGACGCCGGGCGCGTGCGTTTCGGCGAGGAGGACGTGACACACCTCCCGCCGGAGAACCGGAACGTCGGGCTCGTCTTCCAGGAGTATGCCCTCTTCGACAACATGACCGTCCGGGAGAACGTTTCCTTCGGGCTGAAGATGCGCGGCGTCTCGGAGGGGGAGCGCCACGAGCGCGCGGACGACCTCCTCGACATGCTGGGCATCGGCGAGATGGGCGACCGGGACCCGACGACGCTGTCGGGCGGGCAACAACAGCGCGTCGGGCTCGCGCGGGCCCTCGCCATCGAGCCCCGCATCCTGTTGTTGGACGAGCCGATGACCGGCCTCGACGCGAAGCTGAAAGCCCGCCTCCGTGACGAGGTGGGCGCGCTCCTCTCGGAGTTGGGCGTGACCGGACTCTACGTCACCCACGACCAAGAGGAGGCGATGCTGATGTGCGACCGGATCGCGGTGATGAACGACGGAACCCTCGAACAGGTCGGCACGCCCCGGGAAATCTACGAGGACCCCGCCAACGAGTTCGTCGCGGCGTTCGTCTCTCTCGACGCGCCCGACCTCCCCTACGTCGAATGGTAATCACTCCGCGCCCGCGTAGTCGCTGCCCACGACCTCCCGCACGCGCTCGGCCGTCACTTTGCCGACGCCGTCGGCTTCCCGGAGCTCCTCCTCGCTCGCCGTCAACACCGATTCCACGCTGCCGAACTCGGCGAGCAACGAGCGGGCGGTCACCGGCCCGACGTCGGCGATGGAGCTCACGACGTACTCCTGCTGTTCCGTCAGTGTCTTCGCCGCCTTCTCGCCGTGGACGCTGACCTCCCGGTCCGCCTCCTCCTGTTCGCGCTCCGCGACGGTGTGAATCAGGTCCGTCGTGCCGTCGGCGTCGGTGGTGTGGAGGACGCTCGCGCCGAAATCGACCGCGAGGGAGGCGAGCGCGCCCTGAATCGCCTTCGGGTGGACGTTCCGGCGCTCGTAGAGGTCTTCGCCCTCCAGAATCACGACCGGCCGGCCGTAGTGGCGGGCCATATCCCCCACCTGCTCGAACACCGAGCGGTCGCCGCCCGTCAGCGTAGCGAGGAAGTCTTCGACCGTCTTGCGCTCGACGACGACCCGATCGGAGAGGACGTAGTCGCCCACGTCGAGCGTTTCCAGTCGAACCGCGACCGCCTCGCGGGTCGAGAGGTCCCGGGCGATGGTCGAGTCGAGTTCGCGCTGGTCGACGACGACCTCCGTCCCGCCCGACTCGGGGGGTTCCGCGGCGGCGAGGATTCCCTCCTCCGCGTCGTCGGGGGCCTCCGCCGTGCTCGGTTCGTCGTTCCCCTCCGCGCTCGGCGCGTCCTCGGTTTCCGTGCTCGGTTCCTCGTCAGTCGCCGATGCCCCGCTCCCGCCGAACGATTCCAGGCCTGTCTGGCCCGCCGCGCGGCCGTCGAGGTCCCGCGAGAGCTCCTCGGCCACGCCTTGGAGGTCCTTCAGTTCGTCCTCCAGCTTCTGCTCGCGCCGGCGGGCGATCCAGAAGTACGCCTCGTCGCGGGTGTCCTCGGCCATCAACACGACGACTTTCCCCTCGTCCTGTCGGCCCGTTCGGCCCTTGCGCTGGATGGAGCGAATCGCGGTGGGGACGGGCTCGTAGAAGAGGACCAAATCCACTTCGGGCACGTCGAGGCCCTCCTCGGCGACGCTCGTGGACACCAGCACTTCGAACTCCCCGTCGCGGAACGCGTCGAGGGTCTCCTTTTGCTCCGTCTGGGTCATCCCGTCCGAGCCCTCCTTGTCGCCCTGTCCGACGAAGCGCCGGGTGTCGAAGTGCTCGCCCAGGAAGTCGGTGAGCGTCTCGGCGGTATCGCGGGACTCCGTGAAGACGATGACCCGCTCGCCGTCGTTCACGCCCAGGGCGGTGGCGATTTCCATTCTGGCCCGGCGGTACTTCGGGTGGATGTCGTCGAAGGACTCCATCTTCGAGACCGCGCGCTTGACGTTCGGGTCCGAGACCAGTCGTTGAGACGCCTTCGACGCGCCCGAGGAGCGCGCAGCGTTGCGCTGGCGCTCGAAGTACGTCGCCGCCGCTTCGACGCTCTGGGTCTCGACGAGCTCAACGCCCCGCTTCAGCTTCATCACCTCCGCGTGGATGCTCATCCCTTGGTAGCCGTCGCTCTCGCCGTCGTCGATGAGTCCCTGCAGTTTCTTTCGGACCCGGTTCAGGTCCTTCTGGGAGATGTCCGGCTTCGTGGAGTTGATGACGCCGAACGACTGTAGCTTCGAGAGCCGCTCGGAGATGACCTCGTTGAGCAGGTCCCGGATTTCGAGGACGTCGTCGGGGAGTTTGATTTTCTGCCAGTCCACCTCCGTCTTGTAGGTGTGCTCGGCCACGTCGGCGTCCGCCTCCGTTCTGACCTCGACGTTCGAGATGCCGAGGTTCTCACAGACCCGCTCGACCTCCTCGGTGTCGCCGCCGGGCGACGCGCTCATGCCCGTGACGAGGGGCGCGGCGGCGTCCTCGTGGTAGCGCTCCGCGATGTACGTGTAGGCGTAGTCTCCCGTCGCCCGGTGACACTCGTCGAAGGTACAGTGCACCACCGGGTGCAACGAGACGCGCCCGCCGACCAAATCGTTCTCCACGACCTGTGGCGTCGCGACGACGACGCGGGCGTCCTCCCAGAGTTCGGCGCGGTCGTCGGGGCTGACCTCGCCGGTGAACACCACCACTTCGTCGTCCTCGACGGCGAGCGCCTCCCGGTAGAACGCGGCGTGCTGTTCGACGAGCGGTTTCGTGGGCGCCAACAGGAGGGCTTTCCCCTGCGCGCCGGGCCGTTCGTCCGCTCCGGGTGCGGCCTGACGCAACCGCTCCGCGGTCACGAGCAGGCTCACCGCAGTTTTTCCCAAACCAGTAGGAAGGCAGACCAGCGTGTGACCGTCGAGGGCGCGCTCCGCGAGTTCGAGTTGGTACTCGCGGTCCTCCAGAAACTCCGACTCCAGCATCGGGTGGTCGACCCCGACGCGACGCTCGTTCTCGACGGCCATTT
>JBEQBK010000083.1:0-11470 GCA_041639855.1 Halobacteriaceae archaeon | reverse complement strand
TCGGGCCGGGCCACCCGCCCGACCCGGGGAGGGGCACCTGCCAGCGCTCGGCGCCGGTTTCGGGGTCGAGGGCGCGGACCGTTCGGACGCCGACGGCGTAGAGGCTCTCCCCGGCGGCGAACGCTACCTCCACGTCGCTCTCGTCGGTCCAGCGCTCGCTCCCGTCGGCGTTTACCGCGGCGATGCCCTCCTCGGTGTTGACGACGACGGCGGCGTCGCCGAGCGCCGTGAGGTTCCGCGTGAAGCCGTCGTGGCGCCACGCGACGCTCCCGTCCTCGACCCGGTAGGCGACGAAGCCGTCCGCCTCGGGCGCGTCGCCGAAGCAGCGCCCGTCGACGACCGTCACCGCCTTCGGACCGCCGGCCACCGTGCCGGGGACCTGCCACGCCTTCGCCCCGTCGGCGGGGTCGAAGGCGGCGAACGCGAGCCGTCCCATGTCGTACACCAGCAGACCGTCGACCAGCGCCCCCCGGGAGGCGTTCCCGGCCTCGCGGCGCCAGCGAACGGCCCCGTCGGGGGCGAACGAGAGCAGGGTGTCGCCCGTCGGCCCGCCCGTGTCGTCGGCCGTGCCGGCGAACACCGTCCCGTTCCGCGCCGCGACGGGGACGAGGGTCCCGCTGGCCTCGGGCGCCGTCTCCCACCGGCGGGTTCCGTCCGGCCCGAACGCGAGGAGGCGCTGGCGGTAGCCGCCGAACCCCGACTGGTAGCCGGCGACCGCGTAGACGCTCCCCCCGCTGACGAAGGGGGCGCTGTCGACGGGGCTGTCCAGTCGGCGGTCCCACAGCGGGGTCCCCTCGTCGTCGAGTGCGTAGAGCGCGCCGCGCGGGGTGAGGTCCTGACTGACGCCGTACCCCCGGGTCCCCGTTCCGACGTACACCCGGTCGTCGTGGCGCGCGACGCCGGCCACCGTCTCCCCCGGGAACCGGACGCCCCACGCGAGCGCCGGGTCGTCGTCCGGAAGGCGCTCGACTCGGTCGTCGGTGTCCGCCCGCGGCGCGCTACAGCCGGCGAGTGCCCCGAGGGAGGCGAGCACGGCGCGCCGGGACCAGTCGTCCATGCGGGGATGTTCCCCTTCTCACACAAAAACCTCCGCGCCGTGCCGTTCCGATGGGAAAGCATTTACACGCGAACTGACCAGTTCCGGGCACGCCGATGGTCCCCCTTCGCTCGGCGCTCGCGGGTCTCCGCACTCGTCTCGCCTCGGACTCGGCTCGGGGAGCCCTCGCGCGGCGCCTCGGTGTCGACGCCCGCGCGCTGGCGGCGCTCCGCGTCGCGCTCGCCTGTCTCCTGCTCGTCGATTTGGCCCGCCGCACGGGGAGCCTCGTCGCTTTCCACACCGATGCGGGGGTGCTCCCGCGCTCGCTGGTCGCCGAGGCGTTCCCGCTGTTCTCCCGGTTCTCCGTCCACGCCCTCTCCGGCGGTGCCGGCTTCCAACTGTTCCTCTTCGCGCTGGCCGGCCTCGCAGCGTTCGCTCTCCTCGTCGGCTATCACACCCGACTCGCCACGCTCCTCTCCCTCCTCCTGCTCGTTTCGGTCCACGCCAGAGCGCCGGTCATCATCAACGGCGGCGACGCGCTGTTACGCCGGCTCCTGGTCTGGGGGCTGGTCCTCCCGCTGGGCGCGCGCTGGTCGCTCGACGCCGATGCGGGCCGGGCGTGGTTCTCGGGGACACGGGTCACGAACGCCGCGGCCGCGGCCCTGCTCGTGCAGGTGGTGCTCGTCTACTTCGTGAACGCGCTGTTCAAATCCCAGAGCCCGGTCTGGGGGACGGGCGACGCCCTGCCCTACGTGTTCCGGCTGGACCAGTACACCTGGCTGTTCGGCGAGTTCCTTCCGGGCCACCCTGCTGTGCTGGGCGCGCTGGGCGCGCTCTGGATGGGTCTGCTGGCGGCGTCGCCCCTGCTCCTGCTCACGTCGGGGTGGCGTCGCCTCCTCCTCGTCGGTGCCTTCGCGGGCGCACACCTCTCGATGGCGCTGACGATGCAGCTCTATCTCTTCCCCTTCGTCTCCTTGGCCGCGTTGCTTCCTTTTCTCCCGACAGGGGTGTGGGACCGCGTCGAGGCGCACCTCCCCGAAATCGGGGGGTTCGTTTCGGATGCAACGCCGCCGGGACGCCCCTTCTCTCCCGACACACGCCGGGCGATTCTCACCGGCTTCGTCGTCTGCGCGCTCCTCGTCGCCGGCGTCTGGAACGCCCTCGCGCTAGGCTACGTATCCGGGCCGGACGCCGTCGGCGAGCACAGTTGGCGGATGTTCGCCGGGCCGCCCACCAACGACGTCTCCGTCGCCGTCGAGGGGTACACCGCCGACGGAGAGCGGGTCGACCCGCTGCGCGGCGGCGGCTACCGACCTACCGAGGCCGACCGACCGTACCCCTCCGAGCGCTGGCGCCGCTACGTCCTCGTGACGTGGCGCGGCGGTGGCGACTTCGACCCATTAGGGCCCTACCTCTGTGAGCGCTGGGCCGGCGAGTCGGCTCTGCGGAACGTCACGGTCCGCGTGACGGGCACGGCCGTCGTACTCGACAGGCCGAACGGTGCCCGCACCGAGACGATCGCCACGGCGACCTGCTGAGCGCACGACGCCGCAGATTTAACACGGCGCCCGCCAACCCGGACGTATGCGCGAACGCACGCTCCTCGTCGTGAGTGCCGGCGAGCGGTTTCCGGGCGGGGTCGCCGACGTCGTCGACGCCGACGTCCGGTCGGTTCACCCCGCCTCGGTCGGGGGGTTCGACCCGGACGACGCCGACTGCGTCGTCTGTGACGACACCCTCGGCGACCCTGTCGCCGCGGTCGAGGAGCTCCGGGAGGGCGACGCCCACCTTCCCGTCGTCATGGTCGGCGGCGCCACGACGGGGCGCGCGGCCGCGGCCGCCGACGCCCGCTGGGTGCCCGAGACGGGATGGGAGGAGATGCTCCCCCGGCGAATCGAACGCGCCGTCGCCCGCTACCGCGAGACGCGGGCCGCCCGGGAGGCCGAGACGTGGTTTGACGCCATCACCGACGACGCGCCCTACGCGACGTTCGTCCTCGACTCGACGGAGACGGTGCGGTACGTTAGCCCCGCCGTCGCCGATCTGTTGGGCTACGACCCTGACGAGCTCGTCGGGGGGACGGTCGACCGCATCATCCCCGAGACGTTCCAGGAGCGCCACGAGAGCGCGGTCGAGCGATTCATGGAGACCGGTGCCCGACATCTCGACTGGAGCGGCGTCAGCCTCGTCGCCCGTCACGCCTCCGGCGAGGATGTCCCCGTCGACGTGTCGCTTGGCACCACCGTCAGGGACGGCGAGCGCTACTTCGCCGCGATACTCCGCCCGGAGGACCGCCCGGCGGAGGAGTCCGCGCGCTTCCGGAAACACGAGGCGTTCTCCGAGTCCGTCTTCGAGAACACGAGCGACGTGATTCTGCTCGCGGACCCCGACACCGGCGCGGTCATCGACGCCAACCCCGCCGCGGGCGACGTGCTGGGCCACGACTACCGCTCGCTGACGGACACGGCGCTCTCGGGGCTGTTCATCGGTGGCGACCTGCCGGACCCCGGCGAGGGCGAGCGCTCGCCGGTGACCGCCCGCACCGCTGACGGCGGCGAGCGGGTGCTGGAAGTCTCGGTCGCGACGCTCACCTACGAGGGGGAGACGGCGTGGCTCGTCTCCGGGCGCGACGTGACCGAGCGCCGGCGCCGCGAGGCCGAACTCGAACGCCAAAACGAGCGCCTGGAGGAGTTCGCGAGCATCGTCTCCCACGACCTGCGCAACCCCCTCAACCTGGCCGCCGCGAACGCGGACCTGGTGAAGAACGGGCACGAGGACCGCATCGAAATCGTCGAAGAGGCCTTAGAGGACATGGAGCAGCTCATCGACGACCTGCTCTCGCTCGCCCGCCAGGGGGAGGTCGTCTCGGAGTCCGACTTCGAGACGTTCGGACTCGCCGACGCCGCCGAGGAGGCGTGGGCGGGAGTCAGCCCGCCCGACGGGGCGGCTATCGAGCTCGCCGACAACCCCGACATCCGCGGGGACAGGGCCCGCGTCGAACAGGCGCTCTCGAACCTCTTTCGCAACGCCGTGGAGCACGCCGGCCCCGACGTGACGGTCACTGTGGGAGCACTCGACGACGCGGGCTTCTCCATCGCGGACGACGGCCCGGGCATCCCCGAGGACGAACGCGAGGTGGTCCTCGACGCGGGCTACACCAACGCCGACTCCGGCACCGGCTACGGCCTGGCCATCGTCGCCGAAATCGCCGAGGCCCACGGCTGGGAGTTCTCGGTGGCCGAGAGCGAGTCGGGGGGCGCGCGCTTCGAGTTCCGCGACGTCGAGCGGGTCTGATTTCCGATTCCCGCCTGGAGGCGAGGCATGGACACCGCGACCGGACTCGTGGCGGGGGAGACGCTCGTCGACCTGTTCCCCGAGGGCGACACGCTCGCGGACGGCGGCTTCCGCCACCGTCCCGGGGGCGCGCCCGCGAACGTCGCCGTCGCGCTCGCCCGTCTCGGCGCGGCGCCCGAGCTCTACACCCGCATCGCGGACGACGGGTTCGGGCGGTTTCTGCGCGAGACGCTCGCGGCGGAGGGGGTCCCCGACGCGCAGGTCCGGACGGTCCCGGGCAAGACGGCGCTCGCGGTGGTGACGCCCGGGCCCGACGGCGAGCGCTCCTTCTCGTTTTACGAGCCCGAGGCGACCCTGCGTTTCGACCCGGGCCGCGTCAGTCCTGCAGGATACGAGTGGCTCGCGTTCGGCGGCGTGGCGCTCGCGAACGAGTCGGGCCGCGAAGCGATGTGTTCGCTCGCCGAAGGCGCGACGGGGCCGGTCTTCTTCGACCCGAACACGCGCCTCGACCTGTGGGACGCCCCGGCGTCCGTCCGGGACCCCTTCGAGCGCGCGCTCGCCACGACGGACGTGCTCGTCGCCAGCGCCGAGGACCTCGTGGCGTTCGGCGTCGACCCCGAGCGCGCCCGCTCGACCCCCGAAGCGGTCGCCGCCGACCTCCGCGAGCGGGGCCCAAACGCCGTTTTCCTCACCCGCGGCGGGGCAGGGGCCGTCGCCGTCACCGAGACGGGTGCCGCGAGCGTCCCGGCGTTCGAGGTCGACGTGACCGACACCACCGGCGCCGGCGACGCGTTCACGGCGGGCGTCGTCGCGCGCTACGAGCCCGGCGTGGAGCCCGGAGCAGTCCTGCGCTACGCGAGCGCCGTTGCCGGGCTGACGACGACGGCGGAGGGGGCGATGGCCGCGCTCCCCGACGCGGGGGCGGTGGCCGACCTGCTGGAACGGGGGCGTTGAAGGGGGGCGCGGGAGAAGGGGGTGCCATGACGGACATCGTCGTCCTCCGCGGCAAGATACACGGGCTCTCCCCCGCCGACTACGCCGACGTGCTCGCCGAGCGCTTCCCCGAGCGCGAGGTGGCGTACGCCGAGACGCCCGCCGAGGAGCGCGAGTTGCTCTCGACGGCCCGCGTCGCGACGGGCTACACCGTTGACGCCGACGCCATCAGGGAGTCCGACTCCCTGGAGCTGTTCTGCTGTACCTTCGCCGGCACCGGCCACCTCCCGCTGGACGCTTTCGAGGAGAACGGCGTCCGGGTGGTGAGCGCCTCCGGCGTTCACGGCCCGAACATCGGCGAACAGGTCCTGGGGTATCTCCTCGCCGCGGCCCGCAACCTCAGACAGGGGTGGGAACAAACGGAGGCAAGCGTCTGGAGCCACTACCAGGCGGGGGAACTCAAGGACTCGACGGTCACCGTCGTCGGGATGGGGCCCATCGGTGAGGCCATCCTAGAGCGCCTGGAACCCTTCGGCGTCGAGCGCATCGGCGTGCGATACACGCCCGCGAAGGGCGGGACCGCCGAGGAGGTCATCGGCTTCGACGGCGAGGAACTTCAGGGCGCGCTCGCCCGCACGGACTACCTCGTGCTGGCCTGTCCGCTGACCGACGTGACGCGCTCGCTGGTCGATGCCGAGGCGCTGGATACGCTCCCCGCGGACGCCTACCTCGTGAACGTCGCGCGCGGCCCGGTCGTTGACACGGACGCCCTCGTCGCCGCCCTGCGGGGCAACGACATCGGCGGCGCGGCGCTGGACGTGACGGAGCCCGAACCCCTCCCCTCGGCGCACCCGCTCTGGGACCTCCCCGACTGTCTGATTACGCCGCACAACGCCGGACACACCCCCGAGTACTGGGAGCGGTGTGCGGACATCGTGGCCGAGGAGATAGAGGGGTAAGTGAGTCGCGTGCGACAGCCGCGGGTCTGTAGGTGAGTCGCGTGCGACAGCCGCGGGTCTGTAGGTGAGTCGCGTGCGACAGCCGCGACTCTCCCCCTCTCCTCCCTCCTCCTCACACCCGCCGTAGCCGCCCCCGGACGAACGGCGCCACCGGGGGCACGTCGGGACCGACCCGCTCGGATTCGAGCGTCTCGAAGCGCTCGTCGGCCGCGAACAGCGCTTCCGTGTCACGGTTCAGATGACAGCCACCGGCGAGGCGGCTCCAGAGCGGTGTCCCGACGCGTTGTACCGTTCGATAAACGCCCTCGCCGCCGACGTGCTCGAAGAACCGGAGCTCGCCGCCCGGTCGGAGGACGCGGGCGAGTTCGTCGAGCGCCGTCGCGGGGTCGGGTATCGTGCAGAAGACGAGCGCGGCGACCGCCGCGTCGAGGGAGTCGTCGCCGAACGGGAGCGCCTCGGCGTCCCCGGCGACGAGCTCCGCGCCGACGGCCCGAGCGACGGGGCGCGCCCGGCGGCGCATGTGCGGGTCCGGTTCGAGCCCGACGACCTCGACGCCGGTGCCCGTCAGGTAGGGGAGCGTCGCGCCGGTGCCCGTTCCGACGTCGAGGACCCGCCCGTCGAGGTCCGCGCCGAGATACTGTCGGTGACGCGCGAACAGCGACTCGGCGGGCCCGGTGAGCGGGTCGTAGAGCCGCGCGAAGTAGGGGTGGTCCACCACGGTCGCGAGGACATCGGGGTTCCACCGGGTTGGTTCTTCCCCCGTAAGCCGAGCGTACTATCGGAAGCGAATCAATACCGAAGGTTCCCGGAGTCGTCACTCGCGTATGGTACACCCGACAGCCGCGCTCGTTCCCCTCCAGTTCTCCGGTGACTTCCTCACGCTCGCCATCGCCTTCTTCGTGCTCGCCCTGCTGGCCGCCGTCGTCGGCGCGCGCGGCGTCGCGGGCATCAGCATGGAGATAGCGCGCATTCTCGTGTTGGTGTTTCTCGTGCTCGCGGTGCTCTCGTTCCTGCTCTGAGTGCGCGCACACCACACCGTCCGGTCATTCCGACGGCTCGTCCGTCCTCATCGTCGGGACGGTGATGGTCACGACGGACCCCCGGGGCTCGTTGTCGCTGAACGCCACGTCGCCGCCGGCGATGTCGGCGCCCCAGGTCACCAACCAGAGGCCGAGGCCGCTGGCGTGGTCCAGCGGGCGCTCGCTCCCCCGTTCGAGGACAGCCCGCTCGGCGGGCTCGATGCCCGGCCCGTTGTCCGCGACGGCGATTTCGATTTCGCTCTCCCGGGCCTCGGCCCGCACCTCGACCCATGGGTCCTCGGCGTCGTTGTGTTCGGCCGCGTTCTCGATGGCGTTGCCGACGACGTATTCGAAGACGCCCGGGACGGACGCGTCCGGAAGCGACTCGACCCGGACATCGACCTCGGGATGCGCATCCCGGACGGCGGCGGCGCGTTTCGCCACGATGTCGGTGAGCGTGGCCGACTCCGTCTCCCCTCGTCCCTGCTCGAACACCTCGGTGATGCGGCGGGCCTTCTCCCCGGTGTCGGCGATGCGCATGGCGCTCTCCCGGATCCGTTCGGCTTCGCCGTCGCCATCGCCGTCGGTCAGCAGCCCGGCGTAGCCGTCGATGATGTTGGTCTCCGTGCGGATGTTATGGCGGAACACGCGATTGAGAACCTCCAGGCGCTGCTGTTGGCGGAGGTACTCCCCGATGTCGTGGAAGGTCAACACCCGCCCGAGATGGCGGCCGTGAAAGTCCCGTATCTCGCTGGTCGTCACGTCGTAGGCCGTCTCGCCGACCTCGATGGTGGCGCTGTCCGTCCCGCGCAGTCGCTCGTAGTCGGGGAGCAGCGACTCGACCGGGTCGCCGAGAGCCTCCCGGCCCACGCCGAACATCTCGCCCGCCCGCTCGTTCATGTCCACGACGGAGTCGTGGCGGTCGACGACGAGCGCGCCCTCCTGCATCCGCTCGAAGACGAGGCGGCGCGCCCGCCAGTTCGGCGAGGGGCTCGTGCCCAGAAGCTGAAACCGGGTGAGTGCGCCCAGGTAGGCGACCCCCGAGACCGCGAAGGCGATAGGTGTCGGGTCGAGGCCCGGCACGGGCACGGCGCCCACGACGTAGAGGGCGTTCCCGACGAGGGGGGCGAGTGTCCCGACCAACAGCGCCGCGGACTGCCCGCGGAAGGGCAACGCGTCCCCCCGGATGAGCCCGAAGAGGGGAATCGAACCCAGCAGGCCCAGCAGGTAGGTGTACCCCGCGATGACCCAGAACCAGGGGCCGGGCTCGCGGACCAGCAACGCGGTCCCGCCGTAGACGACGATCCTGTTCTCGGCGTAGATGAGGTCCGCGTACCCGCCCAGCGCCAGCAGGATGGTGACACACGGGATGACCATCAACCCGCCGACGTAGCGCCAGCGGAGGTACTCGTCCCGGCCGGTGTACTCCAGCGCGAACAACAGCCACGCGACGGGGATGATGACAACGCCGACCCAGCTCACGTTCGTCCAGAACAACTTGCCAGCCAGCGTCCCGGACTGCACCTTGAAGATGAGGGTCGCCGTCCACCAGATCTGCCCGCCGAGCATCGCGACGAGCGGCTTCGCGCCGGGCTCCTCGCGCTCGCGCCACGCCAGCAGCGCCGCGGCGACGCCGACGCCGACGGTTGCGATCAAAACCGGAGTCAACAGCGAGACGACCGTCACCACGGTGACCCCACCTTACCTTTAATTGCACATTAATCGAACGCTAAAAGATTAGGATATGAAAGGTTCCGACGTGTGGTACGTTACACTACGGCGAGCAACACGAGCAGCGAGACGACGAACTCGCACTCGGCGGCGGTCGTGAGACGGCCCACGTCGGCGTCGCGGCCGAGACGGGAGACGACGACGGAGGAGTAGACGACGCCCGCGAGCAGCGGCGCCAACGCGAAGGCGGGGAGATAGCCGACGGCGACGGCACCGGCGACGAGCGCGGCGGTGAGAAGGTCGAGGCCGTACAGGAGGTGTCGCGTCCGGCGCACCCCGACGACCGTGGGAATCGTCCGCACGCCTATCTCGCGGTCGGCGTCCATATCGCGTACGTTCGGAATCTCGGTGTTCGAGAACACGCGCAGGAAGAAATAACAGAAGACGACGGCCACACCGGGGGTGACGGTTCGGGCCGCAAACGCCAGCGGGAGAAAGACCAGGGTTACCGCCCACGCGAGCGCAACGACGCCTGTGTTCAGCAGGAGCACGTCCTTCAGGCGGCGGATGCCAAGCCCGACATCGGGGAGCCAGTCGGCGGCGTACACGACCCAGAAGGCGCCCGGCAGGAGGGTGATGGCGAGCGCCATCGGTCCGCCCAACAGGGAAAGCGAGACCGCCAGCCCGTAGGCGAAACACGCCGCGACGTAGAGCGCGTCCCCGTGTTCGCTGGCGAACGCCGCCTGGTCGGGCATCGACGCCGCGTCGGTATCCGCGTCGGCCACCCGGTCGGTAACGTAGACGGCGAACGTGACCAGCCCGACGACCGCGGGGGCGAGGCTCGTCCGGAGGGGGAGGACCCACGTCGCGAGCAACACCTGTGCCGCGGCGATGACGGCGAGATACGCGGAGCTGTAGACGAAGACGTCCCGTGCTCGGCGAGCGGTCCGCACTGCGGTCGTTTTCACGTTCCGATACCACGTTGGTGGCCGCTCCGTGACGGCCGGCGTCTCGTGTGACATGTCGAACTCGGGCGGCGACGACCCCACCCAGATATTTCTCCCATCTGCACAAACATAAATTAATCCCCGAACAGTATGAAATTAATAATGCCAGGTTAACTTTCACCCGGCTACCAACAGTTACGGCGGCGGAACATCTACCCACGGCTCGATGGGTGCGGAGTACTGCCACATCTGCGAAGGGGAGGTGGAGGTCGTGCGCACGCCGCCGTGGCAAAACGATATGTGCGCCGAGTGCGGCGCGGATATCCGCGAGGAGTAGCCTACTCGTCCGCCGGCTCGGGCGTCTCCAGTTGCACCACGTCCACGACGAGCTCGTTCGCACCCTCTACGACCTCCCTGATCTGCCCCGCGAGCAAGAGCCCCGAAACCGGCGTCGGGCCGATGGCGATGGGGTCGCCGACCTCGAACTCCGAGACGCTGTCCGAGAAGTGGATGTGCGCGACGCACTCCTCGGGGTCGTACACGTCGGGGAGTTCGATTTCCTCGACGGTCACGTCGACGCGCCCGAAGTCCTTCGAGAGGGTGAGCGATTCGGGGTTGTCGATGTCCTGTCTGTCCAGCACCTCGTAGGCGTTCCCGGTCGGCTTGTAGCCGCCTTTCGGCCCGGGAATGCCCTCAACGAGGTTCAGCGCCTTCAGGTTCTGCATCCGGTTGCGAACCGTCCCGGGCTGCTGGCCGACGGCCTCCGCGATGTCCGCACCGGAGACCGGGGCCTCGGCCGTCCGATAGGCGTTGACCACCTCCGTCAGGAGTTTCTCCTGGTCTTCGCTGAGGTCGAACTGCTCCATACGAGGGGTGAGGAGACGCGTGCTTATGAGTAGGGGGGGTTCCACACGGTCAACAGTCCGGAACTACCCGTTGTGTTTCCGGGCCTGTTCGGGGTGTTCCGCGATGAAGACGCTCGTGTCGTCGGGCACGTCGTCGGTCACCCAGGAGTTGGCGCCGATGCTCACATGGTCGCCGATGTCGACCGCGCCGAGCACGTTGCTCCCCGCGCCGATGACGACGTGGTCGCCGATGTCCGGGTGGCGCTTGTACCCCTTCGCCAGCGCGTTGTCCTCGCTCTCGTCCTCCTCGAAGTGCAGGGCACCGAGGGTGACGTTCTGATAGATACGGGCCCAGTCGCCGACCGTGGTCGTTTCCCCGATGACGACGCCGGTGCCGTGGTCGACGAAGAAGTACTCCCCTATCTCGGCGCCGGGGTGGATGTCGATACCCGTCTCGCTTTTGGCGTACTCCGCGAGTTCGCGGGCGTAGGCGAAGGCCCCCTCGCCGTAGAGGACGTGTGCGACCCGGTGGGTGAGCGTCGCCTGGAAGCCCGGGTACGAGCGGATGATTTCGCAGTAGCTCTTCGCCGCGGGGTCGCCCTTGTACGCGGCCTCGACGTCCTTCTTCAGCGCCCGGCGGACCTCGGGTAGGCTGTCAACCACCCGTTCCGCGACGGTTTCGGGGTCGTCGCCGCCCGAGTACGCGTCGACGCCCTTCCGCAGGCTGGCACCGAGTTCGTCCAGGCGTTCCCGAACCGCCTCGGGG
>JBEQBK010000082.1:0-11519 GCA_041639855.1 Halobacteriaceae archaeon | reverse complement strand
TCGGAGAAGCGCTTGCGCGCGGCGAAGCCGATGCCCCAGATGGGGCGGTTGACGAGGAAGATGACGGAGAGGAGAACGTAGTACCCCCCGAAGGAGGTGGGCCCCAACACCCGGGCAAAGATAATCGTGCCGGCGAAGCCCAGCACCGCCTGCACAAGGTTGGCGAGGAGGCCCTTCAGCGCCTCCCACCCGAGGTCGAGGTCCCCCGCGCTCATCTGTAGCCGAGCGCTTCGAGGCGGTCCTCGATTTCGTCCTCGTCGGCCGCCTCGGTCGCCTCGATTTCGGGCTCGTAGGTCCCTTCATCGCTCGCGGTCGCTGTGACCCACGGGACGCGCTTGACCGCCGGCACCGGAACGTAGGGCCGGTGGCCATAACAGCCCCACTCCCCGATGAGGTTGCCGTGGTCCGCCGAGATGACGACGTTCTCGGCGTCAACGTTCTCCAAGAGGAGTTCCACGTCGTCCATCACCCAGCGGAGGTTCTCCTTGTACTCGGCCCAGGTTTCCTCGCGGTCCTTCTCGCCGCGCTGGATGCGCTCCCACGCGCTCCCCTCGTGGTCGGTGGTGTCGCTGTCCCGGAAAGGGGTGTGGGGCTGCATGTAGTGGACGATGGCCCGCTCGGCGTCGCCGGTTCGCATCGTGTCGATGGCCCGGTCAGTGATTGCTCTCGGGGGGAGGATATCCGCGTCGTCGCCCCACTTCGCCCGGCCCACCGGAACGTACTCCGCGAAGGCGTCCTCGTCGAGCATCTCCGCGAAGACGTTCCACGTCACGTAGGCGGTGTTCGCGATTGCGGGGTCCGTCTTCATCGTGTAGGACTCCTTGAACGGCGTGATGTCGTCGGGGTCGAGCATCACCCGCTTCCACACCCTGAGCTTGTCGAGGCCGGTCGTGTTGTTCTCCTTGAACGTCTTGTGGAGGAACTCCCGGGAGTGAGAGGACTGACCCATGAAGTTCCCGTGGGTCTCGACGAAATCGTACTCCGCGACGACCTCCTCCATCAGGTCCCAGCGGCAGGCGTCCAAGAGGACCAGGAGGTCCCACTCGCGGTCGTAGAAGTCCTCGCCGTAGTTGACCCAGTAGCCGGCGCGGCTCAGGGCGCCGTGGAAGAGCTCCTGTGCGGTGTACTGGAACGACTTCGCGCCGTACTTCCGGTAGTCGTCGAGGGCCTCATCGATGAAATCACTGAATGCCATTAATGACCTCCTGATACGCGTTCTCGAAGCGTTCGACGCCCGCCTCGGGGGCGTACGGCTCGGCGTCCGCGCGCAACGACGCCGAGAGCGCTCGTTTCTCCTCACCGGGCAGGTCGAGATACCAGTCGATGCGCTCGGCGAGGGCGCTGTTCGACGTTGCCGCGACGAAGCGCTCGTCGAGTATCTCCTTCGCGCCCACGTCCTCGGTGATGACGGGCGGGAGCCCAGCGTGCATCGCTTCGAGGACGACGACGCCGAACATCTGTGAGATGGCGGGGAAGCAGAACAGTTCGGCCCGAGCGAAAAAGTCCGCGAAGCGCTCCTCCTCGGCGACGAAGCCGTGGCCCGTGACGTGCTCGGAGTCGAGGCGCTCGGTCCGGTTGCCGATGACGTCGATGGACACATCGTGTTCGCACTCACGCGCGATGTCTTCGAGCGCGTCGAGGTTGTTCTTCGCCGACCCGTGGGCGACGACGAGCAGACGGTCGGACCCGAAATCGGGGCTGACGCCGCTGAGAAGCTCGTACTTCCACGGCTCCGTGAACGGGTAGGTTTTCACGACGTTGTCGATACCCAGCCGGCGGGCCGCATCGCAGATGTCGTCGGAGATGCCGATGACGCCGTCCACGAACTGGTGTTCGAGGAAGTGGACGACGCGCTCGTGGTGGGCGTAGTGGGGGTACTTCTCGAAGACGTTCGGCAGGGTTTCGTCCGCCGCCAGGTGGATAATCGGCCCGCAGTTGCCGAAGAACTTCATCCACACCGCCTGGAAGAGCGGTTTGCCGCCCTCCGTGATGACCGGGCGGTCCCCGACGTCGAGCGCTCGCGCGGCGCGAACCCTGTCGAGGGGGTTCCCGCGGTCCAGCTCCACGAACTCCGCCCCGACGGCCTCGCCCATCGCCCGGTGGGCGTGATGGGGCTTGAGGTAGAGCATCAGCGGCTGTGTCATGTCGGAACGGGTCTCCCGCGGCGCGCGTCGTTCATTCGATGTAGCCGAGTTCGCGAAGGCGCTGTTCGGTCTCCTCTCCGAGGTCGTCGCCGTCGCCGAGCTCCTCGACCGGTTCGTCCAGCTGTTCGCGGAGCGTCGCCTCCAGCTCCTCGGGGTGGTCCCCCCAGCGGTTGTCGTCCTCGAAGCGGTCGTCGGTGTGGCGATAAGCTTCCCACGAGCCGCCGGTGAAGTCCATGCCGTGACCCCACTCGCCCTCCGGGTGGAAGAGAACCTTCCACTCGGGCCCGACGGCGGCCGCCGTGCGCCCGTGTTCGTTGAGCAGGTTCTGAACAGTCACCGTTTCGCGCTCGTCCGCGAGAATCGACTTCCCTTCGCCCAGCCGTTCGTCGATGCCGGCGATATCGAGGATGCCGTTGCCCAAATCCAGCAGGGAGTGGGGCCCCTCACGCACGCCGGTTTCTCCGACGTTCTCCATCACCAGTGGAACCCGGGTAACGGAGTCGTACATCAGCGGTCGGTGTCCGTAGTTGGCGTGCTCGCCGAACTCGTCGCCGTGGTCCGAGTGGAAAATGAAGGGGTCGTCGCCGTAGCCCTCCGCTTCCAAGGTGTCGTGGAGGCGCTCGGTGAAGGCGTCGGCGTACCGCATCGTGTTGTCGTAGGCGTTCACGATGGACTGGCGCCGGCGCCCCACGAGGTCGCGGTGGCGGCGCATCACGTAGTTCCAGAAGTACGTCGAGCGGATGCCGGGCTGGGGCCACTCGTGGTACTCCTCAGGTGCGTAGTAGGGGTGATGCGTGTCGATGAGCAGTATCCAGAGGAAGAATGGCTCCGGCGCCTCCTCGACGAACGTCTCGACGGCGTCCCACATCTTCTCCCAGCGCACGGGCGTTTCGCCGGTAACGGCCTTCTTGGCGTGCATGACGAAGTTCGCCTTCCCGTGGCGCTGCAGGAAGCTATGCGCCTTCGTGCGGAGGTCGGGGTCCGCCTCGTCGTCGGAGGGGCTGTTGCCGCCTTTCTCGTCCCAGAGGTGGTCCTCGTACACGTCCCAGCCGCGGTTCCAGCCGAAGTTCGAGGACATCAGGGCGTTGAAATGAAACCCCCCGGTGTGGTAGCCGGCGTCTTGGAGCGCTTCCGGAAGGAGGCGCTCGCCGTCGATGGACGCTTGCCAGTGGCTCGGGTCGGGACTGAGCATCGAGCCCCGCGCGTGTTTGCCCGTAAAAACGCCCGTGAACGAGGCCGGCGTTCCGACGGCCGACACCTGCGTGTTCTCGAAGACGAGGCCGTCGTCGGCCATCTCGCTCACGAACGGGGCCGTATCGCGCCCGTAGCCGTGGAACGGCATATGATCCGCGCGGACGCTGTCCCACGAAACCATGACAATATTCGGCTTCTCGGACATTACTCTCTCCCCTGAAGCTCAGAAACCACGGCGTTAAATCGTTTCTCAAAGGCTCGGAGGTGCGGCTCGGGCTCGAACCCCTCCCCGACGGCCCGCGCGCGCTCGCCGTCGCGAACGAGGTCGCGGTCCGCCAGCCACTCGATACCCGCTGTGACGGCACTAGGGTCGGGCTCGACTACGTACTCCGGGTGGACCGAACGCGCGAGGTCGGCGTTCCCGACGAACGGGGTGGTCAACACGGGCGTTCCCGCGACGAGGGCTTCGAGAACCGCCACCGGATAGGCGCCGACCCGGGCGGGGTACACCATCGCGTCGGCCCGGTCGAAGAGGTCGTACAGCTCGGGGAGCTCCACGAACCCGTGCCCCCGAACCGAGTCCGTGTCGGCTATCGACTCCGTGTCCGGCCCGACGAAGTGTGCGGTGTACCCGTCCGTGTGCCCCATCGCCGTCCGTAGGATGTCCTGTCCGTTCTTGTGGCGGTGCTTCCCGACACAGAGGAGGGTTTCCCCGTCGCCCCCGGGGTCGAGCGCGTGGAGGCGGTCGTACTTCTCGCCCTCCACGAAGGGGTGGGAAACACGGACGGGGCGGTCGTACCGTCGGGCGTACGCGGCGATGTAATCGCTCACGGCTATCGTCGCATCGACGCCGAGCTCCCCGAATCGGTGGGCCAGTCGCTCGTGGGCGGGCCGACCCGTCAGCGGCGTGGCCATGTCGATGTGAGTCGCGTCGGCGGCCAGCTCGATAACGGGGCCGGCGCTGTCGAGGAGGCCAAAAACACCCGTTTCCAGCAGCGGAACGCCGCCCTCGACGAGCACCGGGCGCTTCCCGAACTCCCGGCCGAGCGCCGCCCGCACGCGGTCCATCGCCCCGCCCTGTTCGCACGCCACGAACTCCGCGTTGACGCGCTCGGCCATCCGCTCGTGGACGGGGTGGGGACCGAAGTAGAGGAACACCGGGCGCTCCTGGGCGTTCGGGCTGGGGTTTCCCATCGGATGGCTCAACTGATTCAGTCGATGCTCAAAAGGCCACCGGATACCCCCACGGCCCGAACGACAGCGTTTTGCACGGGGCGGGAGCAGATGGGCCCGATGAGCGACCCCGCTGCCGACGTGTGCGTTCTCGTCCCGACGATGGACGAGGCCGAGACCATCGGTGGCGTCGTCTCGTCGTTCCGCGAGCGGGGCTTCGAGAACGTCCTCGTTATCGACGGCGACTCCGTGGACGACACCCGCGAGGTGGCCCGCGAGGCGGGCGCCCGCGTTGTCGTCCAATCGGGGTCGGGTAAGGGCGCCGCCGTCCGTGAGGCCGTCCGCGAGCACGTCGAGAGCGAGTACGTCCTCCTCCTCGACGGCGACGCCACCTACGACGCCGACGACGCGACGGCGATGCTCGAACCCCTCCTAGAGGGCCGTGCCGACCACGTCATCGGCAACCGATTCGCCGACATGCGCGAGGGCGCGATGCCGAAGCTCAACCGGCTCGGGAACCGGGTGTTCAACCGGGCGTTCGCGGCCGTCCACGGGGAAAACTTCCGGGATATCCTCTCGGGCTACCGGGCGTTCACCCGCGACTCCTTCCGCCGGATGGACCTCACCGCCGAGGGCTTCGGCATCGAGACGGAGATGGCCGTGGAGTGCGCGAAGGCAAACCTCCGCGTCGAAATCGTCCCCATCACGTACCGCCCACGCCCCGAGGGCTCACAGACGAACCTTAGTCCGGTGCGGGACGGCGGCGTCATCCTGATGACTATCTACCGGATGGCCAAAACGTCGAACCCCCTTTTCTACTTCGGGAGCGTGGGGTCCCTCAGCCTGCTCTCCGGGGGCGTCATCGGTGCCTACGTCGGCGTCGAGTGGTTCACCCGACGGGTCCCCCACGAGATTCTCGCGCTCGTCGCCGGCGTCGCCATCCTCGTCGGCATTCAACTGCTGATGTTCGGTCTGCTCTCCGATATGTTCGTGAGCCTGCACCGCGAGCAGATGCGCCGCCTAGAGGAGCTGGAGGACTAGAGGAACGACTTCATCGCGCCGAGCCAGGCCTGAGGCGCTCGGCGCCGCGACGTGCGCAGGGCTTCCCGTAACGCCGCGTTCGCGTGCTCCATCACGCCCGCACCGTGGCCGACGAGCACCCGTTCAGGGTCCAAGTTCCCCAGCGATTTGGGCGGCAGCGCCCGCAACATCGGATGGACGCCCAGTTCTTCCTCGCCGGCGCGGAAGTAATCGACCGTCCCGACGGCCTCGGGCACGACGAGCGTCTCACCGTCCCACAGCGCGGCCTCGTGCCACCCCGGGAAGTCGGTTACCCGCCGGAGCTCGTAGGCCGTCCCGGGCAGCCGCCCCGAGAGCCGCTCCGTGGGCGCGTCGACCTCCACGTCGATGTCCTGGGGCAAGTAGACGGGCACGTCGTGGCGCCGCGCGAACTCGCCGGCGTCGCGCCCGTGTCGGTCGAGGAGGAGCACGACGCCCGCCACATCCCCGAACTCGGAGACGAGGTCGTCCACGCCGGGCGCGTCGAGGGGGTCGACGAGAAAGACGCCTTCCTCGGTGCCGAGCGCGTGGCTCGCGCGCTGCATCCCTTCGTCGGGGTGGGCCAGCCAGCCGACGCCGTCGTCGAAGCGGTCGATTTCGGCGTAGTCGCTCGCCGGGGAGTCGTCGCGAACAGGCATACCCCGACGAAGGGCGCCTGAAGCATAACGTTCGGGGCCGGCGGCGGCGTTCGCCCCCTTTCTTTGCCGGGAGCGAGCGACGAACTACAACCGGTCCGTGTCGACCTCGACGCCCGGAGGTGCGAGGACCAAAAAGTCGCGAAAGTGCATCAGCGTCGCGCCCATCTCCGTCACGTCGCTCGCGAAGGGTGCTGCGAGGTCGTTCAGGTCGCCGTCGACCGCGAGGAAGAGGACGTTCCCGTCAGTCATCTCGTCGACCCACTCGTCGGGGTTGGTTGTGCCGTCGAGGACGCCGAGCACGACGCGGCCGTCGAAGCGCTCGACGACCTCGTCGATCTCCGCCTCTGCCGAGCGCAAGTCGAGGTCGAAGCCGTCGGACATGCCACCCCCTTCGACGCGCGGGGGCAAATAACCCCTCGGGCGTGCGGTCGCCTCGCACCGAGGGCCACGGGGCTTAAGGGTCGTGGTACACACGATTTTACTATGCCTCAAGTACACCTCGACGACGACACCATCGAACGGCTCGACACCCTCCGCGAGGACGGCGAGTCCTACGACGAAATCGTGAACGAGCTCATTAACATCTACGAAGCGGAGGAGTTGACGCTGTTCCACTCCGGCGACGTCGAATAATCACGCCTCGGCCGTCTCCTTGGCCGCCCACTCACACGTTTCCTCCCATCGTTCCTGCTTCTCCAGTTCCTCCTGTAACTCGGTCGCGTACTGGCTGGCGAGCGAACGGGCGACCCGAACGTAGGGGTCCTCCGGCTCGGCGAGCCCGACGGCGCGCTTGACCCGCTCGACGACGCCCGCCGAATCGGGCGTGGGGGCGTTCGCCGCGTCCTCGGCCTCCTTCACTTGTGGCAACACGCTGTCAATTTTGCTCAGGTCCGGCACGATGCGGGCGCGCTCCGGTTCATCCGGGTTGACGATGTCGAACTCGATAGCCGTCATCAACAGCCCCCACTGATGGTGGGTGATCGGCTTGCTCCGGAGGTGTTTGTTGAACGCCGAATCGACCGTCACTCGCTCGTGGACGGCCCGGCTGTACCAGTCTGCCATGCGCGGCAAAACGGGGCGGAAAGGAATCAGGTTTGCCCTCGGCAGACGGCCTACAGCGTGAAGCTCTCGTCGCCGTCCAGCACGTGGACCTCGGCGTCGCTGCCCGTCGCCTTCACCTCGCGCCCGAAGTCCTCCACCTCGATTTCGATGGGGGGGAACGAATCGTAGTGCATCGGGAAGGCGTGGTCGGCGTCCACCCAGTCCACGGCGACGGCGGCCTGCCAGGGCCCCATCGTGAAGTGGTCGCCACAGGGCACCGCGACGGCGTCGGGTTCGAGGAACGGCCCGATGACGTCGCGCATCTCGGTCATCAGACCGGTGTCGCCCGCGTGGTAGAACGTCGTCGACTCCTCGTCGGAAACCTGGGTGGGCTTCGTATCCGAGAGGACGAAGCCCGCCGGCATCCCACCGGAGTACTCGTAGTCGGTTTCGAGCCCGTTAGTGTGGTCCGCACGGTGCATCGTCACGTAGGCATCGCCGGCCTCGAAGGTCCCGCCGATGTTCATGCCGACGGTCTCGGCGACGCCGTGCTCGTCCTCGACGTAGCCCGCCAGTTCGGGCGTTGTCACCACCGTCGAGGTGGGGAACGCGCTCACGTCGCCGATGTGGTCGGCGTGTCCGTGGGTGAGGAGAACGAAGTCCGGGTCCGCCAGCTCCTCGGGGTCCGTCTCGGTGAACGGGTTGCCGAAGAACGGGTCAATAAGCAGATCGGTGTCGCCGAGGGCAACGCCCCACGTCGAGTGGCCGTAGTAAGTGAGCTCCATGGCTACGTTGGCCTACCACCGCCCGTCACATAAATCTCCTCGCGGATGCGAGTACCGCCCCGAACGGGGAGCCCTTTTTGAACCTCGGCCCTCAGAGAGGCATCGCCAGGTAGCCGGCGTCGACGAGCAGGAGAACGGCGACGACGGCGCCGCCCTTGAGGAACGTGCCGCCCTGTTCGGCGGCGGTCCGTATCTTCCCCTCCGCGAGCGCGTCGCCCATCCGGCTCGCACCGACTTCGACGAGCGCGGCGAGCAGGAACCAGAGGGCGAGCATCGCGAGCACGGCATGGCCGGGCGGGCTTCCGGTGAGGGATTCGGGCGTGTACAGCGTCGCGGCCATGTGCCCCCCTGTGACGAAGAGCAGGAGGGCGCTCGCCCGCGAAATCAGTTTGAGCTTCGCGAGCACGGTTTCGACGACGCCGACCCTCGCGTCCCCCGACGCGACGGTCGGTAGAACGGCGTACGCGACGAACACGACGCTTCCCGTCCAAATCCCCGCGAACACGAGGTGGACCGCCTGCACGGCGGTGTCTACGAGTGCCATACTGGGGTTGTGACGGCCTCCCCCTTGAAGCCGGGCGAAACCGGTGTAAGCATCCTTAAGGCCCGCCGGGCGCTCCCCGGAGATATGCAACCACGGGACCTCTCCGCCCACGCGGAGTACCGGGCGGGCCGCGGCATCGAGGAGGTGGCCCGGGAGCTCGGCCGGGACCCCTCCGAGTTCGTGAAACTCGCCTCCAACGAGAACCCCATCGGGCCGAGCCCGGCCGCCGCGGAGGCCATCAAGGACGTCGCCGACGAGGTCCACCACTACCCGACGGCCGCCCACGCCGACCTGACGGACGAACTCGCCGCGACGTGGGAGGTGACGCCCGAACAGGTGTGGCTCTCGCCGGGCGCGGACGGCGCCTTCGACTACCTCTCGCGGGCGATGCTCTCGCCCGACGAGCGGGTTCTCGCTCCGGACCCCGGCTTCGCCTACTACGCGATGAGCGCGCGCTACCACCACGGCGAGGTGAACACCTACGCCTTGGCGAAAAGCGAGGGCTTCGCACAGACCGCCGACGGCATCATGGACGCCTACGACGGCGAGCGTATCGTCTTCGTGACGACGCCGCACAACCCCACGGGCTCGACCTGTGCGCCCGCGGAAATCGAGGCCGTCGCCGAGCGCACCGCCGAGGACACGCTCGTGGTGGTGGACGAGGCGTACGCCGAGTTCGCTGACGGGGAGAGTGCGGTCGGCCTCGTCCGGGAGCGCGACGACGTCGCGATGACGAGGACGTTCTCGAAGGCGTACGGCCTCGCGGGCGTTCGGCTGGGCTACGCCGTCGTCCCCGACGCGTGGGCGGACGCCTACGCTCGTGTGAGCACGCCCTTCGCCGCGAGCGAGGTCGCCTGCCGCGCCGGGTTGGCGGCGCTCGGCGACAACGAACACGTCGCGCGAACCGTCGAACTCGCCGAGTACGGGCGCGAGTACATCGCCGCGCACGCCGACGCTCCGACCTTCGAGAGCGAGGGCAACTTCGTGCTGGTCGAGGTCGGCGACGCGAGCCGCGTGGCCGAGGCGATGAAGGAGGCCGGCGTCATCGTCCGGGACTGTTCCTCCTTCGGGCTGCCCGAGTGCATCAGAATCACCTGTGGCACCGAGGCGGAAACCGAACAGGCGGTCGAAACGCTGAACGAGGTCCTCTAATGCGGGTTGCCGTCACCGGCACCCCGGGCACGGGCAAGACGAGCGCCGTCGAACTCGTGGCGACGGAGCTGGAGAAGGTCCACCTGAACGACCTCATCCGGGAGGAGGGCCTCCACCAGGGGGAGGACCCCGACAGGGGGAGCCTCTACGCCGACATGGACGCGCTCGCCGAACGCATCCCGGCCGAAGCGCTCGTCGAGAGCCACCTCGCGCACAACTTCGCGGCGGATAGGGTGGTCGTCCTGCGCTGTCACCCCGAGACACTCGAAGCGCGCCTCCGCGAGCGCGGCGAGAGCGACGCGAAGGCCCGGGAGAACGCCGAGAGCGAAGCGCTCGACGTGATTCTCTCCGAGGCGGTCGCGCGCCACGGCGAGGAGTCGGTGTACGAGGTCGAAACGACCGACAGAACGCCCGAAGCGGTCGCCGCCGAAATCGAGGCCGTCATCGACGGCGAGCGCGACCCGAGCGCGGGGACCGTGAACTACACCGACTACCTATGACCCTCGACCAGTTCCGGCCGTGGGCGGAGCGCGCGCTCGCGCCGTTCGTCCGCGCGGCGAAGGCCCTCAACCTCACCCCGAACGTCGTGAGCGTCGCGGCGTTCCTCCTCGCGGTCGCCGCCGGCGCGGCCTTCTATCTCGGCCGCAGCGACCCGCTATGGTGGCCCGCCGCCTCCCTTCTGGTCTTCGCGAACGGCTGGCTCGACCTCGTGGACGGCGCGCTCGCTCGCGAGCTCGACATCGCCTCCGAGGCGGGCGACATGCTCGACCATGTGCTGGACAGATACGCCGATATCGCAGTCATCGCGGGCGTCGCCGCCGGCGCGGACGCCTACGCGCTCGGCCTGCTCGCCGTGACCGGCGTGTTGATGACCTCCTACCTCGGCACGCAGATTCAGGCGGTCGGGCTCGGTCGCGAGTACGGCGGCCTCCTCGGGCGCGCGGACCGCCTCGCGCTCGTCGGTGTCACCGGCGTCCTCGTCTACGTCGTGCCCGAAATCGGGGGTATCGGCGTTCTCACCCTGCTGCTCGCGCTGTTCGCCGTCGTCGGGCACCTCACCGCGCTCCAGCGCTTCTGGGGCGCGTGGCGGGACCTCCGGTAGCCCCCGCTGTCGGCCGCGGGCCGACAATTTAAGGCCGCGCCGACGCCTTTCATGGGTATGGTCCAGTGTGAGATGTGCGGCGCCGAGACGCCCTCGCCGACGACGATTAAGGTCGAGGGGGCCGAGTTGCAGGTCTGTGACGACTGTACGGACTTCGGGACGGAGGTTCGCGACGAGTCGACGTCCTCCGCGGACACGAAGTACTCCACGTCCTCGTCGGGGTCCACGTCGTCCTCGTCGAGTTCGTCGTCCTCCGGCGGGTCGAGCAACACCCGCCGCCGGGACATGTTCGACGAGATGGACGAAATCGCGGCGGACTACGACGAGCGCATCCGGACGGCCCGGGAGAACGCCGGGCTGAACCAAGAGGAGCTGGGCGAGTCCCTCGGCGAGAAGGCCTCGCTCATCCGCAAGCTCGAACGTGGCGACGTTCTCCCCACCGACGAGGTCCAGCAGAAGCTCGAATCCGAACTCGGCATTTCACTCACCGAGTCCGGCGACGAGGAAGGCGAGTGGTCCTCCGATACCGCGGGCGACGGACTGACTCTGGGCGACATGGTCAAGCGCAAGGACTGACGTGTTCCCCGAACGCGACGCCGCGGCGTGGCTGACGGGCCGCCCGGAGGCCGCGCTGTACGACCTTTCACCCGCGGCTCTGCTCGACGACGCCGCGCCCGACCCGGCCGC
>JBEQBK010000081.1:0-11535 GCA_041639855.1 Halobacteriaceae archaeon | reverse complement strand
CGATGATCTGTTTCATTTCGTGTTCGAGGAAGGCGAGCTGTCGTGGGGTTAGGTCCATATAAAGAGGTGGGACCGGGGGGATATAAAAGTGGACGTTCAATCAGGTGAATCGCATTTGTGCTGAAACAAGTATATTCGCCGGACTGCAGTAAGCAGTAACATCCGTTGAGTCGGATTTGCCTCTGAAGCAAGTTCGTGTCATTTATATACTTATGCCCCGTTGAATCGAATGCGTTCAACTGAGGCGGCGGATAACGCCCAAACGAGCCGCGAAGCGGCATCGTGCTCTGATGGTGTAGTCCGGCCAATCATCTTGCCCTCTCACGGCAAGGACCGGGGTTCGAATCCCCGTCGGAGCATTCTCGAACGGAGTGACGAGATGCGGAGTGTGGGGTTCGAGCAGACCGGACCAACGCGTCCGGGCGAGTTCGAATCCCCGTCGGAACATCGCAACGAACCTTTCTGCGTGAGCCGAAAGCGTCCAAGCTAGATTCGAGTGGACTCACAGTCCGGACGAGTCCGCACCCTTATCGGCGTCCCGCTCGCTGTCTCTCCTTCCCGTAGCAGCGCGTGTGTGCGCCGCCGGGGGTGTCACAGGACGGATGGGCGAAGGTAGGCCGGCGAGAACAGGGACCCGACGAAATCACGGCCCGTCCACACACCCGAGAACCGTCCCATTACCCGCGCTCGACGCGGTTCTTCTATCGAGTCCCGACCCGCACGATGCGCGCTCCGGTGGCCGACGCGTCATGTGTGCCGGTCGTCGATGCGGAGAAGCAAAACTATATTTTCCAAAAAGAAAAGATTAGATTACTCATGACGTGGTATTCGTTGCTGAATCAGATACTATTATAACGTGCGGGGCGCTACGTCCCGTCGATGGATACCCAAGACTGGTGGCCGGACAGGCTCAACCTCGAGATACTCGACCAGAACGCCCGGGGCGTCGGACCCCGGGAGGACGATTTCGACTACGGCGAGGCCTTCGAGTCGCTCGAGCTCGACGAGGTCAAAGCCGATATCGAGGACGTCCTGACGACCTCGCAGGACTGGTGGCCCGCGGACTACGGCCACTACGGCCCGCTGATGATCCGGATGGCGTGGCACAGCGCTGGCACCTATCGGACGGTGGACGGCCGCGGCGGCGCGGGCGGCGGTCGACAGCGCTTCGCGCCCCTCAACAGCTGGCCCGACAACGCCAACCTCGACAAGGCACGCCGCCTCCTCTGGCCGGTTAAGCAGAAGTACGGCGAGAAGCTCTCGTGGGGGGACCTCATCGTGTTGACGGGCAACGTCGCCCTCGAATCGATGGGCTTCGAGACGTTCGGCTTCGCCGGCGGACGCGAGGACGCCTTCGAGGAGGACAAGGCCGTCGACTGGGGGCCCGAGGAGGAGATGGAGACCTGGGACCGCTTCGACGAGGACGACCAGCTCGAAGCGCCGCTCGGCGCCTCCGTTATGGGACTCATCTACGTCAACCCCGAGGGCCCCGAGGCCAACCCCGACCCCGAGTGGTCGGCGGACCGTATCCGCCAGACGTTCAGCCGGATGGCGATGAACGACAAGGAGACCGCCGCACTCATCGCGGGCGGGCACACGTTCGGGAAGGTCCACGGCGCGGACGACCCCGAGGAGAACCACGGCCCCGAGCCCGCCGACGCACCGATGGAACAGCAGGGCCTCGGCTGGCAGGTCGAAGGTGAGGACGGCCCCATCAAGGGTAGCGAGATGATTACGAGCGGCATCGAGGGTCCCTGGACCCAGTCGCCGACCTCGTGGGACATGGGCTATCTGAACAACCTGCTCGACTACGAGTGGGAGCCCCACAAGGGCCCCGGCGGCGCCTGGCAGTGGCAGCCGACCGACGAGTCCCTCGAGGATTCGGTCCCCGCGGCCGACGGCGAGGGCACGGACACCCCGATGATGCTCACGACCGACGTGGCGCTCAAGCGCGACGACGGCTTCCGGGAGATCATCGAGGAGTTCCAGGAGAACCCGATGGTCTTCGGCATCTCGTTCGCGAAGGCCTGGTACAAGCTCACGCACCGCGACATGGGCCCGCCCGAGCGCTTCCTCGGCCCCGAAGTGCCCGACGAGACGATGGTCTGGCAGGACCCTGTCCCCGACGCCGACTACGAGCTCGTGGGCGAGAACGACATCGAGGCGCTCAAAGAGGAGCTCCTCGACTCGGAGCTCTCGCGCTCGCAGCTCGTGAAGACCGCGTGGGCCGCAGCCTCCACGTACCGCGACAGCGACAAGCGCGGCGGCGCCAACGGCGCGCGCCTCCGCCTCGAACCCCAGAAGAACTGGGAGGTCAACGAGCCCCAGGAACTCGAGGACGCCCTTGCCGTCTACGAAATCATCCAAGAGGAGTTCAACGAGTCCCACGAGGACGTGCAGGTCTCGCTCGCGGACCTCATCGTCCTCGGTGGCAACGCGGCGGTCGAGGCAGCCGCCGCGGACGCCGGGTACGACGTCGAGGTTCCCTTCGACCCCGGCCGCACGGACGCCTCCCAAGACCAGACGGACGCCGACTCCTTCGAGGCGCTCAAACGCGAGGCCGACGGCTTCCGGAACTACATCAGCGAGGACGCCGAGCGCCGCGCGGAGGACATCATGGTCGACAACGCCGACCTGCTGAACCTGACGGCGCCCGAGATGACGGTGCTCGTCGGCGGCATGCGCGCGCTCGGCGCCAACTACGACGACACCGACCACGGCGTCTTCACCGATAGCCCGGGCACGCTCACGAACGACTTCTTCGTGAACCTCCTCTCGATGGACACCGAGTGGGAGCCCGCCACGGACGAGGAGTTCCGTTTCGAGGGGTACGACCGCGACACCGGCGAGCAGAAGTGGACAGCGACCCGCTTCGACCTGGTGTTCGGCTCGAACGACCGGCTGCGCGCCGTCGCAGAGGAGTACGGCGCCGACGACGCCGAAGCGGAGTTCGTCGAGGACTTCGTCGACGCGTGGTCGAAGGTCATGCGCAACGACCGCTTCGACCTCGAATAGCGCTTCCGGCCGCGGATTCCGAGTAGCGCCTCGGTTCGCGGTTTCGTTTCCCCGTGTGCCGAGCGACGACGCCCGCTGACCGACCGGTGCTTGGCTGACGCCGCGGAACTCGGACGTCGTCGAGTGTGTGTTGGCACCGCGGCGCACGGGTTTCCTGAGGGCGCTCCTCCGACCCCGAACGGACTTTCCCCTTCCGGGCTGCACACGTTCTCATGCAGACAGTCGTGCTCGCGGCCGGCCAGGGGACCCGGATGTGCCCGCTTACCGAACAGTTCCCGAAACCGATGTTGCCCGTGGCGGGCCGGCCAATCGCCGCCCACACCGTCGAGGCGGCCGCCGCGGCCGGCGCCGCGCGCGTCGTCCTCGTCGTCGGCTACGGCGAGGACGTCGTTCGAGAGTTCTTCGGCGACTCGTATGCTGGCGTCGACATCGCCTACGCGGTCCAAGAAAGCCAACGGGGTACTGCCCACGCCGTTCGCGCCGCAAAGGCGGAACTCGAAGAAGGTCCCTTCGCCGTCCTCAACGGCGACGCCCTCTACGACGCGCCCTCGCTCGAAACGCTGTATGGCGCGGCACCCGCGGTCGGGTCGTATCGGGTCGCGGACCCCACGCAGTACGGGGTCCTCGAAACCGACGGCGAGCGCGTCACGGGGGTCGTCGAGAAACCCGCCGACCCTCCCTCGGACCTGATAAACGCCGGTGCCTACGTTTTCCCTGCCGAGGCCCAGGAGTGGCTCGATGTCGAGACCAGCGAGCGCGGTGAACTCGAACTCACGGCCGTTCTGGACAAAGCCTGCGCCGAGTTCGAAGTTTCGGCGGTCCCCTTCGAGCGGTGGCTGGACGTCGGCCGGCCGTGGGAGCTTCTGGAAGCCAACGAGTGGAAACTCAGCGAGTTCGCCCCCGGAATCGAAGGGACAGTCCACGAGGACGCTCACCTCGAAGGGAGGGTTTTCGTCGCCGAAGGCGCCGACGTGCGGCCGGGCGTCGTCGTCGAAGGGCCCGCTTACATCGACGCGGGCGCGACAGTCGGGCCGAACGCATACATCCGCGGGCACACCTACCTCGGCCCCGACTCGAAAGTCGGCCACGGCGTCGAAGTGAAAAACAGCGTGCTCCGCGAGGGCGCGACCGTGGGGCACCTCTCCTACGTCGGCGACAGCGTTCTGGGACGCGACGTCAACTTCGGTGCCGGCACCAACGTCGCGAACCTCCGCCACGACGAGGAAACGGTCAAAATCCATGTGAAGGGCGAACGCACCGACACCGGACGACGGAAGTTCGGCGTCGTCCTCGGCGACGGGGTGAAGACCGGCATCAACACGAGCCTGAACGCCGGCGTGAAGCTCGCGGGCGGAACGACGACGGCACCCGACGAGACGGTGCTCCGGGACCGCGAGTAGTTCGGCTCGCACAAACCCATGTCGCCGCCACGGGGATGGCGACGGCGAGCACCACGGGACCGGGCCGGTCCACGCGGCGCTTCGGGGGATATTTTCTTCCCCACGTAGCACGAACGTGTAGTAGTGAATGTGGCTCGAACGGCCGGCTTCGCGCTCGTCGCCGCCGGCCTCGCGCTCGCCGCGTTCCACGCCCGAGCGACACCCCTTGGGGGAGCCGCTGCCGTGGCGAACGGGGTCGTCCCGTTCCTGTTGGCGACGGCGCTGGCGGGTGCCGGCGTGCTGTTGGCCCGTGGGAACCTCGTAGCCGAGGGGTTCGCCCGGCGGACCCTCGGGTGGGCCGGCGCGGGCGCGCTGACGTTCGCCGGCTGCGCGGGGTGGATCCTTCTGGGTCGCGCCGCAGCCCCCGCGGCGCTCCTGCCCGCAGCGACGCTCGGGGCGCTTGTCGGCCTCTCGGTGGGCGTGTACGATGCCCGCCAGCGCGCCCGCCGGCACCAACTCGACGAGCTCAACCGCATCAACGGCACCCTGCGCGTCGCGACTCAGGCCGTCGCCGACGCGGAGACGCGCTCGCAACTCGAAACCCGGGTCTGCGAGCATCTCCAGGAGTCCGACGCCTACGAGTCGGCGTGGATCGGTCGCTACGACCCGGATGCGGCGGTCATTACGCCCGACGCGTGGGCTGGCCTCGACGACGACTACTACGAATCCGTCGAAATCGCCGTCGCGGAGAACGAGGCGGAAGGTCGAGGCCTCGGCGGTCGGGCCGTTCGCACGGGCGAGATACAGTACTCACAGGACGTGATGGCGGACCCCTCGATGGAGCCGTGGCGCGACCTCCTCGCGGATCACGGGGTCGAGTCAATCGCGGTCGTACCTATCGTCCACCACGGCACCGTATCGGGCATTCTGAGCGTCTACGCCGACCGCGCGTACATCTTCGACAACCCCGAGCGCGAGATGCTCACCGAGCTCGGAGAGACGGTCGGGCATGCCGTGGCCTCCATCGAGGCGCGCGACCGGTTGCGCCGCCGCGAACGGGAGCTCGCGACGCAGAACGAGCACCTAGAGCAGTTCGCCTCGGTGGTCAGCCACGACCTGCGCAACCCGCTGAACGTCGCGGAGGGGTATCTCTCGATGGAGCGCGAGGAGAACGACAGCGAGCGCCTCGAACGGGTCGCGGACGCGCTCGACCGGATGGACGAACTCATCGAGGACATCCTCACCCTCGCTCGCACCGGCCGGACCGTCAGCGAGTTCGAGCCCGTCGACCTCGACGCGGTCGTCGCGGAGGCGTGGGAATCGACAGACACCGGCGAGGCGACTCTCGACACCGTGGACACCCTCGGGACGGTCCCCGGCGACGCGAGCCGCGTCCGCGAGCTCTTCGAGAACCTGTTCCGCAACGCCGTTGAGCACGGGAGCCCGGAGGGAACCGGCGAGAAGGTCGACCCGTGGAGCGCCCAGGAGGTTCCGGTGTCGGCGCCCAATCTCACGGTCACCGTCGGCGAGCTCGACGACAGCACGGGCTTCTACGTCGCGGACGACGGGCCCGGTATCCCCGAGGACGAGCGCGAGGCGGCCTTCGAGACGGGCTATACGACGAGCGAGGACGGCACCGGCTTCGGATTGAACATCGTCCGGAACATCGCGGACGCCCACGGCTGGTCCGTTCGGATCGCCGACGCCGAGGGCGGCGGCGCGCGCTTCGAGTTCAGCGACCGCGAGGTCGACGCACACGACGACGAGCCCGCCCCGCGGCCGGTCTGAGGTTCGGGTTCCCGGCTACTCCGCTTGGTCGACGCGCCGCGCCGAAACCCGGTGGCCGGAGGCCTTGCGATGGGCGTCCCGGTCGTCAACCGCGTCCCCTTCGCTCGCCACGAGTTCCTCGTAGGCACAGCCGTGACAGCAGACGTGCCAGCGTTCCGTGCTCACGCTCTCCCCTGCCATGTATCAACACGTCAAGACTTGTCTGACAAAAAGATACCGGTATATCCCACCGATACACAACTAAAGTCCCGGTGTGGGGGCTTTCAGGCGCGCTCGTTCGTGTTTTCGAGCGTAAAATTCGCGATAATTGAGTTATAAAACTACTGGCCGGTGGGGCCTTCAGCGCTCGCACAACACGACCAACGCGGTCGCCGCCGACTCCGCGCGGGGAGAAACCTCGCGCTCGCCGTCGAAGCGGAGCGCCTCGCCCCCGGCGAGGTGGTGTTCCTCGCCGTCGAGGCGGACGACGAGTTCGCCGTCGAGGACGACCACGACCACGTCGTGGGCAGGGTGGGTGTGCGGAGCGACCTGTTGGCCCGCGTCGAGTCGCAGACAGACCGTTCGTGGGGCCCCGAAGGCGACGGCGTGCGGGTCGGCGTCGAGGTCGGAAACGGCGACGTGTTCGACCATGGCGCTCGTTCAACCCGTGGAAAAATGGCTCCCGTGCCGAAGGTGTTCGGTCGCCTATTCGCCGCCGTAGATGGGCCCCTCGTCGGGCCCGTCGGGCTCGGGGTCGAAAATCTCGTTTTGCTTCTCACCGAGGACGTCGAGTTCGGCGAGCATGCCTTTCCGAGTGACCCGGCTGAGCGCGTGGTCGACGAACTTCACCCGCTCGGGAACGGGGAGCTCCATCTCGCCGACCATACAGCTTCCCGGCGGGACCTTCATCGTCTGAACGTTCCGCTCGGGGTCGCTGAGGAGCGCCCCGTCGCGGAACGCCCTCGACCAGACGTTGCCGATTGGGTGGAAGTTCGACGAGAGGTTCGGTCCCCCCGTGACCATGTACACCCGCGCGGTCTCGCCGACGCTCGCTTCGAGGGGGCCGTGGTTGGCCGCGGCGTAGGCGTACTTCTCGCCGTTCAGGAGCACGTAGGTGGGCTCTTCCCGGCGCATCGCGTCGTGGTCGAAGGCGTGTTTTCCCTCCGCGCCGGCGCCCGCGTCGGTGTACACCTCGTGTTGGCCGAAGTAGAACTCGTGGTCCACCTCGGGGAGGCCCTCCTCCGGCTCGACGAGTATCATTCCGAACATCCCCGCGGAGATGTGCTGGTCCATGTTCGGGACCGCGCAGTGGTAGATGTACGCGCCGGGGTACTCACACCGGAAGCGGGCGGCGTTTTCCTCCCCGGGCGCGACGTTCGTCGCCTCGCTCCCGCCGCCCGTGCCGTAGACCGCGTGGAAGTCGACGTTGTGCGGGAGCCCGTTCTCTTCGGGGTTCGCCAGCGAGAACGACACCGTGTCACCCCGCCGGACTCGGACCATCGGCCCCGGAACCTGCCCCTCGAATGTCATGTAGTCGAAGGTCACGCCGTCCTCGATTTCGGCGGTGACCTCCTGCGCTTCGAGGGTGATGTCGTGGTGCTTCGGCTCGCTCCGGTCGATGGGGTCCGGGACGTCCGTCGGGTCCGCGGCCACCGTCTCGACGTCGGGTTCGGCCTGCTGGTTCACCATCGCCTGTTCGCCGCCGCTCGGCTCCGAACCGGAGGCCGGGGCTTCGCAGCCGGCCACGGCAGTTGCGCCGCCGATGCCAACCGCCTGCAGGACACGCCGCCGAGTACTGTCGAACATTGGGCGTCACCTCACATGTGTGTCTGTGGGTGCTCACCCCTTCAAGCGGGGCTCACGGTCCTGAGAGCTCACATTAGCGGCGAATGCGTTCGCGGGTTTGCTTAAACGGGGTTCCACTCGGAACGAGCGAATATGTTCGCTCCCACTCCGAGCGGACGGGACCACCCGCCGTTAGATTAAACGCCCCCTCCAAACGTTCGCCTCCATGCGAGTCACCAGACAAACGCTGGCGAAGGCGCTCGTCGTGGCGTTCGTGTTCAATCTGGTTGTGATGGGCACGGGTGCGTACTTCGCGTACGAGCAGTCGCCCGAGCGCCCGGAGCGAATCGTCGGCCCCGACGGCGACGTTCTCGCGACGAACGAGGACATCGTCGCCGGAAAGGCCGCCTTCCAGGGGAACGGGCTGATGAACCACGGGTCGATTCTCGGCAACGGCGCGTACTTCGGCCCGGATTACACGGCGGACACACAGAACCGGATGGTGAACCATATGCGTCAGTACGTCGCCGAGGAACGGTACGGGGCGGGATACGACGAGCTCTCCCAGGCGGACCAAGCGGCGGTGAAATCCGTCGTCGAGCGCCAACTCAGCGAGGGTGAACTCGGTGAAACGATAGAACTCACCGCCGCGGAGGCGTACGCCTACACGCACGTACGCGAGTCGTACGTCGAACAGTACCACGGTGGGGCGCCCGAACACGGGGTTCCGGCCGGGTTCATCGAGTCCGAGACGGACGCCGAGCGCTTCGGCGACTTCGCGCTGTGGACCGCGATGTTCGCGTCCGTCGACCGCCCCAACAGCGCGGTGTCCTGGACCAACGACTGGCCGTACAACCCCGGCGCGGGGAACCAAGCGCCCGTCTCGGCGATGACGTGGAGCGTCATCGCGATGGTGTTGCTCGTCGGCGGCGGCGGCGCCGGCATCTGGCTCTACAGCTCGGTGGAACTCCCGGAGCCCGACGCGAAGGGCGTCGACGTACCTCACCCGAGCGACATCGACCTCTTCCCGAGCCAGTTCGCGGCGATACGCTTCATCCCGGTCGCGGCTGCCCTCTTCCTCGTCCAAACCCTCTTGGGCGGGTTGATGGCCCACTACTACATCGAGCGCGAGGGCTTTTACGGTATTGCGGAGGCGCTCGGCATCGACGCCGTCCAGGCGCTTCCCTTCGCCATCACGAAGGCCTGGCACATCGACCTAGCCGTGCTATGGATAGCGACGATGTGGCTCGGTATCGGCCTCTTCCTCCCGGCGCTGCTCACCGGGAGGGAACCGAGCAACCAGAAGCGCTACATCCACGTCCTGTTGGGCGCGCTGCTGGTCGTCGTCGTGGGTGGCTTGCTGGGTATTTGGCTCGGCGCTCAGGGGTATATCGACGGCGCCCTCTGGTGGATTCTCGGCAACGAGGGGCTCGAATACTTGGAGGTGGGCCGCCTCTGGCAGGTCGGCCTGCTGGCGGGCTTCGCCCTCTGGACGGCGCTGGTCGCGCGGGGTTTCAAGCCCCTGCTCGAACGCGAGGAGCGCTACGGCCTCGCACACCTGATAATTTACGCCGGTGGGTCTATCGGCCTGCTTTTCTCCGCGAGCATGCTCTACACGCCGGAGACGACGATGGTCGTCACGGAGTTCTGGCGCTGGTGGGTCGTCCACATGTGGGTCGAGGGCGCCTTCGAGTTCTTCGTCGTCGCCATCATCGGAGTCTCGCTGGTCTCGATGAACCTCCTCTCGCGGCGGAGCGCGGAGAAGGCCGTGCTGTTCGAGGCCCTCTTCGTGATGGGCGCGGGGGTCATCGGCGTCTCCCATCACTACTGGTGGATCGGCCTCCCCGAGTACTGGGTGCCCATCGGGAGCGTCTTCTCCACGCTGGAGTTCATTCCCCTCATCTTCATCCTCTACGAGGCCATCAACGAGTACCGCGCGATGATGGGCGCGGGCGAGTCGTTCCCCTACAAACTGCCCTTCATGTTCATCATCGCCTCGGGGCTCTGGAACTTCGTGGGCGCCGGCGTGCTCGGGTTCTTCATCAACCTCCCGCTGGTGAACTACTACGAGCACGGAACCTTCCTCACGGTCGGGCACGCCCACGGCGCGATGTTCGGCGCCTTCGGCTTCCTCGCGCTCGGGATGGCCGTCTACGCGCTCCAGTTCACCACGAAACCCGGCAAGTGGAACCCGACGAACCTGAAACGGTCGTTCTGGCTCCTGAACGGCGGGCTCGCGTGGATGGTCTTCGTCGGCGACGTTCCGATCGGCTTCCTCCAACTGGAGGCCGTCTTCACGGGGACCTACGACGCGGCCCGCTCGCTGGCCTTCTACAACCGGGATATCATCCAGACCCTCTTCTGGGCGCGCCTGCCCGGTGACGTGATGATTCTCCTCGGCTCGGGGCTGTTCGCGTACGACGTCCTGAAAAAGCGCTTCGTCCGCCGGGAGGAGACCGCGCCGAGCGCCGACGGGACCGTCATCTCCCGGCGCGTTTTCGACGACGGGGCCCGAGAGGTCGAACCCGACGACTGATTCGGTCCCACCCACCCGGCTGCGGCACTGTTTTCGCGCTTCTCGCGAGCCCCGTCACTCCCGAACGGACACTCACGAAGCGAACATGTTCACGCCCCGTCTCGGGGCATGAGAATCCAGCACGGGGCTTTGTGCCGGCAACGCGAACGACCAGGTGATGCCACGAAACCGAGCGGACTCGATGACGCGGCGGCGGGTGCTCGAAACGGGCGGCGTGCTCGCGCTCGGCGCGCTGCTGGCGGGCTGCACCGGCGGCGGCACGTCGGGCGACACCGAAGCGGGGTCGGGGAGCGGGTCGGGGAACGACGAACCGAGCGACGGCGGGTCGGGGAACGACGAATCGAGCGACGACGGCTCGGGAAGCAGCGGCGAGTCGGGAAGCGGGCAGTTCGACGGCTGGTTCTCCAACGTCTCGAACTACGACGGCGTCGTCGACGAAACCGGCCAGAGCGAAGTGACCGTGCGGGTCGGCGTCGAGGGGAACAACGGGTCGAACGGCTTCGGCCCGGCAGCGGTCAGGGTCGACTCGGGCACGACGGTCGTCTGGGAGTGGACCGGCAAGGGGTCGAGTCACAACGTCGTCGCGCAGAACGCCGACTGGGGGAGCGACTATCAGAACAGCGAGGGCGCGACCTTCGAGCACACGTTCTCCGAGCCGGGGACGCACCGATACGTCTGTGAGCCCCACAAGACGATGGGGATGAAGGGTGTCGTCGTCGTGGAGTGAGTCCCCGTACCACGACGGATATTTACTTTCCGGCGACCTATCAGAGTACATACGAGCAGATTCGAGCGGCGAGCACGCGCGACGTTCTCGACGCCGCACACACAGTATGTCACACCAGAGCATATTCGTCAGGGGACCCCGCCGATGACTGCGCTCACGCCGTTCGCGGACGTGTCGAGCGACGGCTGCCGGGTGCTCCACGTCGACGACGAACCGGACTTCGCGGAGATGGCGGCGACGTTCCTCGAACGCGAGGACGAGCAGTTCACCGTCGAGACGGCGACCGGCGCCGAGGCGGGCCTCGAAGCGCTCCGCGCGGAGCGCTT
>JBEQBK010000080.1:0-11547 GCA_041639855.1 Halobacteriaceae archaeon | reverse complement strand
CACCGCGACGCACGCCGACGGCGTCCTCGTCTCGACGCCGACCGGGAGCACGGCCTACAACCTCAGCGAGGGCGGCCCCCTCGTGCGGCCGGAGGCCGACGTCGCCGTCGTCACCGGGATGTGTCCCGAGGAGCCGATGCCGCCGCTCACCATCGACCTGGACAGTAACGTGTCAGTTCGGGTCGACGGCGCCGAGCGGGCCCACGTTCTCAGTGACGGCGCCAGCGACCGGGTGCTCGAACCCCCGGCGACGGTCGATATTGCGCGGGCCGCCGAGCCCGCACAGGTGGCGGGCCCCCCTGTCGAGTTCTTTCAGGCACTCAACAAACTGGAGTAGCCCGACAACGGGCTTCCGTATCCGGAACGCAAAGTTCTATTCGGCTTCCATCCCTGTTGTGACCTAATGGAAAAGCAGCTGCCGGACGTGCAGGCGACCGAACCGGCCGTCAGCGTCGGCCTCGGTCGAGTGGGGGTCGCGGGGGTCGAGAAGCTCGTCAAACTCGCGCGCGACGACCAGCGCCCGCTGGTGCTGACCGCCGACTTCGAGGTGTACGTCGACCTCCCCAAGGAGCGCAAGGGCATCGACATGTCCCGGAACATGGAGGTCATCGACGAGGTCCTCGAGGACGCGGTCGCGGAGCCGGTCTACCGCGCGGAGGACGTCTGCCGGGTCGCGGCCGAGCGCCTGTTGACGAAACACGACTACACTACCGAGGCGACAGTGGAGATGGAGGCCGAGTACGTGCTCAAGGAGCGCACGCCGGAGAGCGACCGGCCCACCCAGGGAACGGTCGACATCGTCGCGAGCGCGACGGCCAGCGAGGGCGAGCCCACGAGGGAGGAAATCGGCGCCCGCGTCACGGGGATGACCGTCTGTCCCTGCTCGCAGGGAATGATGTCCGCCCGCGCCGCCGAGAAGCTCGAGGACTTGGGCGTCGAGGAGGAGGCCGTGACCGAGTTCCTCCGGGAGGTTCCCCAGGCTGGCCACTCCCAGCGCGGACACGCCACACTCGCCATCGAACAGTACGGCGGCCCCGACATCGACCTTTGGGACATCGTTGAGGTCGCCCGCGACGCGATGAGCGCCCGCATCTACAACATGGCCAAGCGGCCCGACGAGGACCACATGACCTACGAGTCCCACGCGAACGCCAAGTTCGTCGAGGACTGCGTGCGCTCGATGGCCGAAGACGTCGTCGACGAGTTCGACGAGCTCCCCGACTCCGCTGTCGTCCGGATGCAACAGGAGAACGACGAGTCGATCCACCAGCACGACGCCTACGCCGAACGGGTCGCCGAGGTCGGTGACCTGCGCCGGGAAGTCGGCAACTAAAGCGCCGACGCGTCCGCCCAGCGCGGTTCGAACTCCGTTCTGACCTCCGTCGCGAGCGCCCGGTTCTGGAGGTCGATGAGTGCGAACGCCTCGCCGGGGTTCGTCGGGTGCGGAACCTCGATGCAGACCTCGTTGTCGTCGATGACGCTGAAACTCCCCGACATCCCCTCACTCACGCGGATTTCGACGTGCTCCTCCTCCCCGGCGCCCTCCTGGAAGCGCGAGACGAGTGCCTGCGGGGCGCGCCCGACCAGCTCCTCGTCGACGAGTATCGAGACCGAGACGCCGCGCGCGGCGGCGTCCTCGACCGCGGCGACGACCTCGACGCCGAGCTCCCCGAGGTCGAGGCTCCCGGTGACGGGCCCCGTAATCATCACGAGCGACCCCTCGGCGCTCCGGATGCGCTCGACGAACAGCTCCGCCGAGTCCTCGGGGCCGAGCGCTGCGGTCCAGAATCCCTCCGAATCAGCGGGCGAATCCAGCGAGCGTTTGAGTTCCTCGACAGTCTCCTCGTACTGGGTGAGTTGGGCCTCCAGGTCCTGCTCGCGCGCCGCCAGCAGCCTGTCGAGTGCGGTTTCGGGCTCGACGGCGGCGTACTTCTTGGGCCGGCCGGCCGTCTGGCTCCGCACGAGCTCTTTCTCCTCGATGTCGCCGAGCACGTCGTAGATGCGGCCCATCGGCACGCCGCTCTCCTCGGAGAGCTCCTTTGCGGTCGTTGCGCCCGTCTCCAGGAGCGTCCGATAGACCGACGCCTCGTACTCGGAGAGTCCCACGTCCCGCAGGTCTGCCATACGCGGAGTCGGAGTGGGAGGTGGAAAAACGCGTCGGGGCAACCGGCGGGGAAACCGACGCGGGAAAAGACGCGTCGGGGCAACCGCGTCGCGCGTTACTGGAAGCCGAGCTCGCCGACGCCCCCCTGCTGGGAGCGGTCGGTCGTCCCGCCGAGCTCGTCCTCGACGTTCTCGTAGTACTCGAGCAGCTCCTCGTTGATCGTCGGGCGCACCGAATCGAGGGCCCGCCGGAAGTGGCGCATGTCGACCTGCTCGGCCTCGGGGTCGTCCCGGAGCGCTATCATCGCGGCCTCGCGGGCGACGTTCGCCAGGTCGGCGCCGACGTGGCCCTCCGCGCGCTCCGCGAGCTCGCGCAACGAGACGTCCGGCGCGAGCGGAATGTCCTCGGTGTGTATCTTGAGGATCTCCTCGCGGCCCTCCTCGTCGGGCTGGCCGACCATCACGAGGCGGTCGAAGCGCCCCGAGCGAATGAGCGCCGGGTCGATGATGTCCGGGCGGTTGGTCGCGGCGATGACCATCACCTGTTCCATCTCCTCCAGCCCGTCCAGCTCGGTGAGGAGCTGGTTCACGACGCGCTCCGAGACGTTGTTGCCCGTGTCCTGACCGCGACCCGGAGCGAGGGCGTCCAGCTCGTCAAAGAAGATGACCGTCGGTGAGACCTGTCTCGCCTTGCGGAACGTCTGGCGGATGGCCTTCTCCGACTCGCCGACCCACTTCGAGAGGAGCTGGGGGCCCCGCACGCTGATGAAGTTCGCGTTCGTCTCGTTGGCCACCGCTTTGGCGATGAGGGTCTTCCCCGTCCCCGGCGGGCCGTAGAGCAGGACGCCGCTGGGCGGGTCCACCCCGAGCCGCGAGAACTTCTCCGGGCTCGTCAGGGGCCATTCGACGGACTCCTTGACGTCCTCCTTCGCGTCGGTGAGCCCCCCGACGTCGTCCCAGCTGATTTTGGGGAGCTCGACGAGGACCTCCCGCATCGCCGACGGTTCCACCTCGGCGAGTGCGCCGCTGAAGTCCTCGCGTTTGACGATCATCCGGTCGATGAGCGAGGGCGGTATCTCCTCTTGGTCCAGTTCGATTTCGGGGAGGTAGCGTCTGAGCGCGCGCATCGCCGCCTCCTTCGTCAGACTCTCGATGTCCGCACCGACGAAGCCGTGGGTGTCGTCGGCGAGCGTCGAGAGGTTCACGTCGTCCGAGAGGGGCATCCCGCGGGTGTGTATCTTGAGGATTTCCTCGCGGCCCGTCTCGTCGGGCACCCCGATGTCGATTTCGCGGTCGAAGCGTCCCGGACGGCGGAGGGCGGGGTCAACCGCGTCGACTCTGTTGGTGGCGGCGATGACGATGACCTGGCCCCGCGAGTCGAGGCCGTCCATCATCGTCAGGAGCTGGGCGACGACCCGCCGTTCGACCTCGCCGGTGACGTCTTCGCGCTTGGGCGCGATGGAGTCCAGCTCGTCGATGAAGATGATGGAGGGGGAATCGTCCTTTGCCTCCTCGAATATCTCCCGGAGCTGCTGTTCGGACTCGCCGTAGTATTTCGAGATGATTTCGGGGCCGGCGATGGAGAAGAAGCTCGCCGACGTCTCGTTGGCCACCGCTTTGGCGAGGAGGGTCTTCCCGGTGCCCGGCGGGCCATGGAGGAGAACCCCCTGGGGCGGTTCGATGCCCAGCTTCTGGAATATCTGGGGGTGTTTCATCGGGAGTTCGACCATCTCCCGGACGCGCTGGATTTCGTCCTCCAATCCACCGATGTCCTCGTAGGTGATGCCGCCGCCGGCGCGCTCGTAGCCCGAGATGGGCTCTTCCCGGAGTTCGACCTCCGTGTCCTCGGTCACGAGGACGACGCCCTCGGGCTCGGTTTCCACGGCGATGAGCGGAATCGCCTGGCCGGGCGAGCGCATGAAGGGGTGGTTGGTCGAACTCATCACCGGGACGATATCGCGCTCGACGACCGGCCGCTTCAGAATCTGGCGCTTGACCATCCCCGCGGCGTCGGAGCCGAACTGCACCGACGCTTCCTCGGGCGGCGCGAGGGTGAGTTTCTCGGCCTTCTCGGCTTCGGCCTTCCGGATTTTAACCCGCTCGCCGATGCCCACGTCGGCGTTCTGCCGCGTGAAGCCGTCGATGCGAACGGTATCCGTATTCCAGTCCTGCCGGTCCGCACGCCACACCTTCGCGGCGGTCGTCTCGGCGCCCTCGATCTCGATGATATCCCCGGGGGAGAGCTTCAGATGAAGCAGGGTGTCCGGGTCGAGGCGGGCGATTCCCCGGCCGGAGTCGTTGGGGTAGGCTTTCGCCACCTCCAGTTGGACTTCGTTCATGGTTAGACGGTTGGGCCCCGCCGCATAGGTCTTCCGCCGGCGGGCCTTGGTACACCGTAACATATCCGGACACAAGACGGTGACGACTCCGTCCCGAAGCGAGGAGTTTTGCCCCTCCGACGGGAAGCCGGTCTATGTCGATTCTCGTCCTCGACGGCCGGACCGGCGCGAGCGGGGACATGCTTCTCGGCTCGCTGCTCGCGGCCGGCGCGGACCGGGCGGCGCTCGCCCCCATCGCGGACGCCCTCGGTTGTGAGTTCCGCGTCGAGGCCGTGGACAAGGCCGGCGTCGCCGCGACGAAGGCCACCGTCGTCATCGACGGCGAACTCGCCGAGGGAAAGGGCCACGGACGTACCTATTCCGAGGTCCTCGAACTCCTGGACTCGATGGCGCTGCCCGGCGATGTGCACGCCGACGCCGCGGCCGTCTTCGAGCGCCTCGCGGCGGCGGAGGCCGCGGTCCACGGCACCGAGTTGGAGACCACCCACTTCCACGAAGTCGGGACGGACGACGCCTTGGCGGACGTCGCGGGCGTCTGTGCGCTCTACCACGATTTGAGCCCCGAACGCGTCGTGACGACGCCTGTCGCCTTGGGCGGCGGCGAGACGACGTTCAGCCACGGCACCTACCCCGTCCCGGCGCCCGCGACGGTCGAACTCATCGAGGCGGCCGACTTCGAGACGTACGGGGGACCGGTCGAGAAGGAACTCCTGACCCCGACTGGGGCGGCCCTGCTCGCGGAACTCGCGGAGGGCGTCCCGAATCTGCCGTCCATGCGAACCGTCGAATCGGGCTACGGCGCCGGAACGCTCGATTTGCCCGACCGCCCGAACGTCCTGCGCGCCGCCGTCGGCGAGACGCGGGGCGAACTCGTTCGGGACGACGTGACCGTCCTCGAAACGAACCTCGACGACGCGGCGCCCGAGATTCTGGGCTCCTTGCAGGAGACGCTGACCGAGGCGGGGGCGAGGGACGTCTCCGTGGTGCCGCTCACGATGAAGAAATCCCGGCCCGGTCACCTGGTCAAAGTTGTTTGCAAACCCGCAGACTCGAAGGCCGTCGCGCGGAAACTTGCGGAGGAGACGGGCACGCTGGGCGTCCGGGAGACGGGCGTCTCCCACCGCTGGATCGCCGAGCGCGAGACTCACGCCGTTTCACTCGTCCACGACGGCGGGGCACACGAACTGCGGGTGAAGGTCGCACGCGACGACGCGGGCGAAGTGTACGACGTAAGCGCCGAGTACGACGACGCGCTCGGGATGGCGAAGGCCACGGGCCTTCCCGTCCGTGAGGTCCGTCACCGCGCCGAGGAACGCGCCCGAGAGTCGCTCTAACTCGACTCGCTTTCGTCGTCGTTCTCCAACTCGGCGGTGTGTTCCGCGATTGCCTCCTCCAGGGTGAGTTCGCCCCGCCCGACCCGCCGGGCGAGTTCGGTCCCGATTTCCCGGTTGTCGTCGCTCTCCTCCCGGGAGCGGGTTTTGATAATCTGTATCTCGCCTTCGGTCGGTTCGATGACCCTGTTCTCCACGACCTCGCCCTCGATGTGCGCGATGTTCACCGCCGCGAGCACGTCGCCCATCCCCCGGGCCCCGGCGCCGAGGTAGGGGGTGGTGCCGGTCTCGTCGACCAACTCGACACGGGCGTCCTCCAGCCCGTCGATGATTCGGGCGCCTTGCATCCGCGCGCCGTCGCCGACCCTCACCAGCGGGTCGTGGGCGCCTTCCAGTTCGTCTTTTATCACCCCGGCCGCCCGTTCGGTCGGCACTTGGAACGCGGCGACCACGGTGTCTCCCGAGAGAACCGCGATGCCGGGGTTCTCGCCGGGGTCGACGCCGACGACTGTCCGCCCGTCGTCGCCCCGGAGGAGCGCCAACGTCTCCTCGACGGCCTTCCGCGGCGCATCGGGGTCGGCGACGACAACGGGGAGCTCCGTTATTGCGTCCTCGCCGGCGGTGATGACGGCCTCGGCTCCCTCCGGAAGGTCGGCGCCCGGCTCGACGGTCGTGAACGCCACGCCCCGCTCGCGGAGCTCCCCGACGACCCCGTGATACACTTCGAAATCGTCGGTCGCGACGACTATCACACCCACACGTCGGCGGCCCGACTAATGAGTCGGGGGGTTTTTCGGCGATGGGGGAGTAGCCCGGAGCGTGTCATCCGACGCGCCCGTCTCGACCGGCTGTGCCCCGCTGGACGAGCTCCTCGGCGGCGGCCTCGAACGCGGGAGCGTCACGCAGTTCTACGGCCCGCCCGCCGCGGGCAAGACGAACGTCTGTCTCTCCGCCGCCGCGGAAGTCGCCGCGAACGGGGATATGGCCGTCTATCTCGACACCGAGGGCGTCTCCGCCGACCGATTCGAGCAGGTGCTCCGCGGTCGGACGGCGGACCCCGAGTCCGCCTCGGCGAACGTCGTCCTCACCGAGATATACGACTTCGAGGAGCAGACCGAGGCGGTCAAGGACGCCGCCGAGTTCGCGGAGGCAGCTGACCTGATGATACTCGACAGCGCAACCGGCTTCTATCGCCTCCAGCGCAACAACGAGGACGAGGGCGAAACGCTGCGCGAGGTGGCGCGCCAGATAACCCACCTCCTCTCGCTCGCCCGGAAACACGACCTGGCGGTCGCCGTCACGAACCAGGTGTACACGGACCCCGACGGCGACCGGGCCCGGCCGCTAGGCGGGCACACCCTCGAACACTGGACCGGCACGGTCGTCAGACTGGAACGGTTCCGCGGGGGGAACCGGCGGGCAACGCTCGAGAAACACCGCGCGAAGCCCGCGGGGGAGACGGCACAGTTCCGGATTACGGGCGCGGGAATCGAGGCGGCCGAGTAGTCAGTCCCCAGCGTGGCGGTTCGCCCGCGAGGGCGGGGGCACTTGTTGGTCGGTTCCCGCGTCGTATCCCTCGACCGGACAGCTGGCGGGTTCGTCGTTTACGTGGTCGTACCCGGCGGGGTCGTTCGCCAGGGTGTGTGCCGGGTTGTGCGCGCTGTCGATGCGTGCGGCCCGCACGCCGTCGAAGCCCGCCACCCTCGCTCTGATACCCCGCCAGTGATGCGCGATACCCGGCGGGTGGCAGAACGGCTTGAGCGGTTCGTAATCGGGGTGGCGCCCCGCGAGCACGGCGGCGTTGACGTTCGCCGCGAGGTCGTCGTGGTCCACGAGCACGCCGATTCGGGTTCCGGGCGGCGTGCGCGCCGCAAGCGTGTCGAGGCCCAGATGGAGCGCCCGATACTCCGCGATATTGTTGTCGGGCGCGTCGTCGGGGACGGCCAAACGCGCGACCCGCGTTCCGTCGCGGGCCTCGATGACGACGCCCAGCCCGCTGCCGTCGGGGGAGAAAGAGCCGTCGGCGGCGAGATAGTAGTCCCGCCGATGGGTTTGGGGCGGGTGGGCAATATGCGGCGTCGGGGCGTCGTCGAACAGTTCCCGGAGCCTACGGCGGCCGTGAACGGCCATATTCGTTCATATTTACCGGGGGTTGAAATGCCTATCGCCGACTCGGACCCCCAAGAGATAGGTCCGGGCCCATCCACAGCCACGATATGCTCACCGCCCGCGAGTTGATGACCGAGGATGTCGAGACCGTCGCCGCCGACGAGGACGTGAGCGAGGTGCTCACGAAGATGTCGCAGGCCGACTTCAACGGCTACCCCGTCGTCGAGCGTGTCGAGACGGACAGCGGGGAAATCGAGCGCCTCGTCGGCGTCGTCACCCAGCGCGACATGGTCGAGTTGTTCCAGCCCAGCGACCGAACGGTCTGGATTCCTATTGGCCTGCCGCCGTTTCTCGAAACCATCGAGTACCAGATCGACCTGTCGTGGGACGCCCTCGACACGGAGCTGGACCTGTTCAAGAACGCGGGTCGGCCCGTCAGCGAGGTGATGACGGCCGACGTGGTGACGCTGGGGCCGGACGCCACGCTCGACGAAGTACTCGACGTGCTGGCCACCGACGAGCGCGACGTGAACCGCGTTCCGATCGTCGAGAACAACGAGCTCGTCGGTATCATCACGCGGGAGGACGTGCTCCGGGCGATTCGGATGGAACGAACGGCGGTGGAGGGCGGCGCGGAGGAGGGCAGGTAGTTCGACGGTTAGCGGCTGTTGTGCGCGTGCCCGACGACCAACGCGACCGCGTGGACGGCCATCAAGACCGCCATCCCCGTGTTCTGGCCGTTCAGGAGGAAAACCGGGTAGAGGAAGGGGATGGTGACCGCGCTCCAGAAGCCGGCGGCTTGGACCGGGCCGCGCAGGCTGGGCAGATGACCGTCGTCCGGTTCGGGGGCGTGTTCGTGGGCGGATGCTTCCGACATGGGGGACACCTCAACCTACCCAAGGACTCCCGACCCCATAAGACGGGCAGACCGTTCCCCACGTTTCGCGTTGTTTCGCCAACGTGTCGGGAACTGAACCGACCTTTCAAAGCGCGCGCAAAACGCTCCTAACTTTTTATCGAGCTCTCTCCGCCCGCAACTCGAACCTACACTATCGTCCCTGTTCGTTGAGGGACCCGGCCAGTTCGGCCACCGAGTCGCGCCACTTCTCGACGAGCTCGTCTTCGAACGCGCCGACCCCCTCGTGGGGGCCCTGCAGCCCTTCGTTCTCCTTCAGCCACGCGACGGTGCGCGCGACGCCCTCCTCCCAACTGATAGTGTGCTCGAAGTCCAAATCGCGTTTCGCCTTCGCGTTGTCGAAGACCGTGGCGTACTGGAAGTGGTCCCGGAGGAAGTCGGTCTTCTCGGGGGCAACCTCCAACAGCACGTCCGTGGGGATGTGGACCAACTCGGGCTCGGGCGCGTCGAGGGCCTCGGCGACGCGTTGGTGGTACTGGTCCCAGGTGAACGACTGGTCGCCCGTGACGTGGTAGGCCTCACCGTAGGCGTCCTCGTTGCCGACGGAGTTGGCGAAGGCGACGGCGACGTCGTCGCGGTGACAGGGGCCCCACAGGGCGCTCCCGTCGCCCTGCACGACGACCGGCTCGCCTTCCTCGATACGGCTGATGTAGTAGGTGTCGCTCCCGAAGGTGTGGTTGATGCGGCCGCCCTCGCCGTAGGTGTGCCACGGGCGGATGACCGTCGTCTCGAACGCGCCGTCCTCGGCCGCGGCCATGAAGACGTCCTCGCACTCGGTTTTGTTCTTCCCGTACTCCGAGACGAAGTGCTCCTCGTCGTGGCGCTGGGCGTCCTCCGTGACGGGGTTGTTCGCCGGCGGGCGATAGTAGACGTCCACCGTCGAACAGAAGACGTACTGGTCGGTGTGGCCCGCGAACGCCTCGACCGCGCCCTCGGCGGCGTCCGGGCCGTAACAGACCATGTCGATGACGGCGTCGGGTTCCTCCTCGCGGGCCGTTTTCGCCAGGTGCTCGTCGTCGTAGCGGTCCCCCTCGATGAACTCGACCGACTCCGGTACTCTGGGCTCGCTCTCCCCGCGCGTGTAGCAGGTCACGTCGTGTCCGTCCGCGACCAGCTGTCGGGTGATGCCGGTGCTGATGAGGCCGGTGCCGCCGATGAGAAGTGCGTCCATGCGCTACGGGACGCGGGGAGAAACTAAAACCTACGAGTGCCGGAAAGGAAGGCGGGATAGCCGGCTCCGCGGTGCGTGAAACGACAAGTGCCCGGGGAGGGCTTCGAACCCTCGATCTCCGCATGTCCCAGGTCCGAGGCTCGGCAAAGCCCCATGAGACATGGCGTGTGGTTCCGCGCCGAAGCTCGGAAGAACCCTATGAGTGCGGCGCTATGTCCAGCTAAGCCACCCGGGCTCGATTTTCGGTAGACGGCTGTCGGACTTCAGTCTTCTCATCTGGGCCCGGTCCGAACACACCGCCGCCGTTGGGGACCCCCGCGGTCCGGCGCCTTTATGCGCCAGCGCGCGCCAGCAGGGACATGGACGTCCCGGTTACTGTACAGAACGCCCTCGACGGCGAGCCCGTCGTCGCCGAGGTCGGGTTGAGCGGCGAGAACGCCCTCTACGTCACCCCCTCCAGAACGCTCTACTTCCGAGCGGACGGCCTGCTTTCCGACGAATCCGTTGAATCGTACCCCCACGACGCCGAACGGCTGAACGTCTCGGAGGGCCGCCGGAAGGCGACGATAACCCTCGATTACGGCACCGACGGCGAGCGCACCTTTTCGGTCCCCTCGGGGACCGTCGACAGCGTCGTCCACCCCGTGTTGGCGGGTGTGCTCGCCGCCAACGGCGTCACCGGCCCCGGCGAGACAATCACCCGGACCGAGCGCTTCAGCGAGCTCACCCTCGTCATCACCACTGAGCGACTGGTCAAACACGTCGGCAACACGACGTGGGACACCGACTACGAGGAAATCCCCTACAGCGAGGTCCGGGGGCTGGACGTGGAGGACGGCGCCGTCGCCGCCCAGCTCGTCATCGAAACGTCGGGACGGGTGCAGCGGGTGAAAGTGCCCGCGGAGTCGGCCCGCGAGGTCCACGAGTACCTCCGGGAGGCGCTCTTTGACTTCCACGGCGTCGACACCTACCGGGAGTTCGAGCGTGCCGCCGCGGCCGACGAACCCGAGTCCGACGTCGAGCCGGAGGAGACGGGCACCGAGGGGTCGGCGGCCGCCGCCTTCGACTCCCCCGGAATCGACCCCCTCGACACCAGCGGGGTCGCCGAGGACGACGCCGCCGACCCCGGTGCGCCGGGTGTCGACGCCCCGACGACCGGCGCGGAGACAAACCCGGAGCCGACGCCCCACGACCCGGAGCCCGAGCCGGTATCTGAGGGCCCGGACCGGGAGGCACTCCTCGCACGCATCGAGGAGCTCGAAGAGGCGCTCGCCCGACAGGAGGACCTGCTCGCCAAACAGCGCGCGGTTCTCGGCGAACTCGCGGCCGAAGTGCAAGAGACCGAGGAGTAGCGGACTCCTTCCTACCCGCTCGGTTCGGTCCACCGGGCGTACGTTCCTACTCGCCCGATTCAACCCACCGGGCGTACGTTCCTACCCGCTCGGCTCGACCCACCGCCTACTCCCTCCCGGTCACTTTCCGGATACACGACGACCCGAAAGGACCGTGCTCGCCCGCGTCGAACTTGATGAAGTGGCCCTCGGAGAGACCCGCGCCACAGCGCCGGCACTCGAAGTC
>JBEQBK010000079.1:0-11636 GCA_041639855.1 Halobacteriaceae archaeon | reverse complement strand
CTGGGCGGCGACCGGACCTACCGGCTGGTGACGGGGGCGGACCGGCCGGTGTTGACGCTCCCTGACCCCGAGACGCTCGCCCCGTCAGGGGGTGAGGGCGAGTGAGCGGCGACGAGGAACTCGCCAAGGACCTCGGGCTGGTCTCGGCGATGACCATCGGTATCGGGACAATGATCGGTGCGGGCATCTTCGTCCTGCCGGGCGTCGCGGCCCGGGCTGCCGGCCCAGTGGTCGTCGCCTCCTTCGTCGTCGGGGGCGTCGTCGCGATGGTGAACGCTCTCTCAGTCTCGGAGCTCGGCACGGCGATGCCGAAAGCCGGGGGTGGGTACTACTACATCAACCGCGCGCTCGGGCCGCTGTTCGGCTCGATAGCAGGGATGGGCGACTGGATAGGACTGGCGTTCGCGTCGGCCTTCTACTGCATCGGCTTCGGACAGTACCTCTCGACGTTGGCCCCCGTGACGGGCTTTCTCTTCCTCACGGACATCCAGGTCGGCGCCCTGATTGCGGGGACGCTCTTCGTCGGCGTCAACTACATCGGCGCGAAGGAGACCGGCGGGATACAGACGATCATCGTCTTCCTGCTCCTCTCGATTCTCACTGTCTTCGGCGTTGCCGGGTTCTTCTCCTTCGATTACGCGACGGTGGTCAGCGAGGGGGGGCTCGCGCCGATGGGCTTCAGCGCGATTCTCCCCGGGACCGCGCTCGTCTTCGTCTCCTTTCTCGGCTACGCGAAAATCGCGACGGTCGCCGAGGAACTAACTAATCCCGGACGGAACCTCCCCATCGCCATCATCGGGAGCGTCGCCATCGTGACGGTCATCTACGCGATTCTCGTGAGCATCATGCTCGGCCTCGTGCCGTGGAACACACTGAGCGAGGACGCACCCGTCGCCCAGGCCACCGAAGTGGCGTTCCCCGGCGCACTCGCAGCGGTCGCGGTCACCGCTATCACGCTCGCGGCGCTGCTGGCGACGGCCTCCTCGGCGAACGCATCCATTCTCGCCTCCGCGCGAATCAACTTCGCCATGGGGCGGGACGGCATCGTCACTGACTGGCTCAACGACGTCCACAAAACGTTCGCGACCCCCTATCGCTCGATTCTGGTCACCGGCGCTATCATCATCGTCTTCATCGCCTCGCTGGGTCAGCAACTCGAAGTGCTCGCGAAAGCCGCCAGCGTGCTCCACCTCATCGTGTACACGCTCATGAACGCTGCGCTTATCGTCTTCCGGGAAGCCGACCTGCCCGACTACGACCCCGACTTCGAGGTTCCGCTGTACCCGATTACCCCCATCGTCGGGGCACTGCTCTCGGCGGGACTCATCACGTTCATGGACCCAATCGAAATCGGGCTCTCCTTCGCGTTCGTCGCCGGCGCGCTCGTCTGGTATCTCCTCTACGCGCGGCGGAACGCGGACGAACAGGGGATTCTCACCGATTACATCCTCAACCGCCCGGACGAGATGCCCGACGCTGTCATCTCGGCCGCCGAGACGGTCAAGCCGGAGGATAACCGCTTCCGGGTGATGGTCGCGCTGGCGAACCCCGAACACGAGCGCGAGCTCATCACCCTCGCCAGCGCCGTCGCCAAACAGCGCGGCGGTGTGGTCGACGCCGTCCACATCGTCACCGTCCCCGACCAGGTGCCGACGGGCTACGCGGCCGAACATCCCGACGTGTACGAGGAGGATTACCATGGCGTGCTCGACGCGGCCCGCGAGGACGCCGAAACGTTCGGCGTCGACGTGGAGACCCACACCGTCTTCTCGCATCGCTCCTTCGAGGAGGTGTTCGGCGCCGCCCGCGAACACGGCGCCGACCTGGCCCTGATGGGCTGGGGCGAGGACTCCCACGGCTCGCCCGGCCGCATCGAGAGCGCGGTCGACGACCTGGCGATGGATCTCCCCTGTGATTTCCTCGTCCTCCGGGACCGCGGCTTCGACCCCGAGCGTATCCTCCTGCCGACGGCCGGGGGTCCCGACTCGGATCTCTCCGCGGAAATCGTCTCGCTGCTGCAGGCGGAGTACGGCTCGGAAGTCACGCTGCTCAACGTCAACGACGACGAGGCCGAAGGGCGGGCCTTCCTCGAGGAATGGGCCGCCGAGCACGGCTTCGAGGACGCCGAACGCCGCGTCGAATCGGGCGACGTGGAGGACGCCATCGTCCGCGCCGCGGACGACGCCACGATGGTCGTCGTGGGCGCGACCGAACGGGGCCTCCTCTCCCGGCTGATGCGCGACTCGCCGGTGATGGACGTGGCCAACCGGGTGGACTGTTCGGTGCTCCTCGCGGAGCAGGCCCGCGACCGGAGCCTCCGCGAGCGGCTATTCTAAGCTGAGGCCCGGGTGCCAGTGGTCGGCGCCCGCCGCCGCCTTGATTTCGTCCATCCGCGCGAGGTAGTGCACCGCCAGCGAGGCGCAGTCGGCGGCGCGGCGCTCGCCCTCGACTCTGAATGTCCCGGTCGCGCGGTTGGCGTACACCGAACAGACCGCGCCCGCCCGCAGGCCGTAGACGGAGGCCACGGTGAGAATCGCGCTGGCCTCCATCTCGATGTTCAGGACGTTCAGCGAACGGAGCTCCTGCACGAGCCCTTCCATCTCCGCGGGCAGGTACTCCTCGAAGCCCGGGCGCTCCTGGCCCGGGTAGAACGTGTCGGAACTCATCGTCAGCCCGACGTGGTAGGGGTAGTCCAGTTCCTCGGCGGCGGCGACGAGCGCGGCGACGACCTCCCGGTCGGCGACGGCGGGGTAGTCCCCGCGGGCGTAGTCGTCGCTGGTCCCCTCCTGTCGGACGGCACCGCTCGTGATAATCAAATCGCCCACTTCGGTCTCGGCGGTGAGCCCGCCACACGAGCCCACCCTGATGAGGGTGTCGGCGCCGACGCGGGCGAGTTCCTCGACGGCGATGGCCGCGGAGGGTGAGCCGATGCCCGTGGACGTGACCGATATCGGAGTGTCCTCGACAGCGCCCGTCGCCGTGCGGTACTCCCGGTGGTCGGCGACGACCTCGTGGTCGTCCCACCCGGCCACGACTTTCGCCACCCGTTCGGGGTTCCCCGGCAGGAGAACGGCGTCGGCCACGTCCTCGGGCGTCACCTGGAGGTGGTACTGTTCGGCGGCGTTGGGGTTCTCGCTATCGCCGGCGTCGTCGGACATACCCCCGATAACGGGGACGGGCCCAAAGCTCTACTTCCCGAGGGTCTCGGGACCCATCGAGTCGGGAAGGAGTTCGCCGAGCGTGTACGTCTTGGTTTCCTCGCCGACGCAGAACACGGGGAAGTCGTCATCGCAGAACTCCCGGAGCGTCTGGCGACACCGCCCGCAGGGGGTGACGCCGTCCCCGGCGGCGGAGACGACGACGAGCGCCTCGAACTCCGTTACCCCTTCCGAGACGGCCTTGGCGACGGCGACGCCCTCGGCGTGGAGCGTGTTGGAGTAGTTCGCGAACTCGATGTTCGTGCCCGCGTAGATTTCGCCGTCCGAACCCCTGAGAGCGGCCCCAACAGGGTACTCCGAGTACGGTACGTAGGCGTTTGCCATCGCGTCGCGGGCCGCGGCGAGGAGGTCCTCGTCCATACGCCGAAAAGGAGGGCGGGGGATAAGACCCTACTCCCGGCCTACTCGCGCACCGCGTCGGCGGCGAAGTCGGTGGCCCGCTCGACGAGCTCGTCGATGGCCTCGCTCTCGACGTACACCCGGAGGTACGGCTCCGTTCCGGACGGCCGTATCAGCGCCCACGACCCGTCCGCGAAGTCCAGGCGGACACCGTACTCCGTGTCGATGTCGGCGTCCGGAAACGCCTCGCTCGCCCCCGAGCGCAGCCGGCTCATCGCGGCGTCCTTCTCGGCGTCGGGGCAGTCGACGTTCACCTTCCGGTAGGGCCGCTCCGTGACGGGGTCGCGCAGGGCGTCGAGCCCGCCAGCGTCGGCGACGAGGCGGGCGAGCACGGCCGCCGAGCAGACGCCGTCGATCCAGCCGCCGAAGGCGGTGTGCATGTGTTTCCACGGCTCCGCCGCGAATACCACGCCCTCGTGGGCGGCGACGCCCTCGTGGAGCGCCCCCAGACGGACGCGCTCGACACGGCCGCCGGCCGCTTTGACCCGCTCGTCGATGCGCGCCGAGGCGTTGGGCGTGGTGACGACGACCGGGTCGTCGAGGGCGTGCTCCCGCGCGGCGTCCGGCGCGGATTCGTCCGCCGCGTTCGCGCCGGCCGCACGTCGCACGTAGTGCTCCGCGAGAATCGCGAGCACCGTGTCCTCGTGGACGACCTCCCCCGCCGAATCGAGGACGACAGTTCTGTCGGCGTCGCCGTCGTGGGCGACTGCGAAGTCGAAGGCGTCGTCGGGTCCGTTCGGTGCGGATTCCTCCGGCGCGTTCGCGCCGACCGTTCCCGCCGCGTCACGGAGCGTCTCGCGCGCAACCCCCAACGTGTCGCCCGTCGGCTTCGAGGGTCGTTCGGGGAACCGGCCGTCGACGTTCGCGCCGAGCGCGGTCACGTCGGCGCCCAGCGTCGTGAGCGCCTGGGGAGTGGCGACGCCGGCCATGCCGTTGCCACAGTCCACGAGCACCGACAGCCCGGCGGGGTCGGCGCCGTGGCGGGCGGCGAACTCGGTGACGGCGTTCAGGTAGTCGGGGATAGCGTCGTCCTCGCGGCGCTCGCCCCACGCCTCCCAGTCAGCGGTGTCGCCGGCGTCGATGGCGGCCTCCACGCGTTGCTCTCCTTCTCGGTCGTACTCGCTGCCGTCGGCGAACAGTTTCAGCCCGTTGTCCGCGGGCGGGTTGTGCGAGGCGGTGACCTGGATACCGTGTCGCCCGCGGCTGGCGAAGGCCAGCGTGGGCGTCGGGACTTCTCCAAGGACGACGGCGTCCGCGCCGGCGGACTGGACGCCCGCGGCGACGGCGTCGGCGAGCCCGGAGCCGGTACAGCGGCCGTCACGACCGACGGCGACGGTTTCGGCCTCACGACCGACGGCGCGTCCGACCGCGAGCGCGAGCTCCGCGGTGACGGCGTCGCCGACGCCCCCTCGAATGCCGGCGGTGCCGAAGCGTTCTGTCATACCGACCCCTCGGACCGGAGGGTAAAAGACCTACAGTTCCACCCCAGAGGGGATGAGGCTGTGCTCCCGGAGGAGCTCACCCTCGCGGGTGTAGACGAGGAAGGTCGTCTTGTCGTAGGTGGCGATTTCCTCGCCGTTCGCCTCGATGACGACGCGGTACTGGCCGTCATCGCCGGCCTCCTCGCCGTATCGGCGGGCGGCGTGGATAAACTCGAAGACGTCCTCGGCGTCCTCGTTCAGTTCGAGGACGAAGTCCCCGGTAAGGCGGTCGGTGACGCCGACGACGCCCTCGGCGTCCTCGCCGCGGTTCTCGGTCAATCGGAAGGCCACGTCGGTCTCGTCGGCCGCGAGGAGCTCGCCGTCGGGGTTCGAGAGACGCTCGCGTATCTCGCGTTCCCCATCGGCCCCCTCGACGTCGATTGTGACGGTGGGGCGACGCGGCTCCCCGCCCGCGTCGGCCCAGTCAACGTGGTCCACCTGTAGGGTGAAGCGGTCGCGCTGCATTCAGTAGCTCTCGCTACGTGATGCGCGCTCAAAACCGTAACGCCGAGGGCCGCGCGCCCCGCGGGTTTAAGACCACAGCGCTGAAACGCGGGGGTAGTGTCAAGCGGCATCGACGGGTTGCCGTCATTCGACGGCGTTAGCGACCGACTCGAACGCCTGCGCTGGCGGGCTGCGCGGGCGCTGGAGGGAATCCGGGGGAGCGAAATCTCCATCGAGCCGTACCGCCCCGCGGAGCACGGCGCGCTCATCGAGTACACATCCGACCCCGCTTACGAGGAGGTGGACCGCTACTGGGTGAACGCCCCCTTCGCCTTCGTCGCCATCGACTACGACGAGGAGGAAAACGAGCACCGCTACCGCGCGGTCGAGCCCGAACTGGACTCGATGGAGCGGCGCCTGTTGGACAACCTCTTCGAGGACATCCGCAACTCCCTCATCTATAATAGCGACGGCGACGGCGAGAGCGGGGAGGAGCTGTTGCGCCGGACCGCCGAGCAGCTCAGCGAGTACGGCGTCGTCGTCGAGACGGCGACGTTCTACCGGCTCTACTACTATCTCGTGCGGACCTTCGACGGCTACGAGCAGATCGACCCGCTGATGCAGGACCCTCACATCGAGGACATCTCCTGTGACGGCTACGAACTCCCCATCTTCGTCTACCACGACCAGTACGACGACATCGAGACGAACGTCTCCCTCGGCGAGGAGGCGCTCGACTCCTTCGTCGTCCGGCTGGCACAGCAGTCCTCGCGGCACATCTCCGTGGGCAACCCCGTCTCGGAAGTCACCCTGCCCGACGGGTCGCGGGGCGAACTCGCCCTCGGGCGCGAGGTCACCCCCAGAGGGTCGGCGTTCACCATCCGGAAGTACTCCGAGGAGCCCTTCACCCCGATCGACCTCGTCGACTACCACACCTTCAACCTGGACCAGATGGCCTATCTCTGGTTGGTCATCGAGAACAACAAGTCGCTCATCTTCGCGGGCGGCACGGCGTCGGGGAAGACGACGTCGATGAACGCGGCCTCGATGTTCGTCCCGCCGCGCTCGAAGATCATCACCATCGAGGACACCCGGGAGCTCACGCTCTACCACGACAACTGGCTCTCCTCGGTCACGCGGGAGAGCGTCGGTGACAGCAAGGACATCACGATGTACGACCTCCTCAGGTCGTCGCTTCGCCACCGGCCGGAGTACCTCATCGTTGGCGAGGTCCGCGGGGAGGAGGCCATCACCCTCTTCCAGGCGATGAACACCGGCCACACCACCTACTCGACGATGCACGCCGACTCCGTCCAGACGGTGATCAACAGACTGGAGAACGACCCGATCAACGTCCCGCGGGCGATGATTCAGTCCCTGGACGTGCTCTGTGTCCAGACACTGACCTACGTCGGGAACCAGCGGGTCCGCCGGAATCAGGTCATCGCCGAAATCGAGGGCATCGACCAGCGAACCGGCGACCTGGACTACTCGCCGGCGTTCACCTGGGACGCGGGCGACGACACGTTCGACCGCGAGAACAGCGTCGTTCTCGACGAGATACGCGAGGACCGCGGGTGGAGCCGAACCGAGCTCTTAGAGGAGTTCCGCAACCGCAAACGCGTGCTGGCCTACCTCCAAGAGCGCGGCGTGAGCGACTACCGTTCCTTCACGGCCGTCGTGAACGAGTACTACGCCCACCCCGACCGGGTGCTCGAACGGGTCGAGGAGTCCGCGGCCGAAATCGAGACCTGATGTGGTGGGTCGTCCCCCTCCTGGTGGCGTTTCTCGCGCTCGCGGTGTGTGCGCTCGTGCCGGTGAGCGTCACCGTTCGGGGGTACTTCACCCGGACCGGGAGCTTGCTCTTCGGCTCGTACGTCCGTGAGCGCGCCGACAGCGGGGAGAGCAACGAAATCGTCCGCGAACGGATGAACCGACTGCAGGCAGCCCATTACGCAACTACCTACCGGACCTACGGCGTTCGGACCTTCCTCTACGCGACCCTGTTCGCCATCGCCGGGTCGGTCATCGCGGTCTACGTCGTCTGGGGCGGCCTGCTGGCGCTGAACCTCTCGACGGAGGCGGTCAGCGCCGCGCTCCCCGCCCAGCTGAGCTTTCTTACCTCTTTTCTGGTCGCGCCCGAACTCTCGACGGCCCAACTGTTCACAGTGCTCGTCGTTGCCAACGCGACCGTGGGGCTGGCCTTCGGCTACCTCGTCTATCGGGCGCGTTGGTGGTGGCCCCAGTACGTCGCCAACGAACGCGAGCGGGAAATCGACGACAGCCTCCAGCGCACGGTCGCCTTCATGTACGCACTCTCGCGTTCGGGGATGGCGTTCCCCGAGGTGATGCGCATCCTCTCGGACAACCAAGCGGTGTACGGCGAGGCGGCCGCGGAGATGGGTGTCGCCGTCCGAGACATGGACACCTTCGGGACGGACATGGTGGAAGCCATCCGCCGCGCCGCGAGGCGGACGCCGAGCGAGCGCATGGAGGAGTTCTTCGAGAACCTCGTGAGCGTGCTCCAGAGCGGGCGGAGCATCTCGGCCTTCCTCAGCAACCAGTACGACTACTTCGAGGAGGAGAGCGAGGCCGAACAGTCACAGTTCCTCGAACTGCTGGCGACGCTCGCGGAGGCGTACGTGACGGTGCTCGTCGCCGGCCCGCTGTTTCTCATCACCATCCTCGTCATCATCGGGCTGGTGATGGGCGGGACGCTCACGTTCCTGCAGGTGGCCATCTACGGGCTGCTCCCGCTGGCGAGTTTCGGCTTCCTGATATACTTGGACTCGATAACCGGCGTCGCCGACGTCAGCATCGAGCGTTCGGGGGAAGACTCCCGGGCCGAGCAGTTCAAACAGATACGTCGGGGGGGCCGGGGGTCCAGCAGTGTGTGGGACGACGCCCGCAACGCCGCGCGCCTCTCGGCGCACAACCGCGTCCGGACCCTGCGGCGGTGGGCCGAACACCCCCTCGAAAACATCGGGCGGCGGCCGACGGCGCTGCTCTATGTGACGGTCCCGACGGCCGTGGTCGCGCTCTCGATTCGGGGGTGGGGACTGTACCAGCGCGGGGCGCTCCAAGCGGCGACCATCGACGACTCCCTCGCGCAGGCGGCGCTGCTCGTTATCGGCACCTTCGCCGTCGCCCACGAGGTGAACCGACGGCGCGTGAACGCTCTGGAGGCGACGGTCCCCGACTTCCTCTCCCAGCTGGCCTCCGTCAACGAGGCCGGGACGCCCATCGTGGAGTCAATCCACAAAGTGACGAACAACAACCTCGGGGCACTAAACGAGGACCTCGACCGGACGTGGGCTGACATTACGTGGGGTGCGCGCGTCGAGAGCGCCCTCTGGCGCTTCGAGGAGCGCCTCAACACCCCCGTGGTGACGCGGGCGGTAACGCTCATCACCAACGCGATGGCAGCCAGCGGCGACGTCGGGCCTGTCCTCCGTATCGCGGCCGACGAGGCACAGGCCACCCGGCGCCTGCGACGCGAGCGCAAACAGGAGCTCCTCACCTACGTGGTCGTCATCTACCTCTCCTTTTTCGTCTTCCTCACCATTATCATCGCGCTCAGCGTGATGTTCCTGCCGAACATCCCCACCAGCGGCGACTTCGGTGGGGGAACCACGGGCGCGCTCGGAGGTGTAACCGGCGGTATCGGCGGAATTGGCGGCATCGACGAGGCCACGAAGGCGGCCTACGAGTTGCTCTTCTTCCACGCCGCGCTGGTACAGGCGGTCTGCTCGGGCTTCATCGCCGGACAGATGGGCGATGGCTCGATAGGTGGGGGCGCGAAACACGCGGCGGCGATGCTCGCCATCGCCTACGGCGTCTTCGTGGTGATGGGATGAGCCGCAAAGAGGTCAGAGACACCTACGAGCGCATCGGGACGCACTTCTCGAAGACCCGGGCGAACCCGTGGCCGGAGGTGGAGGACTTCCTGCAGGGACGCGAGGGGGAAGTCGGCCTCGATATCGGCTGTGGTAACGGTCGCCACACCGCGTTGCTGGCCGAGCGCTGTGAGCGCGCCGTAGGGCTGGACGCGAGCACGGCGCTGCTGGCGGCGGCCCGCGAGCGGGCGGGCGTCGAGTTGATTTCGGGGGACGCGAGCCGCCTGCCGCTGTGTGCCGACACCGTGGCCGTCGCGGTGTACGTCGCCACGCTCCACCACCTTCCCGAGGGCGCGCGGGCGGCGAGCCTGGAAGAACTCAACCGCGTGCTGGCGCCCGGCGGCCGGGCGCTGGTGTCGGTGTGGTCCACGACGCACTCGAAGTTCGATTCCGAGACGGGTTTCGACACCGAAATCGACTGGACCCTTCCCGGCGGCGAGAAGGTGGGCCGGTTCTACCACATCTTCGCGCCCGAGGAGTTCCGGGCGTTGGTGGCAGGGAGTCCGGTGACTCTCCACGACTTCGACGTTTCCTCGGGCAACTGCTACGCCGTAGTCGGCCCCGAAGAGTAAGGGCCTTAATCGGGGAGCGAGAAACCCCGATAGCGCCGGTTGTGAGCGGTTCCACCGCGAACGACGGCGCGACGAAGGAGCGCCGGTTGTCTAGTGGCCCAGGACCTGAGCCTTCCAAGCTCATGGCGGGGGTTCAAATCCCCCCCGGCGCACTTTCTGCCGAGCGAAGTGAGACGAACGTCGCCACGGGATTTGAAGCACGGAGTGTAGCGAGCGATAGCGTAGCGGAACGACCGGCCGATTTCCCCACCCAACCGAACCCTTCTACCGCGCCAAATACTCCCGCAACGCCTCCACCGCGGGCGTCAGATGCTCCACCGAGTCGTCGAGCCCGACGAACACGGACGGCTTCTCGCCGTAGCCCCACGCCATCAGGTTCGCGCCGTCCTCGAAGACGCGAGTCGTCACTTCGAGCTCGCCGATCGGCTCGTAGAGGTCCTTCTGGCGCTCGGCGGCGAGTGATTCGAGGGTGACGTCCTGTTGTATCTCCCGGACGCCCGCGGCGGTGTACTCCGCGATGGTCTCCGGGTCGACGTACAACAGCCGGAACTCCTTCTCCTCGAAATGCCCGCAAGCGACGGTCCGCAGGCCGTCGCCGGCTATCGAGCGGAGTTCCTCGACCAGCCACGCCGCGGCCTCGCTCTGCGGGTCGCCGGCGAGTTCCTCCGCGATATCCGGAACGGGCTCCTCGCTCATCAAGGTAGATTTGGCCGAGTGAGGGCTTACAACTGACGGTGTGGGGCCTGTGGAATCATCCCACACCCCCCGGCAACCCGCTCCGGTAGCCGACCCCTTTCGGGCCGGTGCCCGCTACCGGCGGGCGATGGCAGACCTCTTCGACCCCCTCGAACTGAGAGGGGTGGAAATCCCCAACCGAATCACGGTCTCCCCGATGTGTCAGTACTCCTGTGAGGAGCGGGACGGAATGCCCACCGAGTGGCACCGCCAGCACTTGGAGTCCCGCGCGACCGGCGGCGCCGGGCTGGTGATGACCGAGGCGACCGCCGTCGAGGCGCGGGGACGTATCACGCCCGAGGATTTGGGCATCTGGAACGACGCCCAGCGCGACGCCCTCGAACCCGTCACCGAGTTCGTCGCGAGTCAGGGCGCCGTCTCCGGCATCCAGCTCGCCCACGCCGGCCGGAAGGCCTCCGACTCCCGACCCTGGGAGGGTGAGAACCCCGTCCAACCGGCGGACGGCGGCTGGGAGGTCCTCTCACCGAGCGGGGAGCCGTGGCCCTACCCCGACGAGACTGTCCCGACGCGGCGGATGGACGAATCGGACATCGAAGACGTCATCGAGTCGTTCCGTGCGGCGGCTCGGCGTGCCGACGAGGCGGGCTTCGACGTGGCCGAGGTTCACGGCGCCCACGGCTACCTCCTCCACCAGTTCCTCTCGCCCGTGACGAACGACCGCGACGACGAGTACGGGGGCGGTTTCGAGAACCGCACCCGTCTCCTGCGGGAAGCCACCATGGCCGTCCGGGAAGCCTTCCCCGAAGAGAAGCCCGTCTTCGTGCGCCTCTCCGCGACGGACTGGCTCGGCGAGGACGCGTGGACCGTCGACGATACAGTAAAACTGGCGCGCGAACTCGAATCGCTGGGTGTTGACCTCGTGGACGTGAG
>JBEQBK010000078.1:0-11952 GCA_041639855.1 Halobacteriaceae archaeon | reverse complement strand
AATCGGATCAGTCGGAGGTTGCCGCGCCGCTACGCACTACAGTGGGCATCCCCGAGTTCGGCGAGTACTACGTGAGTCTCTCCATGGTCCCGGACGATCTGGAGGTGGGGTTGCGGTTCCGCACACTCGTTCCGAGTCGCTACGACACTCGCTCCCGAAACGCCTCCTCAACCCCCCTTTCGGGCGTCTCCACGCCGTGAACTCGCTCCGCCAGCGCCTCGATGCCCTCGACCAGCGTCGGGCTCGGTTGGTTCAGCAGGTCGTCGTGGAGGACGTGAATTTCGGCGTCGACGTCCCAGCGGCCCGCAAACCGTTCGGGGTCCGACCCGCCGCCCTCGCCGCAGTAGTGGAGCACGGCGTGCTCGGGATCGACGCGTTCGACAGTCTCGCCCGTGACCTCCCGCGAGCGCTCGCCGGCGTCCAGAAACGGGTACTCGCCGCCCGCCGCACACACCCCATCGGGCACCCAGTTGCCCGCGGCCATCGGCGGGTCGGGCCACTCCTCGCAGTAGACGACCGGCCCGGAATCGGGTGTCGCCGCCCGGACCGCCTCGACCCGGTCGCGCATGAACGCCGCGAGAGCCGCGCCGCGCTCGGGGAGTCCGACGGCCTCGCCGACGGTTTCGACGGCGTCGTACACGCCGTCGAGGGTTTGGGGTTCGACGTGAGCGACGTCGAACCCGCGCTCGCGGAGCGTATCGCGGAGCTCCGCCTGGAGCGGGTCCGCGGTCAACACGACGTCCGGGTCCAGCGTGGCGACGCGCTCGAGGTCCGGGGAGAGCCATCCGCCGACCGAGGCCCCGTTTCCGGGGCAGTGGTCGGTTCTCCCGACCAACCGGTCCGTGGCGTCCAACGCGTGTATCGTCGCCGTAGCGCTGGGCGCGAGCGAGACTGCTTCCATACCGAGGTGGTGGAGGCGTCGCCTCATACGTTCTCGGATGTGACCGAACGGGCTACGACCGGAATCGTTTTGCTGGTGTCGTCCGCTTCGAAAACGCTTCAAGACACAAACCGCAACCACAAACTCAAATAGAAGACCATCCAGGCAAAAATTTAAGTCGGTGGCGTCCGATTAGGCGCATATGAGTGCGGAAAGCAACCGTTCGGTCGGAGACGTACGGTGTGACGAGTGTTCGGAACCCTCCCCGGTCGCACGGTACCTCGACTACAACGACGCCATGACCCACCGGCAGGTGCGGTGGCTCTGCGCGGACTGTCACCCCCGAGGCTGATGTTGGGATTCGTCAGCCGACTCGGACGACGATTCGCCGAATCGAGTTCGGAACGAACCTGCCGTTGCTGTGGTATGCGCTTCGAGCGCGACCCGCCGAACTGCCCGGCGTGTGGCGGCGTCGTCGAACGGCTAAACGAGAATCAGTCGTCGCCCAAGTAGGTACAGGCGTCGTTCTCCACGTCGAAACAGTCGGGACAGTCCGGCTCCCGGTCGATAATCATGTCGAGGCGGTCGGCGACGGTGTCGTCGATGACCGGCTCCATCTGCTTCGCCTCGCCTCTGAAGTCCTCGACATCGAGGACGTTCGCGAGAAACCGTTCGAGGATGCAGTAGTTCTGGAGCGCGTCCTCCGCCATCACCTGCCCTTCCGGCGTGACTTGTGCCCCCTTGTACTTCTCGTGTTCGACGAGCCCCCGCTCTTGTAGCTTTCCTATCATCTCGTTAACGCTAGCCGGCGAGACGCCGAGCCGGTCGGCGAGCGCACCGGTCGACGCGGGGCCGTCTTCGAGTTGTTCGACGAGGTAAATCGCCTTCAGGTACTGGTCTGCGGTGTTCACGTTCGTTCCTCCATGAGTTCTGCGACCGCCTCGACGCCCTCCGCCTCGGCGGCCTTGATTTCGCGCAGCGTTTCGAGAAGCGACTCCCGGTCGATGCCGAACTCCGCCTCGGAGGATTCGATAGCCTCTATGAGGTCCGCGTAGAACTTGTAGGCGGTCTCCTCGCCGTTCAGTTGGTCGTAGAGAACGCCGTCGAAGTCGGTGTCGGCCTCGCTGTACTGCTCGGTGACGAGTGCCTCAATCTGTTCGAAGGCGATTGGGTCGGCGTTGAGCGCGTCGAGCAGTTCGTCGATGCGTTCGCGGTGGGCGGCCGACTCCTCCGCGGCCTCTTCGAGGAGCGTTTCGATGCGCTCGTCACGCTCTCCGGGAGGGAGCGAGCGGTAGTGGCGGTGCGCACGCGCTTCCACTACCTCCTCGAGCACGGCAGCCACCTGCAGGAGGCGGGCCAGCTGGCCGTCCGATTCGACCCGGGGGGCGACGCTCATCGGACCCCCCCGGCTGACTCTCGGCTCACACTACTCCGTCGGGGCTGACTGACTTATAAGATTCGCTACGAACGAAGAAGCGGATTACCGCTCGGCGAGGCGCTCCGCGACGCCCGCTCGCAGGTCCTCGCGGAGTTCTTCGACCTCGACCTCTTCGAGGACAGGGACGAAGAAACCCTCCACGAGCATGTTCTTCGCCGTGCGCTCGTCGACGCCGCGACACTCCATGTAGAAGAGGTCCTCCTCGTCGACCTGGCCGACGGTGGCCGAGTGGGAGGCTTCGGTGTCGTGGTTGTTGATGATGAGCTTCGGCGAGGCGTCGGCCTCGGAGTCGTCGCTCAACATCAGGGTGTTCTCGCGCTGGTAGGAGCTGGTGTCCCACGCGTCGCGGCCCACGTCCTGGACGCCCTCGTACACGGAGCGCGCGGTGTCGTCGATGACGCCCCGCGTGACGAGGTCCGCCGTCGTGTGCTCGGCGCGGTGCCAAACTTTGGAATCGATGTCGAAGTGCTGGTCGTTACGGCCGAAGAAGGCACCCACGATTTTCGTCTCGGAGGAGTCGCCGACGAGTTCGGTCGCGACCGTCGTCTTCGTCAGCTTGGAGCCGAGGTTCCCCTCGATGAAGTTCACGGTCGCGTACGTGTCGGCCACGCCGCGCTTTAGTGTGTAGTTGTACGTCTCTTGGTCGAAGTTCTGGAAGCTCCCGTACTGGACGTAGGAGTTCTCGGCGGCGTCGACCTCGACGATGCCGGAGTAGTAGCGCTCGCCGTCCACTTCCTCACCAGTGTCCTGTCGCTCCAGAATCGTCACCGAACTCGACTCCTCGGTGAGGACGAGCGTGTAGTTGAACAGCGAGCGGCCGTTCATCGTCGTCCGGATGGTGACGTCCTCGGCGTCTACGCCCTCCGGGACGTGGATGACCGTGCCCGTCGTGAAGAGGGCCGTGGAGAGCGCCGTCAGGCGGTTCTCCTCGGGGTCGACGACGCTGCCGAACGCCTCCTTCACGAGCTCCTCGTGTTCCTGGACAGCCTCGCTGAAGGGTAGAACGGTCGCCTCCTCGGGACCGACCTGGTCTTTCTCCTCCGTCTGCGAGAGCGGGTCGACCAGACCCTCGTAGTCGAGGTCTTCGAGGTTCGTCCACTTCTGCCCCGGCGTCTGAATGACGTCGGGGAAATCCAGGGAATCGAGCGTCTCCAGTGCGGAGAGTCGCGTCTCCAGGAGCCAGTCGGGCTCGTCGCGCGCCTCGCTTATCTCCCTGACCGTCTCCTCGGAGAGGCTGGTGTGCATCTTCGCCGCCATGTTATCCCAGCGAACCCTCCATTTCGAGCTCGATGAGCCGGTTCAACTCGACGGCGTACTCGATAGGGAGCTCCTCCGTGATGGGTTCGATGAAGCCGGCGACGATCATCTGCTTGGCGTCGTCGTCATCCAGCCCCCTACTCTGGAGGTAGAAGACGTCCTCGTCGCCGATTTTTCCGACCGTCGCTTCGTGGGCCACGTCGACGGTGGACTCGTTGATTTCCATGTACGGCATCGTGTCCGACGTGGACTCGTTGTCGAACATCAGCGCGTCACACTCCACGCTCGTCGAGGAGTTCGCCGCGCCGTCGGCCATGTGGACCAACCCTCTGTAGTTGGTCCGGCCCCCGTCCTTGCTGATGGACTTCGATTCGATGGTCGATTTGGTGTCCGGCGCGTTGTGATACACCTTCGCGCCGGTGTCGATGTCCTGGCCCTCGCCGGCGAACGCGATGGTGATGTGGTTGTCCGTCGCGCCACGTCCCTTCAGAATCGTGCAGGGGTAGAGCATCGTGGCCTTCGAGCCCATCGAGCCCGAAACCCACTCCATCGTCCCGTTCTCCTCGACGATGGCGCGCTTGGTGTTGAGGTTGAACGTGTTCTTCGACCAGTTCTGCACGGTCGAGTACTGGACGTGGGCGTCCTCGCCGACGAACACTTCGACGCCGCCGGAGTGGAGGTTGTGGGTGCCGTACTGGGGCGCGGAACAGCCCTCGATGTAGTGGACTTCCGAGCCCTCCTCGGCGATGATGAGCGTGTGCTCGAACTGGCCCATTCCCTCGGAGTTCATCCGGAAGTAGGCCTGAACGGGCATGTTGACGGTCACGTCCTCCGGGATGTAGACGAACGAGCCACCGCTCCAGACGGCGCCGTGGAGCGCGGCGAACTTGTTGTCGCTGGGCGGGACACACCGGGTCATGAAGTGCTCCTTCACGAGCTCGGGGTGCTCCCGCACGGCCTCGTCCATGTTGCAGAAGACGACGCCCTTCTCCTCCCAGCGCTCCTGCATGTTCTGGTAGACGACCTCCGATTCGTACTGGGCACCGACGCCGGAGAGCGCGTTGCGCTCGGCCTCGGGGATGCCCAGCTGTTCGAAGGTGTCCTGAATCTCCTCGGGGAGCTCGTCCCAGTCGTCAACGCCGGCGCGCTTGTCGACGTCGGGGCGGATGTAAGGGATTATCTCCTCGACGTCGAGCTCGGAGAGGTCCGGCTGGCCCGGCCAGTCCGTCGGCATCGGCATCTCGTGGTACTGTTCGAGCGCGCGGAGGCGCCGTTCGAGCATCCAGTCGGGCTCGTCCTTGTCCTCGGAGATGAGCCGGATGGTCTCCTCGGTCAGACCCGTGCCCGACTCGAAGGCCGAGGACTGCTCCTTTTTGAACTCGAAGCGCGCCTCGGTGTCGGTCTCTTGTAGGTTGTCGTCGGAACTCATAGTGTTGTAGTGTTTTGTCGCGGGCTTCAGGCCGTCTCGTACACTTCCTCGCGGACCCAGTCGTAGCCCTTCTCTTCCAGTTTGGCGGCGAGCTCGGCGTCACCCTCCATCACGACCTCGCCATCGAGCATGATGTGTACGCGGTCGGGCTCGACGTAGTCGAGGATGCGCTGGTAGTGGGTGATCTGCAGCACGCCGGTGCCGACCTCGTCGCGCAGGGCGTTGATGCCGTCGGCCACGTCCTGCAGACGGTCGATGTCCAGCCCGGAGTCGATTTCGTCGAGTACGGCGATGGAAGGTTCGAGAATCGCGGCTTGGAGGACCTCGTTCTGTTTCTTCTCGCCGCCGGAGAAGCCGGCGTTCAGGTAGCGACTGGCGAAGGACTCGTCCATGTCCAGTTGCTCCATCTTCTCCTGGAGGAGTTCCTGGAACTCGCCGACGCCGATTTCGCCCTCGTCGGCGGGCCCCTCCATCGGGGAGTTCTCGTAGCCAGCGTCCTCCTCCGCTTCGTCCTCGGCCTCGTCCTCGAAGAGCAGCTCCTCGCGCTCCTCGATTTTGGCGTTGAGCGCGGTGCGGAGGAAGTTCACCATCGTAACGCCCTCGATTTCGGCGGGGTACTGGAAGGCGAGGAACACCCCCAGCGCGGCGCGTTCGTTGGGTTCCAAGTCGAGGATGTTCCACGTCCGGTCCGCCTCGTCCAGCTCGGCGGCGGCCTCGAAGTCGCCGTCCTCGATGGTGAGGATGACCTCGCCGTCAGTCACCTCGTAGGCCGGGTGACCGGCGATGACCTTCGCGGTCGTGGACTTCCCGGAGCCGTTGGGTCCCATCAGGGCGTGGATTTCGCCCGAGGAAACCTCCAGGTCGACCCCTTGGAGAATTTTCTCGCCGCCCTCTTCTGCTACTTCGGCGTGTAGGTTACGTAGTTCAAGCGTCGCCATGCAATTAGGTCATTCCGAAATGGGGGCGTCGGAAGGTTAACCCTTTCGCACTACCCACTCCTCGCTTTCGAATCCGAAAAGAGAAGTTCCCAAAACGGAAACCCGAAGAACAGCGTTACGACGGGCGAATCGGCCGCGTTAGGCCGCGTCTTCCGCTTCGTCGAAGAGTTCCTCGCCCTCGACCATGTGCTCCTCGATGGCGTCGAGGTTCGGGGTCAGGCCGATGCCGGGCTTCTCGGGGATTTCGAGGCGGCCGCCCTCGATGAGGTTGTCCTCCTCGACGAGGTCCTCCCACCAATCGAGCTGGTAGGAGTGGTACTCGACGGCCAGCGAGTTGGGGATGGTCGCGGCGACCTGGCTGGAGGCCATCGTGCCGATGGGGGAGGAGACGTTGTGCATGGCGATGGGGATGTAGTAGAGGTCCGCCATGTTGGCGATTTTCTGGGTCTCGCGCATGCCGCCCACGCGGGGCAGGTCGGGCGCCAGGATGTCGACCGCCTGGTTCTCGATAAGCTGGCGGTTGCCGTGCGTGCGGTAGACGTTCTCGCCCACCGTGACGGGCGTCGTGGAGGACTTGGTGACCTCCTCCTGGACGTCGTGGTTCTCGGGCGGGATGGGGTCCTCGATCCACCAGACGTCGAGGTCCTCGACGGCTTCGAGGAGCTGCTTGCCGCCGGAGGCGGAGTACGACCAGTGGCAGTCGAAGGCGACGTCGGCGCGGTCGCCGACCGTCTCGCAGACCTCGCGGACGATTTCGGCCTTGTGCTCGATTTCGGGGCCGCGCAGGTGACGGTTCGCGCGGTCCTTCTCGTGGCCGGAGACGACGTCAAGGTCGAACTTCAGGGCGTCGTAGCCGAGCTCGGAGACGACGCGCTCGGCTTCCTTCGCGTTGGAGGCGGGCTCGGACTCGTCGCCCGCGTGACAGTCACAGTAGATGCGGACCTCGTCGCGGTACTTCCCGCCCAGCAGCTGGTAGGACGGAATCTCCAGAACCTGCCCGGCGATGTCGTGGAGCGCGATTTCGATGCCGGAGATGGCGGAGATGACCTTGCCGGAGATGGAGCCCTCGCCGGACATCTTCTGGACCATGTGCTCGTAGAGCCGGTCGATGTCGAGGGGGTTCTCCCCGACGATGAACGGCTTCATGCGCTCGATGATCTCGGGCTCGCCGACGCCCCAGTAGGACTCGCCGATGCCCGCGATGCCCGCGTCCGTGTAGACGCGCACGAGCGTCCAGGGGTAGTTGCCGTCGACGATGGTGGTCTGTACGTCCGTAATCTCGACGTCACGACCGCCGCCGCGCTCGCGCGTGGCGCCCATCGTCTCAGCGGAGAGGTCCCGCATGGTGTAGTGGGCGTTGGGGTCGTTCAGCTTCGCGTAATCTACAGGCACACCCGGCCCTTCAGCGGTGCCGAAACTAAAGGTTTCGAGACGGCCCGCTCAAACGAGGCCCGACGCCGCCAGTTCGTCCTCTATCGCCGCGCGCCTCGGAGTCGGTGCGTTCCGTGTCACGCCTCCCGACTCGGCCGCCGGGAATACCCCTTGTTGGCGCCTCGCAATTTCTATAAAAGCCCCGGGCCAAGGCGGCGTATGAAGAACGTCGACGACCTGACCGAGACCGCCGGCGAGCTCGCGCGCCGGGGGCTCTCGAAGGGGGAGATCGCGGACGAACTCAACGTCTCCCGCGAGACGGCGGCGTGGCTGGTCGAGCGCTCCGGCGAGCAGGGAGCGGCCGCCGAACCCGGCGACGGAACGGCCGCCGCCCCGGCGGGACCCCACGACATTCACGTCGACTGGTCCGCCGTCGGCGAGGACTCTTTTCGCCTCTCCGCGGTCGGGTCGACCCTCGCGGACCTGCTGGCGGAGGACGACGAGGATGTGGACGTGACGGTGGGCGTCGAAAAGGCCGGCGCGCCCCTCGCCACCGTCGTCGCGCGCGAACTCGACACGGACCTCGCGACGTACGCGCCCCGGAAACACCAATGGGAGGAGGGCGATATCGAGGACTACGGCGGCGGCTTCTCCCGGAACTTCGCGGGCGTCGAGGGCCGGGCGTGTTATCTTGTGGACGACACCATCACCTCCGGCACGACGATGCGCGAGACGGTTGAAGCAGTCAGGGAGGAGGGCGGCGACCCCCTCGCGTGTGTCGTTCTCGCGGACAAACAGGGCATCGACGAGGTCGACGGCGTTCCCGTCCACTCCCTGTTGCAGGTCATCCGGGTCGGCGCCGAGGAGTAGCCCAGCGGAAGCCTCTTTAACCGAACGCCCCTACAAAGGGGTATGTCGTTCGACCGAACCGCGGACCTCTCCCCGGGCGAGGTCCAGGAGCGCGTCGACACCGCCCTTTCGGACAACGAAGTCGTTCTCTTCATGAAAGGGACCGAACTCATGCCCCAATGTGGGTACTCGCGGCGGGCGCTCGGCCTGATCGGCCAGTACCGCGACGAGTTCGCGACGGTGGACGTGCTCCAGAACTTGGACGCCTACCGGGAGGCACTTTCGGAGCACAGCGGGTGGGACACAATCCCCCAGACCTTCGTCGATGGCGAGTTCGTCGGCGGGAGCGACGTGCTCGCGGAGCTCGACGAGCGGGGCGAGCTGGCGGCCGAGCTGGGGGCCGAGGAATGAGTCGGGTCTTCCGTCTCCACTCCACGCTCGAAGTCCCCCTCGAAACGCTCCACGAGTATTTCGACGCCGACCCCGAGTATCCCGAAGGCGTCGCCGACGTGGAGGTCGTCCGCCGGAACAACACCCTCGTTTTGAGCGCCGTCTCCGAGGAGGAGGACATCGGCAAGTACACTCCGACGGCCCAGCTAAAAGCGACCGTCTCCGAGGTCAGAATCCAGGAGGAGCCCGAGAAGCCCCAGTGGGGCCGTCCCGAGGAGGAACCCCCCTCCGAGCTCGTCGAGATGGCGGGCTTCAAGGGCGACCGCGAGGCGGTCCTCCAGAACACTGCCCTGCAGTACGAGATGTTCCTCGTGCTCTGTGACCTTGCGAGCCACGCCGAGCGCGGCGAACTCACCGCCATCGCGGAGGTCGACGGCGACCTCGACGCCACCCGCATCGTGGAGGGCGACGCCCGCCCCGCGACCGTCGAAGTCGTCGAGGACCCGAGCGCGAACGCCGAGGACGGTATCGACTGGCGGAACAACCAGTATATTAGCGAGTAGCGCTCCCGTCGGGGGGTTTCGGCTCCGTTCCGCTCGTGACGGCTATATATACCCCGAATAGGCGACAGGGTGATGTGGCGCCGCGTTGAAGGCGAACCATGCCGCGACAGGAGTATCAATCCCAACTGGAGGGGCTCCGCGAGGACGTGCTCTACATGAGTGAGGTCGTCCTCGAACGCCTCCGTTTGGGTCTGGACGCGCTCGAATCGAAGGACGAGGAACTCGCCCGCGACGTCATCGAGGGCGACGACGAGGTGAACGAACTCTACCTCGAACTCGAACAGGACTGCATCGACCTGCTGGCGCTCCAGCAGCCCGTCGCGAGCGACCTGCGTTTCATCGCCGCGACGTTCAAGATTATCACCGACCTCGAACGGGTCGCCGACCTCGCGACCAACCTCGGGGGCTACACCGAGGACGCGAACAAGGACGTGTTCCCTGACGTCGACGTGCAGACAATCGGCGAGGCCGTCGCGCAGATGGTCGAGGACGCGATGGTCGCGTACGCCGAGGAGGACCCCGAGGCCTGTCACGCCGTCGCCGAGCGCGACGACGACATCGACACCCTCTGTCGGGAGGCCTCCGAGCTCGTCGTTCGGGACCTCATCGAGAGCGAAATCGCGACCGAGGTCTCGCCCGACGAGGCGGAGGTCGAGAACCTGATGGGAGATGTCTCCCGGCTGCTGCTCACGGTCCGAGACCTCGAACGGGTCGGCGACCACGCGGTCAACATCGCCGCCCGCACGCTCTACATGGTCGAGAACGACGACTCGCTCATTTACTGAGTAACCCGTCTTTTGGACACGCTCGCCCGGTAGCGGCGCCGCCGGCTGCGTTAGATTTATACCTGAGTGTAAAGTACGCTTTACTGTAAAGCGAGCTTTCCGTAAGGCTCGCTTGTCACACCGACCATGTCAGTTGGAAACCTCTCCGAACGGACGTATCGGCGCGCGTACGGCTCCCTGTCGGGACTCTCGGGATTGGCCCTTGGGGTGCTGGTCGCGCTTGACTACCCGCTCGTGGGCGTCGCGGGGTTCGTCGTCTTCCTCGGTGCCGCGGGCGCGCTGCAGGCGAGTTATTCGGGCCCGCTCTTCGACGAGCGCGACCGGCAGGCACACGAACGGGCCGCGGGGCGGACCCTGGCGGTCTTCGGGTGGGCCTGTGCGGTCTTCTTCCCGACGATGACCGCGCTCGTCGCGCTTGACTACGCGACGTGGCCGGACTGGCTCGTGCCTATCGCATTCCTAGTGCCTATCGTCTACGGGTTCTACGGCGTGCTCCTGTTCGTCGGGCGATGAAAACGTCGCTCCCGGAGTTCCGCGAACGGGAGGGCCTGAGCCAGGCGGACCTGGCCGACGACGTGGACGTGACCCGTCAGACCATCAACGCCGTCGAGCGCGGCCGCTACGACCCCTCGCTCGAACTCGCGTTCAAACTCGCGCGGCGTTTCGACTGCCGGGTCGAGGACCTCTTCGACCCGGAGTTGGCGTAGCCGCGAAAAAGCGCTATCCCTACCTTACATGTAGCCCAGGTCGCGGAGGCGCTCCATGAGGTCCTCCTTGTCCTGAGCGCGGCCGGCGCGTTCGGTGGTGTTGTCGAGGTCCTGGAGCCACGCGGGCTCCTCGTCGGCTTTGTCCGTGCTGACTTCGCTGCCCAGCGAGCGGAAGCCCTCGACGTACTTCGGCGAGATGGGGATGTCCTCCCACTCGACGCCCTCGGGCAGGTCGTCGGCGCCCTGGGGCACGTAGCCGTCGTCGGGGAAGGCTTCGACGGTGTCAGGGACAACAAAGTTCCAGAAGGCGTCCCAGACCGCGGCCTCGTCGAACTGGAGGATGGTCTGGATGCGGTCGTGGGGCGGGTAGATGTCGGGGTCATGCCGGGGGGAGAAGAACGTCTCCTCGGCGCGGGACTCCTGTTCGTCCCAGCGGATGCCCGAGATGATGCCGTCGACGTCGTACTCCTCGATGGCGTCGTTGAGCGCCACCGTCTTCAGGAGGTGGTTGCCGACGTAGGTGTCGAGCAGGAAGGGGAACTCGTCGTCCTCGTATTCGAGGATGTTTCGAATGTGGTGTTGGTTGTGCTCGGAGAGCTCATCGACGGGGATGTCGTCGCCCGGTTCGAGGCCGTTCTCGTCGACGTAGTCGCCGACGTCGGTGTTCCGCGCCCAGATGACATCCAGGTCCCACTCGTCGGCCCAGTGCTCGACGAACTCGATGAGCTCGTCGAAGTGCTGGTAGTGGTCGATGAACACGACGGGGGGAACTTCGAGGTCGTAGCGGTCGGCGACCTCCTTCACGAAGTACAGCGTCAGCGTGGAGTCCTTCCCGCCGGTCCACATCACGACGGGGTTCTTGTACTCCTCGAGGCCCTGGCGGGTGACCTCGATGGCCTTCTCGATTTTGTCGTTCAGCGTCGGATAGTCCTCGGGGTCTTCACCCTCGCCGTCGCTGTAGTCGACGTCGAGATAGTCGGGAAACTCCGTCATCGGCCTCGGATAGAACGTTCCCCCTTAAAGTAATTTCACTTCTCGCAGGGTTTGTGCGTATCTGCGACGGGCTTAACGCCCCGAAATCAGATGCTCGGGCGGGGCGCGGCGTTCTGCAGCGCCGTTTCGGCGATGTTGCCACCGTAGTCGGCGCTCCGGGAGACCGAGTCCACGACCAAGGAGAGGTGTTGGGCCTGCTCGGCTTCGAGGTCGCGCAGGAGTTCATTCAACCGGCGGGCGTGTTCGTCGATGTCGAGCACGTCCGCGCGCGCCTCGTTCGCGAGCTGGGTCGCGCGGTCGCTGTCCTCCTCGAAGAGCGCGTCCATCGCGGTCTCGATGACCTCCACTACGT
>JBEQBK010000077.1:0-11956 GCA_041639855.1 Halobacteriaceae archaeon | reverse complement strand
TGGCCCGAAGACCGGGCCACCTTCGTCGTCGAAGTGCAGGTCGACGGCGAGCGCCACCGGCAGTTCGACATCGGGGGTGGGGAGTGTCGCAACGTCTTCGTCGAAATCGACGGCGACGGTCGGCTCACCAAGTACGCCAACAGCGACGACTGCGGGAGCGACGGGAACGAAACGGCGAACGTGTCGAACATCTGATGGTGCTGTCGTGAACCTTTAACCCGAGCGGGCGAAAGGGACGGTGTGGCCGCCAGCGACTCCGACTACCTGCGCTTCTTCCCGTACGGCTCGCCCTACGACAACCAGCGGGAGGCGATGGACCGCATCCGCGAGGCACTCGAAGAGGGCCAGGACACGCTCTTCGAGGGCGCCTGTGGGACCGGCAAGACGCTGGCGGCGCTCGCGCCCGCGCTGGACTACGCCCGGGAGACGAACAAGACGGTCGTCATCACGACGAACGTTCACCAACAGATGCGCCAGTTCGTCCGCGAGGCCCGCGAAATCAACGCGGGCGAGGACCTCAGTGCCGTCGTCTTCCGCGGGAAGGGCTCGATGTGTCATATCGACGTCGACTACCAGGAGTGTCAGGTCCTACGGGACAACACCTACGACCTCGCAGAGACCGAGGCCGAAATCGAGCAGCTCGAACGCCGCGCCGAAGAACTCCTCGACGCCGCCAACGAGGGGGACGACGACGCCGCGGAGGCCCGCGCGGCGGTGATGGACGAACTCGAAGCCGCCCGCGAGGAGAAGGAGAACAAAGCGGAGGCCGCGACCTGCGACCACTATGAGCGCAACCTCACCGCGGACACCGACGCGTTCTACGAGTGGCTCTACGGCGGCGTCCGGACGCCCGAGGAAATATACGAGTACGCCGGCGAGCGGGGGTTCTGTGGCTACGAGCTCCTGAAGGACGGCTTGGAGGACATCGACCTCGTCGTCTGTAACTACCACCACATCCTCGACCCGCAAATACGCAAGCAGTTCTTCCGCTGGCTGGGTAAGGAGCCCGAGGACGTCGTGACGGTGTTCGACGAGGCCCACAACATCGAGGACGCCGCGCGGGACCACGCCTCCCGCGCGCTCACCGAGCGCACCCTCGACGCCGCCGTCGAGGAGCTCGCCGATTCCGACGACGCCCGCGCCGACCCCGCGCTGAACGTCGTTCGGGCCTTTCGCGCGGCGCTTGTGAACACCTACGAGGACGAACTCGGCCCCGGCGACTACCGGGATGTGGGCGAGGCCTGGCGCGACATCCCCGTCCGGAACGACGAGGGCCGCGACGACCTCACCAGAGCGTTTCTCGCACGCTACGAAGGCAACGGCATCCGTGCGGACGTGAAACAGGCCAAATCTCTCGGGGAGGAGTTCGACGAGGAGTACGAACGCGAGTACAAGCGCGGCGAGAGCTCGACCAGAACGGAGTGTCAGACCCTTCAGGTCGCGGACTTCGTCGCATCGTGGATAGAGGAGGGCGCCGATTTGGGACGCTACCCCGTCGTCGGCGTCCGCCGCCACGAGGGCACCGACGACGTGTACGGCCGCGCCGAGCTCTATGCTTGTATTCCGAGCGAGGTCACACGGGAACTCTTCGACGCGGTCCACGCCACCGTGTTGATGAGCGCCACTCTCCGACCGTTCGACGTGACCGAGGCCGTGTTGGGGATGGAGGACCCCGAAACGATGGCCTACGGGCTCGCTTTCCCCGAGGAGCGCCGGCGGACGTTCGCGGTGGACACGCCGCCGCTGTTCGCCAGCAAGCGCGACGACCCCGAGGTCCAAGAGCGCATCGCCGACACGCTCCGGGACGCGACGGATTTCACGCCGGGGAACACGCTCGTTTTCTGCCCGAGCTACGCCGAGGCCGAGCGCTACCACGGGCTGGTCGGGGGGAACGCCTACCTCGACGAGCCGGGCGTCGCCGCCGACGACCTGCGCGAGGAGTTCGTCGCGCAGGACGGCGCGACGCTGTTCACCTCGCTGTGGGGCACCCTCGCGGAGGGGGTGAGCTTCGACGACGACGACGCCCGGACGGTAGTCGTCGTCGGCGTCCCCTACCCCCACCTCGACGAGCGAAGCGAGGCGATACAGGCGGCCTACGACGATATCTTCGACCGGGACGACGCGGGGTGGCGCTACGCCGTCGAAATCCCGACCGTCAGGAAGACCCGCCAGGCGCTGGGTCGGGTTCTGCGCTCGCCCGACGACTACGGCGTCCGGATACTGCTCGACCGCCGATACACCGGCGCGAGCGTCCGCGAGATGGGCGAGTACAGCGTCCACGACACGTTCCCCGAGGAGGAGCGCGCGGAGATGGTGGACGTCAACCCCGAGAAGCTCCGCTACGCGGTCCATAACTTCTACACCGACATGGACGCGTGGGACGGCGAGCCGCCGCGGCCGTAAGTGTAGGACGTGCGCCAGCCGTTCTGCCTGTACGTGTAGGACGTGCGTCAGCCCTTCTGCCTGTACGTGCAGGACGTGCGCCAGCCGTTCTGCCTGTACGTGTAGGACGTTCGCTAGCCGACCGTCCCAGCCGCGAGCGGACGGAAGTGGCGGCCGTGGACCCGCTCGAAGACGAAAGCCCTTGTACGGACGGCCCGAAGCGGGACCGATGCGACGCGCCCTCCTCGCCGCCCTCGCGCTCGCCGTCGCCCTTGCCGGCTGCGGTGCGGTGCCGGGCGGCCTCGACACGAGCGGGAACGACGGTACGGACGACAGTATCGGCCCGGAGCGAATCACGGCCGACCTCCGGGGCCAACAGACGGCCGCGCTCCTGTCCGCGGGGAGCTACGCCTACGAGGCGACCCACTCCGCCCCGGGCGGTACGCTGAACCTTTCCCTCAACGTCGAGGGCGACGAGTCGTGGACCCAGGTTACGGGCGCCGCGACGAACCGCACGGAGTTCACTAACGCCACCGGCACGTACGCGCGGTCCGTACAGGACGGGGCCACGGACTACCGGTTCCGCCCGGTCGTGCCGAACAACACCGCCTTCACTGTCGCGACGATTCCTTATAACGCGACGTACGAGCGGGTTGGAACGGACGAAATCGACGGCGTGCGGGTCGCGACCTACGAAGCGGACTCGGCACACGCGAACGCCACGCTCGGGAGCTTCGCGCTCGGCGACCCGGCGCGGTTCAACGCGACGCTCCATGTGACCGCCGACGGCTTCGTGAAACACGTCGCGTGGCGCACCGCCTCGGAAGCGGGCGTCTCGACGTACGACGCGACGTACACTGCATTAGGCGCGACGACCGTCGAGGCCCCGCCGTGGGTCGGGGAGGCGCGCTCGAACCCGCCGACGCCCGAAGTGCTCTTTGAGTTCGAGCGCAACGGGACTGCCCTCGACGTGCAACACGCCGGCGGTGACGCGCTTGCCGCCGAGCACACAGTCGTCATCGCGGGGAACCGCACCGCCCGATGGAACACCACGGACGGCGACGTCGTGGCGGGCGACACGTTCACCGTGCCGGCCGTTTCTGAGGGCACCACCGTACGGGTCGTCTGGACGGCGTACGACCGCCCCGCCGTGCTCGGCGAGCACACCGTTGAGGGGTGAGCGCCCGAGCCTCAGCCTGGCAGGCTGATTCGCGTCGTGGTCTCGCCGTAGATGCCATCCCGCACCTCCAACTCGGTCACGTCCCAGGTTACCGGGCCGACTTCGCGCCTGACCAGCGAATCGGTCGGGTCGTTTGTCAGCGGGCCCGACTCGACGCCGCGGGCGACGGTGACGTGAGGCACGTAGTCCGCCCCCTCCATCCCCGCCACGGGGTCGAACTGTTCGCAGAGGGTCCGGTGTAGCTGTTCGATGCCGGGGCTCTCGACCGCGAAGTAAAGCACCGGGGCCGGGCCGACCGGCGGGTTCCGAAAGGCGTTGAGCTCCGCGACACGGGCCTCGAAGGCCGGCGCACTCCGGAGAGCCTCACGGACGCGTTGCTCGGTGGCGGGGAAGGAGTCGGGGTCGCCCAGCCGTTTGAGAACGAGGGTAAACTCGTCGCGGACGGAGTCGTAAGCCGTCAGTTCGGGCGCGAGGTCGGCCGCCAGCCGCTGTACGGCGGGCGGGACGGGGACGTTGACGCTGAAGGGCACAACGCGGGTTCGGGGCGGTGCGGTTTAGCTTCTCTAGATTCGGTCGAGCAGCCAGAGGACGATGAGCACGAGCACGACCAGCCCCAGAATGGGCTGGAGCGGGCCCAAGAGGGCGGCAAGGCTCCCGACGACGAGCCCGACGATTTCGAGGATCATCCAGACGACGACGAGCACCAGGATGATTTTCAGTAAGTCCTCGACCTCCAGTTCGGCCCGGGTTCCGAGCATGGTGGTGTCTCTCTGCGGGAGAGGAATAACCGTTCGGGCCGGTCCGTTGAACGTTTCAACTGACAGTACAGTGCGGCGCGCCGGGGGAAACGTACTCCTACGCGGGAATGCTCTGCTCCGAAATCGCGCGTGCGACCGCCCGGCTGAGAAGCGGGGGCACGGCGTTCCCCGTCATCTGCCGTTGTTTGGCGACCGGACCTTTGAACAGATAGTCGTCCGGGAACGATTGGAGGCGCGCTCTCTCACGAACGCTGAGTCCCCTATCGTCGGCGGGATGTGCGAAGTGATACGTCGGTCGCGGTCCGGCCAGAAGGGTCGGTGCCGGCGCTCCGTACTCGAGGCGTCTCTTCTGGGACCAGCTGTCGTACGGTATCTTCTCTCCGGGGGACGCCTTTCCGATTCGGCTGACGACTTTTTCCCCGTGGTTCGGGGCTCGGTGGTTAGTCAGCTCCGAGCCAGCAGCCCTCATCTCCCGCTGATACTCCCCTTCCGGTTCGGAGGCGTAGGCGGTCTTCTCCTCGCCCGGCCCCAGCGAGGGCAGGTCGCCGAACGCGTCCCGGACCGTCCGCGGCGGCTGTCGGTCCGTAAACAGCGTCCGCTGTTCGGTCGATTCTCGGAACGTCGCTTCGGGGAACTCGATGCTTTCGGCGGTTTTGTGCCCGATAAAGAACGCCCGTTTTCTGTTCTGCGGGACCCCGTAGTCGGCTGCGTTCAGCACCGACCACCCGGTGCTGTACCCGATTTCGTCGAACTGAGAGAGAATATACGTCAGTACTTCTCCGTCCTCCATCGTGGTGATTCGGGGGACGTTCTCCATGACGAACCAGTCCGGGTCCGTCTCGTACACGGCTTTGATGAAATTGGTGACGAGGAAATTGCGCTCGTCCGCGGGGTTGGTCTTCGCACCGGCCAAACTGAACCCCTGACACGGCGGGCCACCTATCACACCGTCGATGTCCCCGGGGTCGTATCCCAGCCGATCGAGTATGCTGGTCCCCGTAACCTCGCTGAGATCCGCCTCGATGAACTCGGCGCTGTGGTTGTGTTCGAAGGTCTCCGAGAACGCGCCCTCGAAGTCCACGCCCCCCACGATGTCGTACCCTTCCTGGTCGAAACCCGCCGAGAGGCCACCGGCACCACAGAACAGGTCCAGAACCTCCATCTCGCGCCCCATCCTACTCGTGCTGTTGGCCGCGGTGAATGTTCAACCCCCGCTTCGTATCGAACTCCCTCCCGCAGTCCGAGCAGGCAAACGAATCCTCGTCCGGGCTCTCGTCCTCGGAAAACGGATACCCCGAAACCACGTCGCTGGAATCGCGCTTCTCGGCCATCTTATCAGGTGATTGTGTGCCCCGGTATATTAGCTTTCGTGAGGTAATCCGTGTGTAAATCGTGTGCAATCCGTAACTACCTCTTATCTATCCCGTGCGCAACGCTTCCCACACGATGTCCGGTGGAGCCGAGGGTGACGAGTTATCCGACGACGAACTGGACCTGTACGGCTACGTTTCGAGCAGCAAGCGCCGCGTGTCCGTCATCACCGTCCTGAAAGACAACCCCATGACGCCGAAACAGGTCGCCGATAGCACCGATATCCGGTTGAATCATGTGAGTAACGTGCTAGCCGAGTTGTCGGAGGAATCCCTGGTTACGTGTGTCAATCCGGAACGGCGGCGCGGGCGGGTTTACCGCACCACGGAAACGGGGGACAAGGTCGCGGAGAAGGTGCTCCGTAATGAGTGAGTACACCATCGTTCACGATGCGATTCAGGAGGCAGACTGGTTTCGGAACCTCTCGGAACAGCTCTCCGACGCCGACGTATCTCGCTTGGATGACGACTCGCCGGAGCCGGTGTTGGAAATCGCCAGCTACGACCGACCCGACATCATCCTGCTCCGGGACGGCGTTCCCGTGCTGGTGGTCGAGAAGACGGGCCACGTTCCGACGGGGAAGAACCCGTTACAGCGGGTCGCCAGGCTCGTGAAGGCTGCTGAACTTGGCGTTCCCGGCGTCTTCTTCGTTCCCTACGCCGCGAAAAAACACGGCGAAAACGCCGGGAAGACGAATCTGAACCATCGAGCCATCCAAGCGCTCCGGAGAATCGAGGAGATCAACGAGACACCGATGTTGATTCCGCCCTGGCCGACGGACGACGACTACGAACTCATCCACGACGGGTCCGAGGACTCGTTACTCAGCCGGTTCGTGGACCAGTTCCTCGACGAAGGCTGCGACCCTGACGTGCCCGCGGCGGAAACGATTCGGGCGCAGTCCGAAGACGGGGCGAGACGGATACTCTCGGAGTACGCCCCCTACGAGAACCCACCGAACTCCGTCAGTATCCGACCGACGGACGCCACAACCACACAGTACGACGGTTTGCCGGGGGACGGTTCGTTCCGGACGAGCCGTGAGGAGACCGTAATCTGTGACTTCAAGTTCCGGACCCGGCGCACGGACCCGTACATCGGGGCACAGTTCGCATACGATTACCTGTACTGCCGAACGGGCCCGACCACCCGGGACAGAAACCGGAATTTGGTCCTCAACATGCCGAAAATCGACCGCGAGACGTGGTTCGAATACCACCCCTACAAACCGGGGAACAAGACGGCGCTGTGGTACGCCTGTGCCGACGCCCTCGTCTTGTCGGACGACACGCTAACCGATTTCGAACAGTTCCGGCAGAACGACCGGGGCCGACTGGATACCTACCGATGACCGCCGAGGAACAGGTGTACGTTTGGACCAAGCACCTGTTTCGAGCTGACAACTGGACGTTACTGGCGAGTGACCCACCGCGTGGCACCGACGCGCCACGGTTAGAAATCAAGGCCCCCGGCGGCGTTCAGAGCCGAACGAAAAACAAGAACGCGGTGATAAACGACCTGGTTTACTGCAAAAACGGGACGGTGGCGCTCGTCGAGTGCAAAGACAGCGGCCACAAAACCTCGATGGACGTGGAGAAGCTGAACAGGTTACTCGGGGACCCGGAGTGGCGCGAATCCTTACACACGGCCATGTCCGGCCGCTCCCTGTTCGACCGAGCGGGGGCACCGAGCGCTAGCGCCGTCCGGGACGGGAGTGCGCTGGTCCCCGTTCTGTCTTACCCCGGCGAGCCCCGGTCCGGACTCTCGCAGTTCGTACAGATAACGTTCGACGAGGGCGAGGCGAACGTCGCGATCGGCGATGGAGTTTCCCCGGCGGTCACGGCGTGCTTGGAGGGACTCTCGTCCTGACCGTCCCGAAGCCACCGAGATGTGAACACCACCTGTGGGGAGCCGAACCGAAGGGAAATCCATTTATATGCCCCTCGTCAAATCGGGTTTAACGATGCGCTCGACCGCCGCGTCCGGGACCGCCCCCGCCGCGAGCGCCGCGAGTCTCCGACGACGACCGGGGTCCCCGTAGACCCCACCACACCCTCTCTTCCGTTCCGTCGTCGTTTCGTCCCACAACTGATAACCACCATCACCAGAGACACTATCCATGGCAAACAAAGTCGCACTCGCCTTCTCCGGCGGGCTCGACACCACCGTCTGCGTACCGCTGCTCGAAGAGGAATACGACTACGACGAGGTCATCGGCGTCACCGTCGACGTCGGTCAGCCCGAGGAGGAGTTCGAGGAGGCCCGAGAGACGGCCGAGGCGCTCGATTTGGAGCACTACGTCGTCGACGCCAAAGAACAGTTCGCGGCGCTCTGCTTCGACGCCGTCGAGGCCAACGGCGACTACCAGGGCTATCCGTTGGGGACGGCCCTCGCGCGTCCGGTCATCGCCAAGGAAATCCTGCGGGTGGCGGACGAGCAAGGCTGTGACGGCATCGCCCACGGCGCAACGGGGAAGGGCAACGACCAACTCCGCTTCGAGGTCGTCTGGCGCGCCTCCGAGAAGGAAGTCATCGCTCCCATCCGCGAGATGGGCCTCACCCGCGAGTGGGAGATGGAGTACGCCGAGGAGCGCGACCTGCCCGTCGAAGGCGGGAACGAAGGCGTCTGGTCCATCGACACGAACCTCTGGAGCCGCTCCATCGAGGGCGGGGACTTGGAGAAACCGGAACACGTCCCCGGCGAGGAGATCTACGAGTGGACCGACGCACCCGGGAGCGAGACGGAGGAAATCGAACTCACCTTCGAGGAGGGCCGACCGGTCGCTCTGAACGGCGAGGAGATGGAACCCGTCGCGCTCATCGAGGAGCTCAACGAGCGCGCCGGCGCGTACGGCGTCGGTCGGACGGACATGATGGAGGACCGCATGCTCGGTCTGAAGGTGCGGGAGAACTACGAGCACCCCGCCGCCACCACTCTCATCAACGCCCACGAGGCGCTGGAGGGGTTGGTCCTCACGAAGGAGGAGCGCCGGGTGAAACAGGAAATCGACGCCGAGTGGGCGGAACAAGGGTATAAAGGGCTCATCTACTCCCCGCTCACGACGGCCCTCGAAGGGTTCATCCTCGAAACCCAACAGCAGGTCACGGGGACCGTCACCGTCCGCTTCGAGGGCGGGCAGGCCCGTCCGGTCGGGCGCGACAGCCCCAACGCGGTCTACTCCGAGGACGCGGCCTCGTTCAACACCGAGACGGTGCAGGGCATCACGCAGGACGACGCGACGGGCGTCGCCAAGTACCACGGCTTCCAGGAGCGCCTGGCGAACCGCCTGCGGGACGAATAAAATGGACGAGGGCGAGGCGGAGAACGGGACGGACGGCTCCGAGACCGCCGTCCGCCGCGAGCGCTTCAGCGGCGGCCCCGCCCGGGAGTTCCTCTCTTCGATGGGCGCGGACAGACGCATCTTCGAGGCGGACCTCGCGGTCGACCGCGCGCACACCGCGATGCTCGCGGAGACGGGCGTTATCGACGCCGAAGCCGCGGGCGAGATACTCGCCGCGCTCGACGACGTGGAGGCGGCGGGCTACGACGCGCTCCCAGGCGGCGAGGACGTCCACGAGGCCATCGAAACGGCCGTCATCGACGCGGTCGGAGCCGAGGGCGGCAAGATGCACACCGCACGCTCCCGCAACGACGAGGTCGCGACCTGTATTCGCTACCGCGTCCGCGCGGACCTGCTCGCCGCGCTCGATTCCGTGCTCGTGGCGCGCACCGAACTCGCCGAGCTGGCCGAGCGCGAGGCGGACACCGTGATGCCGGGCTACACGCATCTCCAGCCGGCCCAGCCCGTGACCGTGGGTCACTGGGCGCTCTCCTACGAGGGTGCACTGAGGAGAGACACGGAGCGGCTCCTCGACGCGTACGACCGGACGAACCGCTCGCCGCTCGGCGCGGCCGCGTTCGGCGGCACGACGTTCGACATCGACCGTGAGCGGACCGCCGAACTGCTGGGATTCGACTCGGTCGTCCGGAACTCGATGGACGCGTCCTCGGCGCGGGACTTCCTGCTCGAAACGGTCTCGGCGCTCGCGACCCACGCGACCCACCTCTCCGGGCTCGCCGAGGACGTCGTCGTCTTCGCCAACAAGGGGTTAATCGAGCTGGACGACGACTACGCCTCCACCTCCTCGATTATGCCCCAGAAGAAGAACCCCGACACGCTGGAGCTCGTGCGCTCGACGGCGGGCGACGCCGCGGCCGGGTTGAACGGCCTGCTCACGACTCTCAAAGGGTTGCCGAGAGCGTACAACCGCGACCTGCAGAACGCGACGCCCCACGCGTGGAAGACGCTCGACGACGTGCCCGAGGCGACCGACGTAGCGGCGGGCGCCGTCGCCACCGCGGAGTGGCCCGCCGACGAGTTGGAGAGCGCGGCGGGCGAGGGCTTTGCGACGGCGACCGGGGTCGCGGACCTGCTCGCGGCGCACGGCCTCCCCTTCAGAACCGCCCACGAAATCGTTGCGCTCGCCGCCGAACGGATGACCGGCGAGGCGGCCGACGTCGCCACGATAGACGAGGCGGCCTACGAAGTGACGGGCGACCGACTCGAAGCACTCGTCCCTATCGAAGAACTCGAAGCGGCCCTCAACCCGACCACGAGCGCGGCGTCGCGGGACTCCTACGGCGGGCCCGCACCCGCGGAAGTCCGCGACGCGGCCGCCGACGCGCTCGACGGGGTCGAAGCCGACGGGGCCGCTCTCGACGCGCGCCGGGACGCGCTCGGCGACGCCGCCGAGGCGCTGGACGCGGCGACGGAGGAATTAAAAGAAAGCTGATACGACGTTCGTGGGACTCGGTTCGGAGGCGGTTTCGGGCGGCGTAGCCGGCGCTGTAGTTATTGTTTCTCTATTGGTAGGTTCGACACCGTTAAGTGAGCCCCGTCCGTACTCGGGCCCGTATGGCAGAATGCGTCGAGTGCGGGGCCGAGCTGGACCTGCACGACGACCTCGAAGTCGGAGAGATAGTCGACTGCTCCACCTGTGGCACCGAGCTCGAAGTGCTCGAAGCCAACCCGCCCGTCCTCGACCGAGCGCCCGAGCTCGAAGAGGACTGGGGGGAGTAAATTGCGTTTCGGCCTGCTCTACTCCCGCATCCGCCGGGACGAGAAGCTCCTGCTGAACGAGCTTCGTGACAGGGGCCACGAGGTCTCGAAGATAGACGTGCGCAAACAGCGCTTCGGGATGACCGAGCCCCCCGAGGACATCGCGGGCTGTGACCTCGTCATCGACCGCTGTCTCGCCACGAGCCGCTCGAAGTACATCACGGAGTTCGTGGACGCCTACGACGTGCCCGTCGTCAACGACCCCGAGGTGGCCGAGGTCTGCGCGGACAAGGCCAAGAACAGCCTGGCGCTGGCGAACGCGGGCGTCCCGACTCCCGAGACGGAAGTCACGTTCACCAAGGAGGCCGCTCTGGAAACCATCGAGGACTTCGGCTACCCCTGCGTGCTCAAGCCGGTCATCGGCTCGTGGGGTCGCCTGATGGCGAAAATAGATACTCGCGACGCCGCGGAGGCCATCCTCGAACACAAGGAGACGCTGGGCCACTACGAGCACAAGGTCTTCTACATCCAGGAGTTCGTGGACAAACCCGGTCGCGACATCCGCGTGCTCGCCACGGACGGCGAGCCGGTCGCCGCGATGGTGCGCTCCTCGGAACACTGGCTCACCAACGCCGCGAAGGGCGCCACGACCGAGGCCTTCGAGTTGGACGAGGAGGCCGAACGGTTGGTAGAGGAGGCCAGCGACGCGGTCGGCGGCGGTCTGCTGGGCGTCGACCTGATGGAGACGGGCGTAGACGAGGACGGCAATCCCTCGGGCTACACCGTCCACGAAGTGAACCACACTGTCGAGTTCAAGGCGCTCAACGACGCGGTCGACATCGACGTGCCCGCGGTCGTCGTCGACTGGCTCGAATCGAAGGCCGAGGCGGAGGTGCCCGCATGACTTCCGTCGGTGTTGTCGGCGGCTCCGGGTTCACGGGCGGCGAGTTACTTCGCCTCTTGGCGGACCACCCCGAGTTCGAAATCGAGTACGCCACCTCCCGCTCGTACACGAAGCGCTCGGTGGGAACCGTCCACCCGAACCTGCGGGATACGGGCCTGCGCTTTTCGGACCCCGAAGAACTGGGGGACGTGGACGTCCTCTTCACCGCGACGCCCCACGGGGTGTCGATGGGCCGCATCGACGAGTTTCGGGACGTGGCCGACACGGTCGTGGACCTCTCGGCGGACTTCCGCCTGAGCGAC
>JBEQBK010000076.1:0-12013 GCA_041639855.1 Halobacteriaceae archaeon | reverse complement strand
CGGCTTCGACGGCCGCGAACAGCTCGCTATCGACCGGTTCGCGGACGTGATGGAGTCGGTGCCGCGAACGCTGGCGGCGAACGCCGGTCTCGACCAGATCGGCGCGCTCGCACAGCTCCGCTCGCTCCACGACGCGGGCTACGAGCGCGCGGCCGTCTCGAAGGACGGCCTCGTCGTGAGCGACGTGACAGCTGACGGCGGGGGGCTCGACGCCTTTCAGGTTCGATTGGCGGGGCTCGTGCGCGCCGTCGAGTTCGTGACAACGCTCGTCCGCGTGGACAGCGTGCTCGTGGACGAGCGCCCGCCCTCGGCGAACCGGGTGTTGGGCGACCCGAAGTACCGGCCCGGCGAGATACCGGACGACGATGTCGAGGAACTCGAGAAGGCGGCCTGAGGACCCGATTTTTGGCTTCCGGTCGCCGCGTTTTTGACCTGATATATTATATGTTAACTTCCCCCATAACTCCTATCAGACAGCGCGCTGAACGGTGCGTATGGTTCTCTCCGAGCCCGAGGAGATCCACGTCCTTCACGTCGACGACGAACCGGCGTTCACGGAGCTGGTTCAGTCGTTTCTCGAACGGGAGGACGAGCGACTGACGGTCACGGCGGTGCCGAACGCCGAATCGGGATTGGAGCGACTCGCCGAGGGCACCTTCGACTGCGTGGTCAGCGATTACGATATGCCGGACCGGAACGGCATCGAGTTTCTGAACGAGGTCCGGAAGACGAACCCGGATTTGCCGTTTATTCTGTTCACCGGGAAGGGAAGCGAGGAGGTCGCGAGCGACGCCATCTCCGCCGGCGTCACGGACTACCTCCAGAAGGACAGCGGGAACGAGCAGTACGCCCTTCTCGCGAACCGGATTCACAACGCGGTTTCCGGGTACCGCTCCCGGGAGGCGCTGACGGAGCGCACCCGACGGCTAGAGACGCTCGTCAGCAACGTCCCGGGGATGGCCTATCGCTGCCGGAACGAACCCGGATGGCCGATGGAGACCGTCGAGGGCGAGGTCGAATCCTTGGTAGGCTACCCCGCGAACGCGCTCGAATCGGGCAAGGTCGACTGGGGCGAGGAAATCCTCCACCCCGACGACAGCGAGCGGGTCTGGAACGAGGTACAGGAAGAACTCGACGCGAACGGGAGCTTCGAGGTTACGTACCGCATCTTCGATGCGGACGACGAGACGAGGTGGATGTGGGAACGGGGGCGCTACGTCGACGCGGGCGGGGGAGACGAACCGGGCACGCTCGAAGGGTTCATCACCGATATTACCGACCGGAAGCGCCGCGAGCAACAGCTCGAACAGACGACCGCGCGCCTCGAAGCGCTGTTCGAGCACTCCCCCGACATGGTCAACGTCCACGATTCGGAGGGAACGATTCTCGACTCGAACGCGCAGTTGTGCCGGAAAACCGGCTACGACGAGTCCGAGCTCGTCGGAATGGCGGTGTGGGAACTCGACACGACCATCGACCCCGAGGAGGCGAGAGAAGTCTGGGGGTCGATGGAGACGGGCGAGCGCCGGCGCCTGCGGGGCCGTTTCCGGCGACGCGACGGCACGACGTTCCCGGTCGCCGTCCACCTCCGCCGGCTCGATTTGACGGGTGAGGACCGGTTCATCGTCATCAGCCGCGACGTCAGCGAGCGCGAGGCGCGCGAGCGGGAGCTCCGACGCTACGAACAGATGGTGAACACGATGCCGGCCCCCGCCTGCATCTACGACACCGACGGCCGCTTCGAGACGGTGAACGACTACCTCGCCGGCCTCTACGACACGACGCCCGAAGCGTTGGCGGGCGAACCGAGCAACCTGATTCCCGAAATCTCTCGGGGGGCAGACGTCGACCTGTATCGGGAGCTCATCGACGGCGAGCGCGACGAACTGTACGGGGAAATCGAGGCGGAGTTCGACGTAGCGGGGCGGACGGCGCTTGCGTACCGCATCACGCCCTTCGACATCGACGGCGAGGTCGTCGGCGCGGTCGGCGTCGCCCACGACATCACGGAGCTCATGGACCGGGAACGGGAGCTCGAACGGACGAACGCGTTGCTTTCGACCGTCTTCGAGACGCTTCGGGTGGGCGTCATCGCCGAGGACGGGTCGCGGAACGTGTTGGCGGCCAACCGGGAACTGCTCGACGTCTTCGACCTGTCGTGCGAGCCCGACGAGCTCGCGGGCCGGAACTGCGCGACGTTGGTCGAGGAGGTGAGCGAGTGTTTCGAGGACCCCGAGGCGTTCGTCGCGCGAACCGACGAGGTCGTGGCGTCGAACGAGTCCGTTCACGGCGAGACGTTCCGGCTCCGGGGCGGTCGAACGCTGGCGCTGAGCCACGAACCGGTCGACCTGCCCAACAGGGAGGGGCGACTCTGGATGTGCCGGGACATCACCGACCAGCGGGAACGCGAGGAGGAACTCAGGCGCCAGAACGAACGTCTGGACGAGTTCGCGCGCGTCGTCTCCCACGACCTCCGCAACCCGCTCAACGTCGCGATGGGGAATCTCGACCTGGCGATGACGGAGTGCGAGAGCGACGCGCTCGATAACGTCGAACAGGCACACGACCGGATGGCCTCGCTCATCGACGACATCCTGACGCTCGCCCGGGAGCGCGACGACGTCGAAACGACCGAGCCGGTCTCGCTCACGCGGATGGCGACGCGCTGTTGGGAGACCGTCCCGACGGCCGGCGCGACGGTGCGAACCGACACCGAGGGGACGGTCCGCGCGGACCCGACCCGGCTCAAACAGCTGTTCGAGAACCTCTATCGGAATGCGGTCGAACACGCCGGTCCCGACGTGACAGTGACCGTCGGGGACTTGCCCGACGGGTTCTACGTGGCTGACGACGGGCCGGGCATCCCGGAAGAAGACCGCGAGACCGTCTTCGATGCCGGCTACTCCACGGCGGATGACGGGTCCGGATTCGGCCTGAACATCGTCGCGGAAATCGTCGAGGCCCACGGCTGGCACATCGAGATCGCGGAGAGCGAAACGGGGGGTGCGCGCTTCGAAATCCGCGGCGTCCCCGAGAACTAGTTCACAGCAGCGTCGCCGTCACGGCCACGAGCGTCACCGGCAACACGGCCAGCACGCTCCGCTTCGCGCTCAGGTCGTAGAGCGAGCCGACGACCGGCAACATCAGGAAGCCGGCGAGGACCCACGCGGCGGCCATCAGCGTCGAGAAGACGCCCATCTGTGCGCTGTCCGCGATGGCGGCGTACGTCCCGGCCAGCGTCTCGGGCGAGTCGACGGTCGCGATGGCGACCTCGGGCGCGGGAACCGTCACCGCGAGCGCGGAGCCGACGACCAGGACGGGGACGAAAACGAGCGCGAAATACCCGCCCACCTTGAACACGGTCGCGTCCATACGTGTCGTCTTCGAGAGGAAGCCCGCCAGCGAGCCGATGACCCCGAAGAAGAGGAACCAGGTGAACGCCAGGAAGAACACCCCGAAGAGGAGATTGATGGCGAGCGCGAGTTCCCAGCCGGCGAAGGCGTAGCGCTGGGACATCGCGTACGGCTCCGTGAGGAACTCGAAGCCACCCCGGGAGAGCCCCGCGACGAACAGACAGAGCAGGGGCGGCGCCCAGCCGTACTTCCCGACGGTGTCCAGCAGGTCGTCGATGCTCCCCGCGTGGGTGAGCTCGTGTCCGAGGCGGCGCCACGTCCGGGCCGTCGGGTCCGCGCTCGCGCGTTCCGCTGCCATCTCAGTCCCCCGCCGCGGCGGATTCGACGTGCGCCCCCGTGCCGAAGCCGGGGCTCAGGTCCACGTTCTCGCCCGTGTCGGGGTCGAAGACGAGGACGTGCTCCGTGTCGAAGGTGAGGTACACCGGCGTCTCCGAGCCCTCGTACTCGTTGGGAACCGACCCGGGCTCGACGAAGACCTTGTACTCCTCCTCGTCGCCGTTCTCGTCGGCGCCGATGTCCACGTCGTCGGCGACGACGTCCTCGACGCCGATGCCCTCCTCCAGGTCGAAGTAGAGCAGGTCGTCGCTCCCGAGGGGTTCGACGATGTCCACGAAGGCGGGCACCGATTCGGGCACCTCCTCCATGTGGACCGTGATGTGTTCCGGCCGGATTCCCAGGAGGAACTGGTCGGCGTCGCTGCGCTCGCGGATGGAATCGGCACGCGCCGGGTCGATGGAGAGGTCGATGTCGCCGGTGAAGCGGGCGTTCTCGGTGTCCAACTCGGCGACGAACATATTCATCGACGGGCTGCCGATGAACTGCGCGACGAACGTGTTCACGGGGCGGTTGTACACCTCCCTCGGCGTTCCTACTTGTTGGAGTGTTCCTTCGTTGAGGATGGCGATGCGGTCCGACATCGTCATCGCCTCCTCCTGGTCGTGGGTGACGTAGATGGTCGTCGTATCCAGCGTTCCTTGGAGGCGCTGGAGCTCCGTGCGCATGTGCTTGCGGAGCTTCGCGTCCAGGTTCGAGAGCGGCTCGTCGAAGAGGAACACCGCCGGGTCGCGGACGATGGCCCGGCCCGTCGCGACGCGCTGGCGCTGCCCCCCCGAGAGCTGTTTGGGCTTCTGTTCGAGGAGGTGGCCGATACCCATCAGCTCCCCCGCGTCCTCGACGCGCTCGTCGATCTCCTCGGGGGCGAGGTCCGTCGAGCGCTTCAGCCCGAAAGCCATGTTCTCCCGGACGGAGAGGTGCGGGTAGAGCGCGTAGTTCTGGAACACCATCGCGATGTCCCGGTTGCGCGGGGGCAAGCGATTGACCACCGTCTCACCGATGTGGATCTCCCCGCCGGAGATATCCTCCAGGCCGGCAACCATCCGCAAGAGGGTCGATTTCCCCGACCCGCTGGGCCCGACGAGGGTGAGGAACTCACCGTCGTCGATTTCGAGGTCGAAGCCGTCCACGGCGACCACCTCCCCGTCGTACACCTTCGTCACGCCGTCGAACAGTATTCTACTCATTATTGATTATATTCGCCGCACGCATTTAGCCGTTCTGTCGTCTTCTGCTTGTTTTGTGTCAGTAGCAACGCTCTCAAACGCGTTCTCGAAAAATAGGGGCGGGTGTCAGGTCTTGACTGCCCCCTCCGCCAGCCCGTTGATGATGTACTTCTGGAGGAAGAACAGGATCACGAACAGGGGGAGCGTGGCCCCTATCGCGCCCGCCATCATGAGGTCCCACTGGAGGGTGTACTGGCCGACCCAGGAGCCGAGTCCAGGGGGAAGGGTGGTCTTGGCGTCGTCGTTGATGAGGATGAGCGCCATGACGAACTCGTTCCACGCGAAGATCCACGCGAAGATGGCCGTCGTCGCGATGGCCGGCGAGGAAATGGGCACGATGACCCGTATGACGGCGCCGACTCTCGTGGCGCCGTCTATCATCGCCGCCTCCTCCAGGGACTCGGGGAGGTTCTCGTAGAACCCCCGGAGCATCCAGATGGAGAAGGGCAGGACGAACGCGACGTACGCGATGGTCAGGCCCACCAAACTGTTGAACAGGCCGATGTCCCGGAAGATGAGGAACAGCGGCACCGCCACCAGGATGAGCGGGAACATCTGGGTCAAGAGGAGGAACGTGGCCACCGTCTTGCGGCCGCGGAACTCCAGGCGCCCGATGCTGTACGCGCCGAACGTACAGACCAGTATCGAGAGCACCGTCGCCGCCACGGTGACGATGACGCTGTTCACGAACCACGTCGGGAAGCTCGTCTCGTTCCACACCCTGTCGTAGGCGTCGAGGCTCGCGCCGTCAAGCCACGCCATCGGGTTCGCGAGGAACGTGTCGAAGGCGGTCTGGTTCAGCGAGACCACGACCATCCAGAGGACGGGCAGGAGGACGACGAATATCGACGACCACAGGAACAGGTGGAAGCCGACGGCTTTCAACCGGTCGACGGTGGTCGCCGACATCTCGACGCCGAGCAGTTCGGCCGTATCCGTGTGTTGGGTTTTGCTTGCCATCTATTTCCCTCCGACCTCGTCCTGGTAGAGGCGCAGGTAGACCATCCCGTATCCGAGCATGATGATCAACATCACGACCGCGATGGCCGCCGCCACACCGAACTCGTTCTGGATGAACGCCCGCCGGTAGATGTAGACGGGCAGGACCATCGAGGAGTTCCCCGGCCCGCCGCTGGTCATCACGTAGATGAGCGTGAAGTGGTTTAGCGTCCACAGGCTCATCAACAGCGTCGTGACGACCCCGATGGGCTGGAGGAACGGCAGCGTGATGTGCCGAAAGAGGTCCAACCGGCTGGAGCCGTCGACGCGCGCCGCCTCGAAGAGGTCGTTCGGAATCCCCTTCATGGCCGCGAGAAACGTAATCATGAAGAAGGGGAAGTTCCGCCAGACGTACGCCAGCGTAATCGAGAACAGCGCGTACCGGGAGCGGCCGAGCCACGCGATGCCCTCGCCCATGCCGAGCACCTCGAAGAGCCCGTTGAACATCCCGAGCTCGTAGTTGAACAGGAGCGTCCAGTTCAACGACACCGCGATGAACGGGATGGTCCACGGCAGGAGGAGCAGGGTCGTCGCTATCGAGCGGCCCCTGAACTCCCGGTTGAGCAGGACCGCGAAGGCGAGCCCGAGCGCCGCCATCATTACGACGGCCGCGAACGACCAGACGAAGGTGTTCTTCATCACGGCCCAGAAGTCGGGCAGGGTGAACACCTCCGCGTAGTTCGCCAGCCCGACGAACACGTCGGGGCGGAGACCACCGTACTCGTAGAAACTCAGCAGGATGCCCCGCAAGATGGGGACCACGCTGATGAGCCCGAGTGCCGCCAGCGAGGGGAGCAAGAAGAGCCACCCCCAGACGCTCTCCTTCGAGAGCCAGTAGCGGTACTCCTTGGGGAGTTGGAAGCCGCCGTCCGATTCGGGGGTTGCGTTCGACATTTCAGTAGGGGTTGTAGATTTGAGGGACGCCGTCGCCGTCGACCCACGCCTGGACCTCCTCAGGCGCGTCCTCCAACGAGGGCAACTCCGAGGGCGTCTCGACCGTGTAGTCGAGGTAGTCGGCGTCGTTGATCGCGTCGCGGGCGCCGTCGGCCATCGAGCGTAGCGCCTCCTTCGGGTCGGCGTCCGAGCCGATCATCGCGGAGAGCGCGACGGAGTAGCCGGAAGTGGTTCCCTCGAAGGAGCCGAAGAACGGCGCCGAGCGGCCCGCGCCGGTGATACCGTAGCGGACGGCGTTGGGCGCCTGTGCCAGCCGGGTCTGGAGCCACGAGTCGGGGATCTCCGTGGGGTTGTCGGTGAACAGCTCCATCTGTTCTTGCCCGCTACGGACGGGCAGGAAGTTGGGCGCCGACACCGGGAAGTAGGCGTTCAGCGACTCGGGTTGGGTCATGTAGTCCATGAAGCCGTAGGAGAGCGAGTCGTCGACGGAGTGGTTCGTCACGTTGTCCCGGAAGGCGGTCAGACAGCTCCCACCCATGAAGGACTGCCGGCGGCCGTTGGGGCCCTCCGGCATCTCGGTGAGCTCCGTGGCCTCGGCGAGCTCCTCGTTGCCCTCGGTGACGCCGTCCTGCGGGTCGATGAGGCTGCGCGCCAAGTCACTCGCCTGGTGGGCGATGGCCGTGCGGCCCTCGCGGTAGAGCTCCTCGCCCGCCGTACTGTCGATGCCGCCCCAGCCGCCGGGCGCCATGTCCCACTGCTCGCGGAGGCTCAGCGTCCAGAGGTGGCTGAACAGCGACGCCGGGCTGTCGATTTCGACGGTGAACTGGCCGTCCTCGTAGCCGAAGAGGCTCCCGTTGGACTGGTGGGTGAAGGCGGTGATGTTCTGGCCCGTCGTGAAGTCCTGTGCGCCCGGCGTCGTGAAGCCGGAGGCGTCGGTGTTCCCGGCGACGGCCTGGCCCGCCTCGACGAGTTCCGCCCACGTCGTGGGGGCGTCGGACACGCCGGCCTCGTCGAGGAGGTCGGTGTTGACGTGGCTGGTGCGAAGCTCCATGAACCAGGGAAGCCCCCAGAAATCACCGTCGAAGCGTCCCCAGGCGGAGATTGTGTCGTACCAGTCGTCGTACTCGTTGAACAGGTCGGTGTTCGGGAGCGCGGCCCCGCGGTTCCCGAAGTCGACGGCGTGTTCGCAGGCCATCTCGGAGACGTTGGGCATCGCGCGGCCCTCGATGGACGCGCTCCACTCCTGGAACACCTGGTCCCAGACCACCACCTCCGTGGTGATGTTGAGGTTCTCCTCGGCCACATCGACGTAGCCCTGCGCGGCCTCGCGGATGGCCTCCGTCTCGGCGGGGATGTAGCCGCGCATCGTCCACCAGAGGAAGTCCTGCTCCCCGTTGCCGTCGGTGTCTCCGCCGTTGTCGGACCCGCCCATCGAACAGCCGGCGAGCCCGCCCGTCGCGGCGACGCCACCCAGCGCGGCGGCCGTCCGCATAAAGTCCCGGCGGGAGTAGTCGGCGTCCTCCCCGGAGGAGTCAGCCACAGGTTCGCTCGTATCGATGTCTGTGGAAGACATGGTGTATCCTTTAGCGACGACCGTTATGTACTCATCGCTAAATGGTTAAGGACCGTTATATTAAACTGTCATATATTGTGGTTTGATATATTAAAACCCGTGTACAGAGACCAATAACGTATATTTTACGCGTTTTTATTTATTTATATTTTTAGGATATTCTATATCTCTATCTTCCTCACCGCGTTCCCCTATTTTCTCGTATGTTTTTGCCGTTCGTGGAGGTTTTATCGGAGGGGGACCACATCCGAGCGTGGTCTCACAGGCACGACTCGGGGCGATATACCACTACGCGACGCCACCACGGCAAGCCCGGTACAACCAGTTGGCCTACCTGCGGACGGTGGGGGCGTGGCGGGACGCGGGGCGCTTCGAGTCCCTGCGGTCGGCGACGGAGGACGACCCGGCGCTGGCGTTCGAGTTCAGTTGGCGCCGAACCGGCGTCGGGTCCGAAGGGTACCCCGACGGCTTCGAGATAACGTACGGGGTGAACCCCGACTACGCCGCGGGGTCCGGTGGCGACGTCCGCAACGAGTTCGGTTCCGAACTCCTCGCGGCACTCCACGACGCCGTCGAAGCCGCGCCGCCCGAAGGCATGGGTATCCGCGAGTTCGGCGTCTTCCTCGCGGCCCGAACCGGTGGAACGGAGGCGGCCGCCGACGCGTTCGACCTCGACGCGGGCACCGTCGAAGGAATCGTCGCCGGCGTCGACGCCGAACTCGACGCCGGCGAGTATCCGTATTTTGCGGCGACGCTCGAACACTATCCCGAGGTTCAAGACGTTGCCTTCGCTCTCATGACGCCCCTCCTCGACGACGTATCCGAACGCGAACTCCCCGTCGCGCTCACGGAGGACGGGTATGTTGCGTACGCCCCGGACGTTGAACAGAGAGGATAAGTCGCTCCGCAGTTTATTTCAACGACATGAACGACCCCGCCTACCGGGAGCAGCTATACGAGGTCTTCAGCGAGGCGGGTGGGGACGTTGAGGGGAGCGTCGAGCGCGCCCTGGATATCGGCCGGGCGTATCTCGGGATGGAGCTCGGCTTCCGGACGCGCATCGTGGACGACACCCAGGAAATCGTGTCGGTCGTCGGTCCGGGAGGGATGAAAGTCGGGGATACGTGCCCGCTGGACGAGGCGTACTGCCGGCGAACAATCGAGATGGACAAACCCCTAGCCGTCACGAACGCGGTCGTCTCGGACGCCGTCCCGGACGCCGCCGTCGATCGCTTCGGGCTCGCGAGCTACGTCGGCACCACGGTCGAGGTAGACGGCGAAACTATCGGAACCATCTGTTTCGGCGACCGCGAGGAACGCAGCCCGTTCTCCTCGGCCGAATCGACGTTCGTCGAGTTGTTCGCCGAACTCGTCGGCCGCACCTTGGAACGACGCGAGCACAACCGGGACCGCGAGGAGCGCATCGCCGAACTCGAACGGGAGCGACAGCGCTTCTGGGGCATGGCCGAGAACAGCTTCGATATCCTCTTTCGGCTCGACGCCGACGCCGTCTTCACCTACGTGTCGCCGGCGGTCGAACGGGTGTTGGGCTACGCGCCCGAGGAACTCCGGGACGAACCCTACGCTTCGTTTCTCCACCCGGCTTCGGTCCCCGACGCGAGGGCGGCGTTCGAGCGCGTACTCGACGGTAAGGCGGTCGAGGCCCACGAACTCGACTTCCGCCGCGCGGACGGCGACACTGTCACTATCGAGGTGAACGCGACTCCTATTGAGAGCGAGGGCGCTGTCGTCGGCGTCCAGGGCGTCGGGCGCGACGTGACCGCGCGAAAGGAACGGGAGCGCGAACTCCGTCTGAAGGACCGCGCCATGGACGAGGCCAACGTCGGCATCGCCATCACCGACCACCGGGAAGCGGACGAACCGATTCTCTACGTCAACGGCGGCTTCGAGCGCGTCACCGGCTACAGCTCCGAGGAGCTGTTGGGTCGAAACTGCCGGTTCCTGCAGGGCGACGCGACCGACCCGGAGCAGGTCGCTCGGCTCCGGGAGGCAATCGAGAACGAGGAGTCAGTCGTCGTGGAACTGCTCAACTACCGCGCCGACGGGTCGCCGTTCTGGAACCGGGTGCAACTCGACCCGGTGACCGACGACGGGGGCGAGGTTACCCATTATCTGGGTTTCCAGAACGACGTGACCGAGCGCAAGCGCACCGAACAGCTCATCGCGTTGCTCAACCGCGTCCTCCGGCACAACCTCCGGAACGACATGAACACCATTCTCGGGTTCGCGGGCTTCGTACAGCGCAACGACGAGAACGCGGCGGCGTTCGGCGGTCGCATCGAGAAGCGGGCGACCGAGCTCATCGAGTTGAGCGAGACGGCCCGCGAACTCGAAGGGTACGCCCGCCAGAAGCGTGACCCCACCCGCGTCGACCTCGCGGCGCTGGTTGAGTCCGTCGTCGAGGAGTACCGCGGGGCGTTCCCCGACGCGACAGTGGAGGTGACCCTCGGAACCGACGCGGACCTCTGCGCCGGCCGCGAAATCCAACGTGCCCTCTCGGAGCTCGTCGAGAACGCCATCAAGCACAACCCGGCCGACGAGCCGTGGGTTCGCGTGGCCGCCGAACGGGAGGGAGAGTGGGTCGACCTCACCGTGACCGACGACGGGGACGGCGTCGACGAGATGGAGCGCTCGGTCATCGCGAAAGGGGAGGAAACGGCGCTCGAACACGGCTCCGGACTGGGTCTCTGGCTGGTCAACTGGGTCGTCACCCGATACGGCGGGTCGTTCCAACTCGACGCGGAAGCCGGCGAGGGCACCGTCGCTCGGGTCCGGCTCCCGGCTCTCGACGACGGAACCGCCGTCGAGGCGGTGGCCCGCCGCCCGACGGTTCTCTTCCGTTGAGCTCCGGGTCGTGTTGGGCCCGTGAAACGTCGAAAACCGGGGTATTTTAGCGTCGTAGGCCGTAATGAAACGTAGCGATATGACTGAGATTTCGGATTCGCTTCGTTTGTTGTTCGAGTCGGCCGTCGAGGAGCGCGACGGCGAGTACGTCGTGCCGGTGCCCGAGGCGCTGGTCGAGAACGGGTCGCTGTCGACCGCCGACTCCTATCGCGTCGCCCTGTTGGCGGCCGCGGAGGCGGAGCCCGACGCGCCCGAGCCCCGCGAAGAAGAGGAGGCCGACGCCGAGGAGGCCGACCCCGCGAGCCGGCACAACCCCCGGCGCGCGCAGCGCCCCCCCGTCGAGGAGGGCGAGGTCCGCTCGGTGACCATCGACACGCTCGGCGACCAGGGGGACGGCATCGCGAAGGTAGAGCGTGGCTTCATCGTCATCGTCTCCGACACCCAGCCCGGCGACCAAGTCGACGTGGAGATCACCGACGTGAAGGATACGGTGGCGTTCGCGGAGCCCGTCAGCGAGGCGACGGTCCGGTAGCGAAAGCCTCGAAAGGCACACGCACAGCGTTTTCGGCGGCGCGCCCTCCGTCTAGCTACCGGCGTGCCGATTTCGGGACGCACGAACGAGTCGGCGGAAGGTACTTACTGTTTCACCAGCGGGGTCTTCGTATGCAGCCCTCCACAGCAACCCGTGACACCCGGACGCTTCTGATACC
>JBEQBK010000075.1:0-12253 GCA_041639855.1 Halobacteriaceae archaeon | reverse complement strand
AGTTCAAAGTGACCCGAAACGCCGAGGTCCGGCGCAACGAGGAGGTCGCGGAGGACCTCATCGACATGATCGAGGACGTCATCGAACAGCGCCGGTTCGCGACGGTCGTCCGACTGGAGGTCGATGCCGACATGCCCGAGGAGTCCGTCTCGATTCTCAAATCCCAACTCGGGGTCGACGACCGGGAGGTGTTCTATCGGGAGGGGCCGATCGACTTCGAGGACTTCTTCGAGCTCATCGACATCGACCGTCCCGACCTCAAACTGCCGCCGTGGACGCCGCGGCCACACCCCCGCTTGGGGACGGGGACCGGCGACGTCGGTGAGGGCCCGACGGATATCTTCGACGAGATTCGCGAGGGCGACATCCTCGCACACCACCCGTACCACTCCTTCGAGGGGACCGTCCAGCGCTTTCTCGACGCGGCGGCGAACGACCCGGACGTGCTCGCGGTCAAGGCGGCGATTTACCGGACGGCGAGCGACTCGAAAGTCATCCAGAGCCTCATCGACGCCGCCGAGAACGGCAAACAGGTGGCGGTAATGGTCGAGCTCAAGGCCCGCTTCGACGAGAAGAACAACCTCGAATGGGTTCGCCAACTCGAAGAGGAGGGTATCCACGTCGCCTACGGGACCGTCGGGCTGAAGACCCACACCAAGACGGCGCTCGTCGTCCGCCAGGAGGAAGACGGCGTTCAACTCTATTCGCACGTCGGGACGGGGAACTACCACTCGGGGACCGCGAAGGGCTACTCCGACGTGGGGCTGTTGACCGCCGACCGCGACATCGGTCTCGACCTCACGAAGGTGTTCAACTTCTTCACCGGCCCGACGCTCGACGACCGGTTTCGGAAGCTCCTCATCGCGCCCGTGACGATGCGGGAACGGTTCACGGAGATGGTCCGGCGGGAGGCCGAACACGCCCGCGCCGGCCGCCGGGCGCGGATCGTCGTGAAGGTAAACGGCCTCGAAGACCCCTCGATGGTTGAGGAACTCTACCGTGCGTCCATCGCCGGCGTCGAGATAGACCTGATCGTCAGGGACATCTGCCGGCTCCGCCCCGGAATCGAGGGCGTAAGCGAGAACATCACCGTCCACTCGGTCGTCGGCCGCTTTCTCGAACACGCGCGCATCTTCTACTTCGAGAACGGCGGAACGCCGGAGTGGTATATCGGGTCGGCCGACTGGATGACCCGGAACCTCGACTATCGGGTCGAGGCCGTCACGCCGGTCGAGGACGCCCAACTGCGGAGCCAGCTCCGGTTCGTTCTCGAGGCGACGCTCTCGGACAACCGTCGGCGGTGGGTGATGGGGAGCGACGGGAGTTACGAACAGCAGTCGCCCGACGGCGAGCCGGTCCGCGACATCCAAGAGACGATGATGGAGGCGACGGAGGCGGCGCTCGACCGCGGATACGGCCCCGGATTGGCGTTCGACACAAAACCCGAGGGGGAACTCCTCGTCGAGACGGCTACGGGAAACGGGGACACGGACCCGAAGCGGGCACACTCGGACGGCGGGGAGCGCTCCGTGTTCGATGTCCACGCCGAGCACTGGTACCGCCCCGACAGCGAGACGTACGACTGGGCGGTTCGGACGACGGACGGCGAGCGCCGGTACTTCAAGACGCGGGCGGGAGCGCGCCGCCGACTCCGCTCGGAGTACGGGTCAGAAGAGGAACTCAGACCGGAGTAACGACCTTCGAGTCGGCGCGTTCCTCGTGTGTCGTCGTCGGGTCCACGGTGACGAACTCGTCGTTTCGGTAGTCGTAGGCCGTGAGCGTGCCCCCGTAGACACAACCGGTGTCGAGGCCGACGGCGTGTTCCCGTTCGACGGGCTCTTCGTGGACGGTGTGCCCGAAAAACACGCGGTGTGGTCCGTCGTACTCGTCGTACCAGAAGGGTCCGTCGTACCCATCGCCGTGCGGAGCGCGCATCGTCAACAGTTCCTCGCCGCTGTGGTCTTCGAGAGGGCGTTCGGGGTCGACGCCGCCGTGGACGACGAGCGCGTCCTCAAAGGAAACGACGACCGGGAGCGATTCGAAATACGCGCGGTCCCCGTCCCGGATCCAATCGGGGTCCTTCTCGCCGCGCACGATTTTCTGCTCGTTGTTCCCCCGGACGCTAACGAGGCGCGGGTCGTCCCGGACGAGGTCGACCACGCCGGGGCTGTCCGGTCCCTTCCGAACGAGGTCCCCAACGAAAACGACGAGGTCGTTCTCGCCCAAATCGAGCGCCACGAGGAGCGCTTCGAGGGTAGCTCGGCTCCCGTGGACGTCGCCGACGACGTAGACACTGCGGTGGGTGTCGATGTCGAGCCGTTCGTGGTGTGCTTCGACGCCGTCTCCGAGCGAGGGTGTCGTATGCATGGGTGTGTCGACTTTCACCCCCGGATACGCCACAGACGGGTTAGTCGGTTTCTAATAGGGAGCAATATCGCTATGTAGTCGAACGGAACGACACGATACCTCCGAGAAAAACCGGGACGGGACGTCGTCGGGGGTTTAAATCAGGTCGTCGAAGGACTCGTAGCCTTCCGTCGTCACGCTGTCGCGGGTGATTTCGGTGATGTGGACGCCGTTGCCGGAGGCCGTGTCCCGCTCGACGGCGGACTTGACGGCGCGCGCGGCGACGGTCTTGCCCTCCTCGGGGGTGAGGTCGTCCGCGTACTCCTGTTCGAGGACACCCATCGCGTACTGCATCCCGGAACCGTTCGTGGAGTAGTCGTCCGAGAGGCTGGAGCCGGCGGGGTCAAGGCTGTACACGTGGCCGCCCTCGTCGTCGACCCCACCGAGAAGCGGGACGACACGGAAGTAGGGGCCCCCGCGGAGCATGTTCGAACCCATCGTCGCGAGCGCGGAGATGGACATCTCCTTGCCGCGACGGGCCTCGTAGAGGTTCGTCTCCGCGCGCAGCGCGCGAATGAAGGCCTGTGCGCCGCCGACGGAGCCCGAGATGGTGAGCGCGGCGTTCTTCTGGATTTCCTCGACTTTCTTGACGTCCTTGTTCGAGACGATGCGACCGGCGAGGGAGGCGCGCTGGTCGCTGCCCATGATGACGCTGTCCCCGGCGACGAGGCCGACGATGGTCGTCCCCGTCTTCGTCGTTGCGTCGTCGGGAACGTCGCCGCCCTCGGGGAGTTCGCCGAGTTCCGTCCCGTAGGGGTCGAAGTCGGGAGCGAGTTGCTCGCGGTTCCGGGAGAAGTCGGAGCCGTTCATCGGGTTCATAGCGAGTGGCTATCAGCGGCGAAGGCATAAAGCCACTCCTTCAGTCATTCCACGCGGGTATCGAAGGTCTCCCTCGTGCGGCAGCCGAGGGAGGACGAAGGTGTGGGGCGTGCGTCGGCCGACGGTGACGGTCGTGCGTCAGCCGACCGTCTCCACCCCACCCGAAGGTCTCGGTCGCGCGGACGAGGACGAAAGTCTCTCTCGTTCGTCAGCCGTCGGCTCCGCGCAGTTCCATCCGGTAGTAGTGGAGGTCGAAGGTCTCAGCATCGACCGTCACGGACGCTTCCCCGACCAACTCGAAGCCGTGCTTCCGATAGAACGCCGCGGCGGCGCCCTGTTTGTCGGTGGTTTCCAACACCAGTTCGTCGAACCCCGCCTCGGTGGCGCGCGTTTCTATCTCCGAGAGCATACGGGAGGCGAAGCCGCGGCGCTGGTAGTCCGGGTGGACGTGCATCCGCTTGAGTTCGGCTGCGCCGGCGCCCGCCCCGGCCCGCTCGGCCGTGTGTTCGGCGGGCGGCCGGAACGCGGCCGTCGCGACCAGCTCGTCGGCGAGCGTCCCCACGAGGAAGTCGCCGCCGGCCTCGATGTATTCGGCGACGATGTCGCCGTCTTCGAGCGCCGGTGCGTCCTCCACGTAGGCCCCCGCGTCGCGGAGTGCGGCCTCCATCACGCGCTCGACGGCCTCCCGGTCTTCCCGTCGGTAGCGGCGTATCGTCAACTCGCTCACGGCGGAACCGAGAGCACCCGATGGGGTAAAATTACTTGCGCGACTCGTAGGCGGCGCCCAAACTCTCGACGGCGTCCCCGAGCGCGGTTGGAGCCGGCAGGCCGGCACGCCGGGCGCCGGCGGCGAGCGGGAGGGCGAGGATGCCCAAGAGGAGGCTCGTCTGGTAGGCAGCGAACAGCGCGAAACGCGTGGTCCGTTCGAACATTTCGACGGCTTCCCCCAGCGGGTGGCTATATATAAGTCTTCCCGGTGGTCCCGCCGGCCGAACCCGCCGCAGTCGTGCGATTAATTTTTATTTGTCCGTAGTACAAACGCGTTGGTTTCATCGGGGAGCGTGGGGTAGGTGGTGTGCTGGTGAGCGCACAACTACCTCTAAGTTATGGGAATAGCGTCGGTGGCATCCGCGACCGGCGCGGACCGCAAGAAACGTGGGTATCCACCCCCACTTCCGGATATGCCCAACTATGCCGTCGGGATGGAGGCCGCGTGGCTCGTACACGACGTCGCGGAAGCGGACGACGCCATCGGCGTCGCGGTCAGCGAGGCCGGTCGCCGCCTGAACCAGGCCGACCTGGAGTACGTCGACGTGGAGAACGGCTTCACGTTCTGTCCGGCCTGCGGCGAACAGTTCGACGCCGTGCTCGTTGCCGCGAACACCGCGATGGTCGGACTCGTTATCGACATGGACGTGCTCGGCGCCGAGAGCGAGGAGCACGCCGAGCGCATCGCCAAAAGCGAGGTCGGCGGCGCGCTCAAGGAGGTCCCCCTCGAAGTGAAGGAAGTGAGAGAGGAAGAGGAGGACGAGTAGCGCCGGAGGGGAAGACTTATTCATAACCGACAGTAATTAGCTGTATGTATCTCCCGACGCCCCAAGACCTCCGGGAGCGCCGAACGGAGTTGGGGTTGACGCAGAGCGAAATCGCCGACCGTGCGGGGGTGAGCCAGCCGCTCATCGCCCGCATCGAGGGGGGCGACGTGGACCCCCGGCTCTCGACGCTGCGCCGTATCGTCGAAGCCCTCGACGAGGCCGAGGGCGACGTGGTCCGCGCCGAGGACCTGATGAACACTGACGTAGCGAGCGTCGCGCCCGACGACCCGGTCCGGAAGGCCCGCGACCTGATGTTGGAGGCGGGCTACTCCCAGCTGCCGGTCGTCCGCGAGCGCACGCCCGAGGGCATCATCGGCAACACCGACATCCGGCAGGCCCGCGCCGACGACGCCGTCGACCTGCCCGTCGCGGACGTGATGCGCGAGTCCGTCACGACCGTCGAGCCGGAGGCCACCTTGGAGGAAATCGACACCTACCTCAACCACACGGACGCCGTGCTCGTCGTCGAACACGGCCATCTGGTGGGTATCATCACCGAGGCCGACGTGGCCCGCCGCCTGAGCTAAGCCAGCTTGAGGACGGCGTGGCTCGCCAGCGCCGTGAAAAAGCCCAGAACCGTCGCCAGCAGCCCGCCGTAGAGGACGTACGCGAAGGGGTCGGTCTCAGGCGGTCGCTCGTAGGCGTCCAGCCTGTAGGTCCCGTTTTCCGCCTCCACGACCTGCCCGTCGAGCGAGGCCGCCACTGACGGCGACCCCCTCGCCTCGCCGGCCTCGATCGCCTGCGTCGCGAGCGCGCGCTGTGACTCGTTGAGTGCGGTGAGCGGCGTCGCGTTCGCCGGGGCGTCCACGGGCTCGGCGCTCACCCCGTGGTACGCCTGCGGCGCGGGGGTACTCGCGATGCCGATACCGCCCACGGCAGCGACGGCGAGCCCGAAAAGGACGAGCAGGACCCCGCCGACGCGGAGGACCCGGAGCGCGAAGGGCGGGAGCACGCCGGACGTTCGACGCCCCGGAACAAGTATCTACAGCTCCAAGCCGCGAACCCCGACGGAATCCCCCGCCTCGACGTGGCCGATGATTTCGCCGTCGGTCGCGTCGGCGAGCGATTCCGCGTCGCCCTCGGGGAGGGCGGCGACGAAGCCGGTTCCCATGTTGAACGTCCGGTGCATCTCCTCGTCGGAGACGTTGCCTTCCTCCTGTACGAACTCGAAGACGGGCTGCGCGTCGAAAGGGTCCGTTATCTCGTAGCGAAAGTCGCCCATCCGCGAGAGGTTCGTCCACCCGCCACCGGTGATGTGCGCCGCGGCGTGCGTATCACGGGCGCGCAGGCCGTCCAGCAAGTAGGTGTACAGGCGGGTCGGTTCCAGCAGGACGTCACCGATACTGGCGTCCTCCGCGCCGGGGAACGGGTCCGTGTAGTCGTGGTTCTTCGTCGCGGCCTGCCGCGCGAGCGTGAGGCCGTTGGAGTGGATGCCCGAGGAGGGAAAGCCCACGAGCGCGTCGCCGACCTCGGCCTCGCCGTCGAAGAGGTCCGCCTCGGTCGCGAGCCCAGCGGCGGTCCCGGCGAGGTCGAAGCCGTCGATGACCTCCGGGAGAACTGCGGTCTCGCCGCCGACGAGCGCGACGTTCGCGGCCTCCGCCGCCGCGGCGAGCCCCGTGCCGATTGCCTCGGTCATCGAATCGTCCGGCTCGTCGACCGCGAGGTAGTCCACGAAGGCGACCGGCTCCACGCCGCTCGCCACAAGGTCGTTGACGTTCATCGCCATGCAGTCGATGCCGATAGTCGAGTAGTCCTCCAGTGCCTCGGCGACGAGCAATTTGGTGCCGACGCCGTCCGTTGCCAGCCCCAGATACCGCTCGCCGATATCCACGAGACCGGCGTACTCGGTCGTATCCCCGAGCCCCGAGACCGCGCCGGCGAGCGCCGCGACGGCCTCCTCGCTGGCGTCGATGTCGACGCCCGCGCCGGCGTAGGTCATCTCCTCCTCGTCGTCTGCCATACCGGGAGGCGAGCGGCGGGGCGCAAAAGCGCGTCGGTCCTACGGGCCGAGAAGCAAGACGGTTGCTCCGACCACGAGCGAGACGCCCATCGAGGCGGCGTAAGCCGGCTTCGACCAGCCCAGGACGCTCTTGCCGTCCAGAGCGCCCACGGGAATCAGGTTAAAAACGGCCAACAGCGCGTTCACCCAGACCCCGCGCCAGAGCGCCGGTTCGAGGAGGGAAATGCCGACGAAGACGGGCACGAGCGCGACGTTCGTCGCCGGGCCCGCCAGCGCGATGAGCCCGCCCTCGCGCTCGCTGAGCCAGCCGCGGTGGTGGACCGCGCCGGGCGCGGCGAAGACGAAGCCGACGACGCCGCCCATGACGGCGACGAACAACATGCCGTAGTCCGCGCGGAACGCCGCCACCTGGTCGAAGTGGACGGCGACGACCTTGTGCGCGAGCTCGTGGAGGAGGAAAGCCACGCCCACCGTCAGGAGGTTCAACGCGAGGGCGCCCGAGAGCAGTAAGGACGGGTTCGTCAGTATCTCCCGCTCGAAGAAGAGGGTGAAGGCGACCCCCAACGCGAGCCACGCGACGACGTAGTCGAACAGTTCGCGCCGGTCGAAGGAGAGACCGTTCATAGGGCGCTCACGACGAGGTCGAAGCCGTAGGCGATGCCCGCGCGCATCGCGGCGACGAGCTCGCCCACGTCGCTGAACGGCCCCCCGAGGAACGGCAACACGACGAAGGGGAAGGCGAACGTCGCGATCATCGAGCCGACGTTCGTGAGCGCGACGACGGCGATGAGCCGGAAGAGCGGGACGTCGAGCATCCGGCGGTAGAGCTCCTTGACCGGGATGGTCTCGTCGCCCAGCAGTTCGTTCAGCGCGCCGATGTCGGAGATGTTCACCCGCTCGTAGCGCAACTCGACGTACCCCGCGAACCAGCCCGGCGCCAGCAGCGGGTTCAGGGAGGTGAGCCACGCCAGCGACCCTCCGACGAGCGCGGAGAGCCAGCGCGCGCCGGCGAGCTTCGCGAGCGTGAACGCGAGCACGCCGTTGAACAGGAACCACGCGGCCAGGACCCGCAGAACCGCGGCGCCGGAGACGGGGCTGTCGGGGGAGAGCGCTGCCAGCCCGAGCAGCGCGAAGAAGACGACGAACCCCATGGTGACGACGAAGAAAAGCGCCTTCAGAACGGAGAAGCCCCCCTCGTGGCGCCCCTCCAGCGTTTCCATCGCCGGCAGGGTTTCGGGGTGTTCCAGATACTCCTCGATGCCCGCCTTGTGGCCGGCGCCGACGACGGCCACCACCCGGTACCCCTGCTCCCTGAGTTCGACGAGGTTGTGTGCGATGTAGGCGTCGCGCTCGTCGATGAGCGCCTCCGCGCCCGTCGGGGAGAACTGGCGGAACTCCTCCATCATCGCCGAAACCACATCGGTGTCCGTCATGTCGTCGGGATGGAACTCCTCCATCTCCTCTTCGGCGCCGCCGACGCCGACCGCCGCGAGGACCAGCTGCCAGAACATCCGCAGCTTCTCGAACACGGAGAGTTTGGACCAAAAGCGCTGAATCGTCACCTGGATGTCGCGGTCGACCAGGGCGACGCCAGCGCCGACACGCCCTGCGGCCTCGACGCCGGCCTTCATGTCCGCGCCGGGCTCGATGTCGAAGCGCTCGCCCATTCTGGCCTGGACGTAGGAGAGCACCCAGTAGGCCAGAAACTGCAACGCGACGCTCCCCCGAAGGAGCTCGGACGGGTCGATGTCGTCGGGCGTTTCGCCCTGCATCTGCCGGAAGCGCTGGTCGTCCAGTTCGACGGCGACGACGTCCGGGCGCTCCTCCTCGATGGTCTCCTCGACCTCCCGAACGCTCTGCTCGGAGACGTGGGCGGTGCCGACGAGGCGGACCGACCCGTCGCCGTTGGGCGTGTCCGCGTCGTCGACGCGGACCGAATCGCCGCCTCGTTCGCTCATGGGGGAAGGTTGCGGGTGGGGTCGTTTAGGCGTGTCGGGATATGCGAGACCTCGGAGAGCGAACGGCGACGAAAGGAGCCGTGAGCGGGGTCGCCCCCGAGGACTCAGGAAACGCGTCCGGCGTCCGCGGTTTTAACCCCTCGCGCGTCCGAGTTCCCCCTATGAGCCTCGACGTCGAAACGCCGCCACACCCCGAACTCCAAGCCGCCGCGTCGGTCGAGGAGTACGACGACGTGGACGTACAGGAAGACGCCGACCTCCGGCGGGAGGAATTGGAGGCGTTCCTCGAGGACGGCGCGTGGGAGGAGGCGTTCAACCAGTGGGCTGAACACACCGACCTCGAGGAGACGGAGTTCCATATTGCCCGCGAGCTGGGGCTCTTCGAGCGCTTCGAGTTCTTCTGGGACGACTTCGCCGATAGAGTCGGCTATCACTCGCCGGGCATCCCCGAGGACTGGAAGGAACGGGAGCTCCACGCCGAGCTGGAGTCGTGGTCCCAGGCGTCGGGCATCAACGCCGAGCTCGCGGAGCTGGGCCGGACGGTCGCGGAGCTGCTGGGCCAGGAGTACGTCGACTGGGAGGCCGACTACGAGGCGCCCGACGACCTGCCGGAGTTCTAGTTTCGGGGGACGGTGATGTTGCGGACGTCCCCGCCACAGTCCGCACAGACGAGGGGCTGTTCGTCGAGCACCGCCCGTTCGCCACAGTCCGTACACTCGTAGCGGCTCTCCGCCGCCGCGTAGGGGTCACTAAACCGAGGCATGGTATCATACAGCACGTCAGCGCCAATAAACGTTGCTACGGCTTCGCGAGCACGAGCGCCTCGCCCTCCGGCTCGCCGCGTTCGGTGCGGAACGCACGGTCGTGGACCCCGCGCAACGCGGCGAGTTCCGCCTCGGTGAGGTCCAGCCGGCGGCCGAAGTCCGCCCACACCCGCCGGGGGACGGCGAGGTAGTAGGTGTCCCCGTCCTGCGCGTCGAGAGGGTCCTCGAAGAGCGACTGGCGCCACTCGTAGACCAACCCGTCGACCCCGCCCACGGCTTCGTAGTCGCGGACGAACTGCTGGTGTCGCTCGACGAGCGCTTCGAGTTCGTCGGCGTCGAACCCCGTTTCCTCGGCGACGGCCGCGAGAGATTCGTCGGGGAAGGGAGAGAGCGGACCCGCCATGCTACCACTCCGCGACGGAGCCGTCGGCGTGGCGCCAGACGGGGTTGTGCCAGTTCACGTCGCCCGCGCGCTCGCGGACGGCGGCCTCGTCGATTTCGATGCCCAGTCCCGGTCCCTCCGGAATGTCGATATACCCCCCTTCGTAGTCGAACACCGAGGGGTCGGCGAGGTAGTCCAACATATCGGAGCCTTCGTTGTAGTGGATGTTCAGGCTTTGCTCCTGAATCAGGGCGTTGTGGGCGTTCGCGTCCACCTGCACACACGAGGCGAAGGCGATGGGACCGAGCGGGCAGTGGGGCGCCAGCGCCACGTCGTGTGCCTCGGCCATCGCGGCGATCTTCGAGACTTCCGTGATACCCCCGGCGTGCGAGAGGTCGGGCTGGACCACGTCCACGGTATCGAGGATTTCCTTGAAGTCCCACCGGGAGAACATCCGCTCGCCGGTCGCGATAGGTGCCGACGTTTTGGCGGCGATAGCCGGCAACGACTCGTTTTGTTCGGGGAGAACGGGCTCCTCGATGAACATCGGGTCGTAGGGGTCGAGCGCCGCGGCGAGCTTCTTCGCCATCGGCTTCGCGACCCTGCCGTGGAAGTCGACCGCGATGTCCACCTCGTCGCCGACGGCCTCGCGGACGGTCCGCAGGCGGTTTTCCGCCTCGCTGACGGCTGCGGGCGTGTCAACGCGTCGGAGCTCTTCCGTGGCGTTCATCTTCAGCGCCGTCAACCCGGCGTCGACCTTTTCGCTCGCCGCCTCGCCCACATCGGCGGGTCGGTCGCCGCCAATCCACTGATAGATTCGGAGTCGGTCCCGCGCCCGCCCGCCGAGGAGTTCGTACACCGGCGCGCCCAGCTGCTTGCCCTTGATGTCCCAGAGCGCCTGGTCGATGCCCGCGATGGCCGACATGAGGACGGGCCCGCCCCGGTAGAAGCCGCCGCGGTACATCGTCTGCCAGTGGTCCGCGATGCGCGCGGGGTCCTCGCCCAGCAGATACCCGTCCATCAGTTCCTCGACGGCCGTCTCGACAGTTGCCGCCCGACCCTCCACGACCGGCTCGCCCCAGCCGACGGTTCCGTCGTCGGTCTCCACCTTCAAGAAGAGCCAGCGCGGCGGGACTCGGTACAGTTCGTAATCAACGATTGCCATACTCGAATAAACAGGGGAGCGACGAAAAAGCCCTAGTAGTCCACGTCCGCGACGTGGTCGAAGCCGATGACGACGGCCGCGCCGACGACGGCCGCGCCGACGACGAGCGCGACGACGCCGGGCGTCCACGCGTCCACGGCGGTCGCGATTTCCTCGGCGGGCGTCGTCAGCGCACCGACCATCAACGCGATGAGGAACGTCAGCGCGGCCTCGCGGTAGCGCGCCAGCGCCCACGAAATGACGTGCGAAGCGGCGAGGATGCCGAGCGCCGCCCCCGAACAGAAGACGACGACGGGAACCCCCGTTTCGACGAGCGCACCGGTTCCCCCGTCCCCGACGAGGCCGGTAACGGCGTCGATAAAGGAACGAAGCGCGCCCAGCATGTACTCGTACTGGCCGAGGACGAGCAGGAACAGCGACCCCGACACGCCGGGCAGCACCATCGCCGAGACGGCGATGGCGCCCGAGACGAAGAGGAAGACCGGCGTGTGCGGGAGGGCGCCCTCCGGGAGGAACGTCACGCCGACCGCCAAGAGGAAGCCCAGGAGGCCGGCCGCGGCGTGGCGGGGAGTCGACACGCTCGCCTCCGAGCGCAACACGAACGCGCTCGCGGCGATGAGCCCGAAGAAGAAGGCGAACGTCGGTGCCGGATAGTCGACGACGCCCGTATGCACGACGTTCGCGGCGGTCACGAGCGCCGAGACTACGCCCAACCCGAGCGCGACGAGGAAGGCGATGTCCATCCGGACGAGCGTCGTCTTCACCTCGGCACGCGCGTCCGAGTCGTTCGGATGCGCGAGGTGGCGCAGCGCGCGCGGGTCGAAGGCGGTGATGGCGCCCACGAGGCGGTCGTAGATGCCGGTGATGAGCGCGATGGTCCCGCCCGAAACCCCCGGCACGGAGTCGGCGGCCCCCATGGCGAACCCGCGGAAGTAGACGCCGACGTACTCGCGGAGGCGGGCGGGAACGGCCATCTACGCGGTTGCCTCGTTGGTGGGCGCTTCGAGGCGGGACGCGTTGCCCGACCCCGCGTTTGCGCCGCCGAAGGCCGACTGTTCCTCCAGTTCGACTTCGATGGGCGCGGTGTCCTCGCCGATGACCTTCGCTTCGGAGACGTCCACGTCGGCCGTTGCGTAGGAGAGCGTCGTGCCGTTCTCGCCGCCGGCGAAGTAGCCGGTGGTGAGGCTGTACGTGCCGTTGGCGC
>JBEQBK010000074.1:0-12304 GCA_041639855.1 Halobacteriaceae archaeon | reverse complement strand
TCGAGACCGAGCGTTCTTCGGCCTCGTCCTCGCCGACGATGAGCATGTAGGGGACGTGGTCGTCGTGGCCGTCGCGGATGCGCCGCCCCAGCGTCTCGTCGGAGTTGTCGACCTCCACACGGAACGCCCCTAACTCGTCGGCGACCTCGTAGGCGTAGTCGGCCACCTCCTCGGTGATGGGGAGGACCCGAACCTGTTCGGGGGCCAACCAGGTGGGGAACCGGCCCGCGAAGTGTTCGATGAGCATCATGAAGAAGCGCTCGTAGGAGCCGTAGAGCGCGCGGTGAATCATCACCGGCTGATGGGCCTCGTTGTCCTCGCCCGTGTAGGAGAGCTCGAAGCGCTCGGGCATGTTGAAGTCGAGTTGGACGGTGGGGCCGTCCCACGAACGCCCGAGGGCGTCTTCGAAGGAGAAGTCGATTTTCGGGCCGTAGAAGGCGCCGTCGCCCTCCTCGACGCCGTAGTCGTAGCCGTCATCTTCGAGCACCGAGCGGAGTTGGTCCTGGGCCTGCGCCCAGATTTCGTCGCTTCCCACCGACTTCTCCGGGCGCGTCGCGAGGTCGACCTGCACGTCGAGGTCGAAGGTGTCGATGACCTCGAAAATCATGTCCATGATTTCGCGGACCTCCGCCTCGATTTGGTCCGGTCGGACGAACAGGTGGCCGTCGTCGATGGTGAACGCCCACGTCCGCGAGAGCCCCGACAGTTCGCCGCGCTGTTCCTTGCGGTAGACTTTCCCGTTCTCCGCGTAGCGCACGGGCAAATCGCGGTAGGACCACGACGCGTCGTCGAAGATGGTGGCGTGGCCCGGGCAGTTCATCGGTTTCAGACCGTACTCCTCCTCGTCGAGCTCGAAGAGGAACATGTCGTCCTGGTAGTTCTCGTAGTGGCCCGACTTCTTCCAGAGGTCCGTCTTGAACAGGTGGGGCGTCTCGACGTAGTCGTAGCCCGCCCGCTCGTTGAGCTCCTCCACGTAGCCCGAGAGCTCCCGCAGAATCTGCTTCCCGTTCGGGTGGTAGAGGGGGAGGCCCGGCCCCGCGGTCTCGTCGATGGAGAAGAGGTCCATCTCCGACCCGATTTTTCTGTGGTCGCGCTTCTCTGCCTCCGCGCGGCGTTCGAGGAACGCTTCGAGGTCCGATTCGGACTCGAAGGCCGTCCCGTACACGCGGGTGAGCATCGGGTTCTCCTCGTCGCCGCGCCAGTAGGCCGCCGCGATTTCCAGAAGCTCGACGGCGCCGATATCCCCCGTCGAGTCGACGTGCGGACCGGCACAGAGGTCCTCGAACTCGCCCTGCGAGTAGAAGGTGATGGTCTCGCCCTCCAAGTCGTCGAGCAGTTCGAGCTTGTAGGGTTGGTCGGCGAGGCGTTGTTCGGCCTCCTCGCGGGAGACGACCTCCCGCTCGACCTCGTAGTCGGCCGCGATTATCTCCTCCATCTCGGCCTGGATGTCCTCCAAATCACTCTCGTCGAGATCGACGCCGTCGAAGTCGTAATAGAACCCCTCGTCGGTCGGCGGACCGATAGCGAGGTCCGCGTCGGGATAGAGCCGGAGGACCGCCTGCGCCAGGCAGTGTGCGGCCGTGTGGCGCACCAGGTCGAGGTACTCGTCGGCCGAGGGCGTCACGATTTCCAGTTCGGCGTCGCCCTCGATGACGTGCTCCGGCGCGACGAGTTCGCCGTCCACGACGCCAGCGTGGGTGTCCTCTCCGAGGCCCGGCCCGATAGAGAAGGCGACCTCCTCCACGGTGGGCGGGTCGGCGAACTCCAGCTCGGACCCGTCGGGAAGCGTTACGACTACCGGTTGCTGTTGGGACATGAATGGTCACCTCGGGCGGCGAGCGTGGCTGGGGAAGGGAAAGATGGGCTCACGCCCCTGTAAAGTAGCCACCTGCCGTCATACCCGGAGGGTGGCGTGGGGCCGACAAAAACCTTCTGTGTCGGCGCTACCGCTCGTCCAGCAGGTCGCTCGCGGTCACGAGGGCCTCACACTCGACGCCCGCGTCGGCGAGGTTCTCCGTGCCGCCCTCCTCCCTATCGACGACCACCAGCGCGCGGTTCACCTCGGCGCCCGCGTCGCGCAGGGCCTCGACCGCGTCCACCGCCGATTGGCCCGTGGTGACGATGTCCTCGAGGACGACGACCTCCTCGCCCTCCGCCAGTCTGCCTTCGATGCGGTTGCCCGTGCCGTACTCCTTGGCCTCCTTGCGCGCGATGACGTAGGGGAAGTCGCCGGTGACGCTCGTCGCCGCGGCGAGGGGTACACCGCCCAGGGCGACGCCGCCGAGCTTCGTGTCGGAATCGAGTTTCTCGGTGAACGCCTCGGCGATGAGGGAGAGACACTCGGGGTCCGTCTCGAAGAGGTACTTGTCCACGTAGTACTCGCTGGTGCCGCCGTGGGAGAGCTCGAACTCCCCGAACTGGACGGCGTCGGCGTCGCGGAGCGCCGCGACGAGTTCGTCGTTGGGCATTACCGGAGAGCGTGCGCCGACCGGCAAAAGCGCCGCGGTCGCCGTCCTACCAAGGCTCCTCTTTCAGCCCCAGCGCGTAGGCGATGGCGTTCGTCCCGATGTGCAAGAGCGGGGTGGCCACCACGACGGCGGCGACGACGGGCAGCGTGAAGACGGCCCCGAACCACCCCGGCGCGACGAGCGCCGTCAGCGCGAGCGAAACGACGACGAAGTCCAGCTGGTCCACGAGGGGGAAAGCCGCGCCGCGCTCCCGTCCGGTTCGGCGCTTCAGAAAGGAGGCGAGAATGTCGCCCAGCATCGCGCCCGCGGCGAGCGCGACGGCCGCGGCGAGGGGGAACGTCGGGAGGGCGACGCCGGCCGCGCCCGAAACCGCGGGCTCGACGGCGTTCAATCCGAACGCGAGGGCGACGCCCGCGAGCGTTCCGACCAGAGTGCCGCGCCACGTCTTCCCGTCGCCGAGAACCCGGCGTCCGCCCCACGTCCGGCCGCCGTCGATGGGGGCACCCCCGCCGGCGAGCACCGCGGCGTTGTTGGGCACGTAGGCGGGAAGCATCGCCCATAGCGCCGTCAGGAGCGTGGCGAGAAGGTCCATACCCGGTGCTACGCCCGAGGAGATTTAAAAGGCGGTGGCTTCCACCCCCGAAACCGGCCGGCGCAAGGGACATAGCCGGGGCGCCCTTACTATCTGATATGATTCCCCCAATCGCGTCCCGGTTCGTCGCGGGCGAGTCCGCTGCCGAGGCTCTCGAACACGCCGCGGCGCTGGACAGGGACGGCGTGGGGATTATCCTGAACCTCCTCGGGGAGCACTACGAGCACAGGGAGGAAGCGGACGCCGACGCCGCGGCCTACCTCGAACTGGTCGAACACGTCGCGAGCGCGGACCTCGACGCCTGTGTCTCGGTGAAACCCACCCAAATCGGGTTGGGTGTGAACGAGAACGCGTTCCGCGAGAACGCCGAGCGAATCGTCGCCGCGGCCCACGAACGAGGGGTGTTCGTCTGGTTCGACATGGAGGACCACACGACGACGGACGCGACCCTCGACGCCTACGAGGCGCTGGTGACCGAGTACGGCGGCGTCGGCGTCTGCGTGCAGGCGAACCTGAAGCGGACGCCCGACGACCTGGAGCGGCTGGCGCCGCTCCCCGGGAAAGTCAGACTGGTGAAGGGCGCCTACGACGAACCCGCGGAAATCGCGCACACGTCGAAGGCCGCCGTCGACGCGGCCTACCGGGACTGTCTCGAACTCGCGTTCCGGGAGTTCGAGGGGGCCGTCGCCGTCGGGAGCCACGACCCCGCGATGATCGAGTACGCCCGGGAACTGGGCGAGGAACACGGCACCGACTACGAGGTCCAGATGCTGATGGGCGTCCGCGAGGACGCCCAGCGCGAACTGGCCGCGGACGTGCCGGTCTACCAGTACGTCCCCTACGGCGAGAAGTGGCTCTCCTACTTCGCGCGCCGGGTGGCCGAGCGTCGGGAGAACCTGACCTTCGCCGTTCGGGCAGTTCTGAGCGGATGACCGAAAAAGACTGATAACAGGCCCGACAACTGCTTCGTATGTCGACCTGGAAGCGGGACTTCGCCAGCGGTCTCGTGTTACTCGTCCCCGTCGCCATCACCTCCTACGTGGTCCTCTGGCTGTTCTCGCACGTCGCCGGCATCAGCCTCCTCGAAGCGGTCGTCACGCCCGAGCTATTCGGCGGCGGCCAGCGGGGCGTGGTGCTCGCCGAGGTCGTGCGCGTCCTCCTAACGCTCGCCTTCACGGCGCTGTTCGTCTTCTCCGTGGGCTACCTGATGCGCACGGCGCTCGGCTCCGTCGTGGAGGCGGGCATCGACAACCTCGCCAACCGGCTGCCCGGCCTGCGGGTGGTGTACAACGCCTCCAAGATGGCCGTCGAGACGGCGCTCTCGGGCACCGACGACCTTCAGAAGCCCGTCCGGGTGGAGCCGTGGAACGGGATGCGCATGACCGCGTTCAAAACCGGCAAGACAACCGACGACGGCCGGGACGTCGTGTTCATGCCGACCGCGCCGAACATCACGACTGGCTTCGTCTTGGAGGTGAAGCCGGAGGACTACACCGAGACCGACGAGAGCGTCGAGGAGGCGCTCACGCGGGTGCTCTCCGCCGGGTTCGGCGAGCGCGACGAGCCGGGGGTCCCCATCGACGTCATCGAGGACGAGTACGGCGAGTAACTCAGACCAGGTTCGCCGCGAGCCGTTCCCCCGTCTCCAGCCCGTTCCGGAGCGCCGCGTGGACCCGGGCCTCGCCCGCGACCCAGTCCCCGACGCAGTAGAGGCCCACGCGCTCGGCCGCCGCGACGGGTTCCGGGGCGACGCCGGCGTCCGGGAGCGCGTAGCGCCAGCCCTGGTGGTCCGTCCACGCCGGCTCCCGGAGGCGTTCGTCGCCGACCACGTCCGCCGCGTGGCCGGCGAGTTCGGCGACGTTCGCGGCCGGGTCGTCGTCGTAGTGTTCGACCGACCACTCGTGGTTGGCCTGCGCGACGAGGACGCTCTCGCCCTCCGGGACGTGGCCCGCCTTGCACTCCTCGCGGGAGAGCCAGCCGAGTTCGTGGTCCTTCCCCGGGTTCACCAGCCCGTAGTAGGGAGTGTCGAGGCGGAACTCGTAGCCGAGCACGGCGGTCCAGATGGTCCGATAGGGGACGCCTTCGGCGGCCTCGGCGAGGGCCGCCCGGCGCTCGTCCTCCCACGCGGCCGTCCGGAGGAGTTCGGCCGTCTGTGGCGCGGGCGGGTTCAGAATCAGGTAGTCGTAGGGGCCGTAGCCTTCTCCCTCAGCGTCGGTCAGGGCCCACTGCTCTCCCTCCCTGCGGACCGTCTCGACACGGGTCCGCCGGTGGACCGTCGCGTCGGTGCCCCCAAGGAGGCGTTTCGCGACCTGGGTGAGCCCGCGCCGGTAGCTCCACTTGTGGCCGTCGGCGTCGCGGCCCGGTTCGACCTCGCCGTCGGCGTCGAAGACGTACACGGACTCGGTCGCGTCGACGAGCCCGTCCGCGTCGAGGCCGTCAGTGAGGAGTTCGTTCACGCGCTCGTCGTCCGATTTGACGTAGTTCGCGCCGTAGTCGTAGACGTAGCCGCCCTCGCGGCGGCGGGTCGCGGCGCGGCCACAGAGCCCGCCGGACTTCTCCACGAGCTCGATGTCGGTTTCGGGGGCGCCGTCGAGAGTGTAGGCGGCCGCGGCGGCCGCCGCGCCGGCGCCGACGATGCCGATAGTTGGCATAGGGAGTGCAAGGGCCGGCGCATCAAAAATCCCCTCAGTACGGCCGGTCGTCCCGGACGTACAGCGTGAGGACGCCCGCGGCGAGCAACAGAACCCCCCACAGCCAGGAGTCGCCCGGGAGGAAAACGAGGAGGAGCGTCACAACCCCCGAGGAGAGCAGCGACCAGCCGAACGTGGTTCGGTACGTCATACGGTCCCACAAAGCTCCGAACCGATAAACGCCCGGCCGGTTCCTACCCCGACTCGGTCGGCCGGTCGCTCGCGGCCCACTCGGTCATCGAGCCCTCGTAGAACCCCACGTCCTCGTAGCCCAACCACCGCAACACGACGTAGGTGTGGCTGATGCGCCGCGCCGTGTTGCAGTAGAGGACGACCCGGTTTTCGGGGGCGATACCCCGCTCGGCGAGGGTTTCGCGGAGTTCGGCCTCCGAACGCAGCCCCCGGGTCTCGTCGTCCACGAGGTCGATCCAGTCGAGGTTGACCGCGTTCGGGATGTGTTCGTCCTCGTACTCCTCGGGCGAGCGGGTGTCCACGACCACCGAATCGGGGTCCTCGCTCGCGGCGGCCACGTCCTCGGCGCCGACGAGCGGGGTATTCTCGGGCTCGCCGGGCTCGTAGTCCGTCTCGGCGACGTCGGGGGTCCCGCTCTCGACCTCGTGCTCGGTCGTCCACGCGCTGTAGTCGCCGTTGAGCAGGTGGAGTTTCTCGGGGGCGTGGCCGTAGAGCAGCGCCGTCACGAGGAAGCGCGCGGCGAACACGCCGTGGGTGTCGTCGTACGCGACCAGATGGTCGTCGTTCGCGACGCCGGCCCCGGAGAGCAGGTCCCCCCAGGTTTCGGCGCCGGGCAACATCCCCTCGTCGCCCGCCTCCGAGCGAAACGAGTCGAAAGGAACGTTCGCGGCGCCGGGCACATGGCCGATGCCGTCGTACTCCCACGCGTCGCGCACGTCCACCACCGATACGTCGCCGTCGTCGAGTCGCTCGGCCAACCAGTCCGCCGACACGACCGCGCTGCCGTTCATGTCCGCGCCCACGCGGCCCGACGGTTTAGCGTCGGGGGTTTTATGTGTAGTGTGTGGCCATATCACATGTCACTATTTCCGGCAATCGAGACCGATACACCGGTAGAGACGGGTCGGCAAAAAGCGCCAACCGTGAGGCTGTCTGTCCCGTTTTCTTCCGACCGAACAACCAGCAATATTTGCGCCTTCGTCCGATGAACGGGGGTCCCTGCCGGGGGATGGGCGTTTAAGAGGGTGGGCGTGCCATGGAAACCTGTATGGTTCAAGACAGCGACTACGCCAACGACGTACTCGTCAGCGCCGAGTGGGTTTCCGAGCGCCTCGACGAGTTCCAGGACGACGACTCCGACCTCCGGCTGGTGGAGGTCGACGTGGACACCGAGGCCTACGAGGAGGCTCACGCCCCCGGCGCCATCGGCTTCAACTGGGAGACGCAGCTCCAGGACCAGGTCGAGCGCGACATCCTCTCGAAGGAGGACTTCGCGGACCTGATGGGCTCCCACGGCATCAGCGAGGACGACACGGTCGTTCTCTACGGTGACAACTCCAACTGGTTCGCCGCCTACACCTATTGGCAGTTCAAGTACTACGGCCACGAGGACGTGAAGCTCCTCGACGGCGGCCGCGACTACTGGGTCGAGAACGACTACGAGACGACGGACGAGGTCCCCGAGTTCTCGGCAGTCGAGTACGAAGCCGGCAGTCCGCGCGAGAGCATCCGCGCGTACCGAGAGGACGTCGAGAACGCCATCGAGCGCGACCTGCCCCTCGTCGACGTCCGTTCGCCCGAGGAGTACTCCGGCGAGGTTCTCGCGCCCCCAGGACTGCAGGAGACCGCCCAGCGTGGCGGCCACGTCCCCGGCGCACAGAACATCTCCTGGGCGGCCGTGACCCAAGACGACGGTCGCTTCAAGCCCGTCGACGAACTGCAGGAGCTCTACGCCGAGGACGGCATCGAAGGCGACGGTACGGTCGTCGCCTACTGCCGCATCGGCGAGCGCTCGTCCGTCGCCTGGTTCGCGCTCCACGAACTGCTCGGCTACGGCGACGCGGTCAACTACGACGGCTCCTGGACCGAGTGGGGCAACCTCGTGGACGCCCCCATCGTGAAGGGCGACGAGCCGAAGTAAGCGACAACCCGTTTCTTCTTTCGCCACCTCCGGAGTGGCGACACCGGCCAAGCGGAGGTTACAAGCCGTGCGCGGCGATATCGAGGAGTATGACCGAGAACTTCGCCGACGGCGTCCGCGAGCGCAACGAGACGGCCCTCTCCCGGCTCGGCTCGTCGAAATCGCTGTACGCAGACACCGAGGGCGAGATGGAGCCCGAGCCCGTCCTGCGGGCCGCCGCGCGCGCCGAGTATCACGCCGCTGAGACCTTCGCCGAGTGGGCCGACGACGAGGGCAACGGCAACGCCCGCGGCGTCTGGGAGCATATTGCGAGTGTGGAAGGCGACCACTACGAAACGGTGCTGGGGGAACTCGACGAAGAGCCCGACCTCGATGGAGTGCCCGAAATCCAGCAGTACCTCCGCTCGCTCGACGACACCGTCGAACGGGCGGGCGCCCTAGTAGGCCGGACCCTTGCCGCCGACAAGTCCAAAGAACAGATGACGGGTTTCTTCACCGGGCAGGCGGACCCGATGACCGCGAGCACCTTCCGGAAGCTCCGCGGGGACCTAGACGACCAGCTCGAACGCGCTGTCGACCTGCTGGACGCCATCTGTGCTGACGAATCCGACTGGGAGCGCGCCGCCGACGCGGCCGACGAGGCGATTCAGGTCGCCTACCAGGCGTACACCGAATCCCTCGAAGCGATGGGCGTCAACCCGAAGCCCGTTTGCTAAGCCACTTTTTCGTTCGGGGGTTCGGCGGGGGAGCCCGCTTCGCGGGGCCGGCTCCACAGCAAAAAGCGGGTCCTAGACGCCCTCGACGCCCGAGCGGTACTCCTGAACGCTCTCCAGCGCGGCCTCGATGTTCGCCTTCGTCTCGCCCTCCGTCGCGTCGATGAGTTCGTGGAGCGTGTTCTCGTGGCGGGCCAGCCGGCCGTGGTCGGGGCCCCGCTCGGCGGCGGCCAAGTCGGCCAGTTGCTTGGATTGGTCGTAGAGGCGTTCCTCGACCTCGCCGTCGGTCGCGTCCGTCGCGGCTTCGCGCAGCGCGGCGCTCGCGTTCTGGAGTTCCTCGCGTGCCATGCCGGGCGATAGCGTAGTGGGGGTGAAAGCGCTTGCGTCGTCCGCCGAGGGGGTAAAGTGACTGGACACCCAACCCAAGGTAACCGTGTCCGACTCCGACACCGGCCCGCTCTCGCCGGACCGGCCCGACGCCGAACGCCCCTTCCGGGTGGACGCCCCCTTCGAGCCGGCGGGGGACCAGCCCGACGCCATCGAACAGTTAGTGGCGGGCTACGACTCGGGGATGGACAAACAGACCCTGCTCGGCGTGACGGGGTCGGGAAAGACGAACACCGTCTCGTGGGCCATCGAGGAACTCCAACAGCCCACGCTGGTCATCGCGCACAACAAGACGCTGGCGGCGCAGTTGTACGAGGAGTTCAAGAACCTCTTCCCCGACAACGCGGTCGAGTACTTCGTCTCCTACTACGACTACTACCAGCCCGAGGCGTACGTCGAATCCAGTGATACCTACATCGACAAGGACGCCTCCGTCAACGACGAAATCGACCGACTCCGCCACTCCGCAACCCGCTCCCTGCTCACCCGGGACGACGTCATCGTCGTCGCCTCCGTTTCGGCTATCTACGGGCTGGGCGACCCGTCGAACTACGTGGACATGTCGCTGCGCCTCGAACGGGGCGAAGAAATCGGCCGCGAGGAACTCATCAAGCGCCTCGTGGATCTGAACTACGAGCGCAACGACGTGGACTTCCATCAGGGTACGTTCCGCGTTCGGGGGGACACCGTCGAGATTTTCCCGATGTACGGCCGCTACGCCGTCCGCGTGGAGTTCTGGGGTGACGAGATAGACTCGATGCGGAAACTCGACCCCCTCGAAGGGGAACTCAAGAGCGACGAACCTGCTGTGTTGGTCCACCCGGCGGAACACTACTCCATCCCCGAGGAAAGGCTGGAAAACGCCATCGACGAAATCGAGCGGGAGATGGAGGAGCGCGTCCAGCACTTCGAGCGCAAGGGCGACCTCGTCGCCGCCCAGCGCATCGAGGAGCGCACCACCTTCGACCTCGAAATGCTGCGCGAGGCGGGCTACTGTTCGGGCATCGAGAACTACACGCTGTACTTCTCCGACAGGGAGCAGGGCGACGCCCCCTACACCTTGCTCGACTACTTCCCCGACGACTTCCTCACCGTCATCGACGAGTCCCACCGGACGGTCCCCCAAATCAAGGGCCAGTTCGCGGGCGACAAATCCCGGAAGGATTCGCTGGTCGAGAACGGCTTTCGCCTCCCCACGGCGTACGAGAACCGCCCGCTGACCTTCGAGGAGTTCGAGGCGAAGACCGACCGAACGCTCTACGTCTCCGCGACGCCGGGCGACTACGAGCGAGAGCACAGCGGGCAAGTAGTAGAACAGATCGTCCGGCCCACCCACCTGGTGGACCCCGAAATCGAGGTCCAATCGGCGGAGAACCAAATCGACGACCTGCTAGGGCGCGTCGATGCCCAGGTGGAGGCCGGGGAGCGAACGCTGGTCACCACGCTCACCAAGCGGATGGCGGAGGACCTCACGGAGTATCTGGAGGAAGCGGGCGTCGACGTGGCCTACATGCACGACGAGACCGACACCCTGGAGCGCCACGAAATAATCCGCTCCCTGCGGAAGGGGGATATCGACGTGCTGGTGGGCATCAACCTCCTCCGCGAGGGGCTGGACATCCCGGAGGTTTCCTTGGTAGCGATTCTGGACGCCGACCAGCAGGGGTTCCTGCGCTCGCGGACCTCGCTCATCCAGACGATGGGCCGCGCCGCCCGGAACGTCGCGGGCGAGGTCGTTCTCTACGCGGACGAAACGACGGAAGCGATGGAAGAGGCCATCGACGAGACCGGACGACGCCGCGAAATCCAACGCGAGTTCAACGAGGAACACGGCTACGAGCCCCGAACCATCGAAAAGGAAATCGGCGAGACGAACCTCCCCGGCGCGGAGACCGACACGTCGGGTGTGGCCGGCGACGAACCGACCGACGCCGAGGCGGCGGCGCGCAGAATCGAGGAGCTCGAAGACAGGATGGAGGAGGCCGCCTCGAACCTGGAGTTCGAACTCGCGGCCGACATCCGCGACCGTATCTCGGACCTCCGCGACGAGCACGACCTGACCGGCGACGACGGCGTCGAGCCCGAGCGAGAGGACCCCGAGTTGCGCTGAGAAGCGCGGCCCATTTATGAAACGCCCGCCGAAGCGCGGGTGTGAGACGCCGGCTCGGAACGAGTCTGTACGCCGGGCTTCTGTTCACCGTTCTCGGAGTCATCGCGTGGGGGAGCGGCCAACCCTTCGTCTTCCCGAGCCTCGGCCCGACGGCGTTCGTCCTCGCCTTCGACCGGCGGGGCGAGCGGATGGCGGGGTACCGAATCGTCGGGAGCCACCTCATCGGCGGCATCGCCGGCCTGGCGGCGTGGTCGGTGCTGGCGGCGGACGTGAGCCTCATCGGAACCCCGCCCTCGTTCTCGATGGCGGGACTGCGTCTGGCGGCCAGCGCCACGGCCTCCATCGTGGTGACGAGCTGGGCGATGATCGCGACGGACGCTATTCACCCGCCGGCCTGTGCGACGACGCTCATCGTCTCGCTCGGGCTACTCTCGACGCCGCTCCGGGTCGGCATCATCGTCGGGAGCGTCGTGATTCTGGTCGCGTTCCACAGCGCCGTGTTAGCCGTCTTTAGCCGGGTCGTGGGGGGTACGCATCCGGTCTACGACGAGAAGTGAGCCGAAGGAGTGACGCGTCCGTTACGACTCCTCGGCTTCGAGCGGGACCGTCACCACCGGCACCGGCGACGCGCGCACCACCTTCTCCGTGACGCTCCCGATGAGGTAGTGCGAGAGACCCGTTCGACCGTGGGTCCCCATCACGACGATATCCGCGTCCAGTTCGTCAATATGGTCGAGAATGACGCTCCGGGGAACCCCCTCCGCGATGTGGCGCTCGATGTCGATGTCGTCGGGGAGGGCGGCGACTGCCTTGGTGATGGACTCGGTAGCGTGCTCGCGTTGGGTCTCGGTCCACACGTCGCCCGCAATCCCGCTGGAGGGGCTCTCGAAGCGGTTCCGCGTGTCCACCGCCGAGAGGACGTGGACTGTCGCGCCGTGGTTCCGGGCGAACAGACCGGCGTGCGCGGCGGCCGCTTCCGTACCCTCGCTTCCGTCGGTCGGGAGGAGGACGTCGTCGTAGTTCTCCATTCAGACCACCCCCGCAGCCATCGCGAAGAGGGCGACGGCGATGACCGCGAAGAGCGCGCCGACGAACGTCTTTATGGTGTCCGTTTCGAGCGCCGCCGAGACGTACGGCGCGACTTGTCCGCCCGTGACAGTCGCCGGCACGGTGAACACAACCATGTTCCACGGTGTCGTGGCCAGACTTATAGAGTGCCCGCCCGGAACGA